>JBFWWW010000169.1:0-8826 GCA_050245975.1 Hyphomicrobiaceae bacterium
GCAGTCTTCGCCGATGCCGGTGCTCTGTTCGATGCCGGCACGAAGGCTCGCGCGCTCAATACGGAATGCGGTCCGGGTGGAGATCGTACGGTTGGTATCTGCCTTGCGGAAGATCACACGATCCGGTCTTCGGCGGGTGTCAGCCTGATGTGGAACTCGCCGCTCGGCCCTCTGCGGTTCGACCTCGCCAAGGCGATCACCAAAGAGAAGTACGACGACGAGCAGATTTTCCGCTTCGGCGCCTCGACCAAATTCTGAGCGCGTGACCAGTTCCTAACACCACCGCCCTGCGGCGGTGGTGCCCGCTGTCGCGATCTGGCAGACTGCTCGCTCATGCCGGCCGACGGCCGCGCCGAACCCCCGATGGATGGGATATCGATGGAGCATCCCGGCTTCTTTGAGCGTGCAGGCCCGTTTCCTCTCGGCGAGGTGGCGCAGAAGGTCGCTGCGGAACTGGCGCCGGGATGTGATCCGGCGCGCACCATTGCCGACGTCAAGCCGCTTGCCGATGCCCAGCCGGGCGACATCACCTTTCTCGACAACCGCAAGTACCTGCCTCAGCTTGCCGCCACGCGGGCCAGCGCCTGCCTGATCGCACCGGCGCTTGCCGGACGCGTGCCCGCCGCGACGAACGCGCTGCCGTCGAAGGCGCCGTACCGGTCGTTCGCGCTGGCGCTGCAACTCTTCTATCCGTCAGCCATGCAGCCGCGTGCGGCAATGGCAGGGCCCGGCGATCCGCACGTGCACCCGAGCGCCCGGATCGAGGAGGGGGCGCGGATAGAGCCGGGCGCGGTCGTCGGCCGCGAGGCACAGGTGGGCCGGGGAACGACCGTCGCGGCAGGGGCCGTGGTCGGGTACAGGGTCACCGTCGGCCGCGACTGCTTCATCGGACCCAATGCCAGCGTGATCCATGCCCTGCTCGGCGACCGCGTCCTCCTGCATGCCGGCGTCCGGATCGGGCAGGACGGCTTCGGGTTCGCCATGGGGCCGGGCGGCCACCTCAAGGTTCCCCAGATCGGCCGGGTCATCATCCAGGACGGCGTCGAGATCGGAGCCAACACCTGCATCGACCGGGGGGCCCTTAAGGATACGATCATCGGTGAGGGCACGAAAATTGATAATCTGGTCCAGATCGGGCACAACGTCGTCATCGGCCGCCACTGTGTGATCGTTGCGCAGGTCGGGATTTCCGGCTCGACCGAGCTTGGCGATTTCGTCGTCATGGGCGGGCATTCCGGTGCGGTCGGGCACGTGAAGATCGGCTCGGGCGCACAGATCGCGGGCGGCTCGCACGTCAAGAACGACGTCCCGCCGGGAGCGCGGATGGGCGGCACGCCCGCCGTCCCGTTCCGGCAATGGGCGCGCCAGGTGGCGGCGATCAAGAAGCTGTCGGCGCCGGGCGGCGCGGACGAGGATTGAGTGCCTGTGTGCTGGCGCGCAAGCACTGAAGCTTTGGAGCATTGAGGATATGAGCGAGGGGCAGCCGAAGAAGACGGAACTGGGCACCGCGGACACCGTCCGCGTGATGCAGCTCCTGCCGCATCGCTATCCGTTTCTGCTTGTCGACCGCATGTACGACATGGACCGCGACGAGAGCGCGGTCGGCGTCAAGGCCGTGTCCATCAGCGAGCCGTACTTCCAGGGGCATTTTCCGGCATTCCCGGTGATGCCCGGCGTCCTCATCATCGAGGGTCTGGCGCAGACGGCCGGCGCGCTGTGCGTCAACTTCCTCGGCGCGACGTACAAGCCCCAGCTCGTCTACTTCATGGGGATAGACCGCGCGAAGTTCCGCCGCCCAGTGCTGCCGGGCGATACGCTGCACTATCATGTAAAAAAGATTCGCAGCCGCGGACGGGCCTGGCGCTTCTTCGGAGAGGCAAAGGTGAACGGTCAGGTCGTGGCTGAGGCCGAGATTTCAGCCATGATCTTGGATCAGGACGATGCCAAGCGGTAATATCCATCCGACGGCGATCGTCGAGGACGGCGCACGGATCGGCGATGGTGTCCGGATCGGACCCTACTGTCATGTCGGCCCGCACGTCAGTCTGGCTGAGGGCGTCGAGCTCGTCAGTCACGCCGTCATTGCCGGCCGCACCAGCATCGGTGCGCGCACGCGCATCTTTCCCTTCGCCTCCATCGGCCACCAGCCGCAGGACCTGAAGTACAAGGGCGAGCCTTCGACGCTTGCCATCGGCGCCGACTGCCTGATCCGCGAAGGCGTCACGATGAATCCCGGCACGGAAGGCGGCGGCATGACGACCGTCGTCGGCGACCGTTGCGCCTTCCTCGCCAACTCGCATGTCGGCCACGACTGTCACATCGGCAACAACGTGATCTTCTCCAATAACGTCATGCTGGCGGGACATTGCACGGTCGGCGATTTCGTGATCCTCGGCGGCGGCGCAGCCGTGATCCAGTTCGCGCGCGTGGGCCCGCACGCCTTTCTCGGTGGCATGTCGGCCCTGGAGAACGACCTCATCCCCTACGGCATGGCGCTCGGCAACCGTGCCCACCTGTCCGGTCTCAATATCATCGGCCTGCAGCGGCGCGGGTTCGCGCGCGAGGACATCCACAATCTGCGCCGCGCCTATCGCCTCCTGTTCGCCAACGAGGGCACGCTCGCGGAGCGTATGGAGGATGTCGAGAAGGAGTTCGCCGGCCATCCGATCGTGGAGGAGATTGTCGCTTTCATTCGCGCCGGCGGTAAGCGTTCGATCTGCGTGCCGCATGCCGAGCAGTAGGCCGGCACGCCCGACATGACGCAGCGGATCGGCATTCTCGCTGGCGGCGGCGGTTTGCCCGTGGCCATCGCCGAGAGTGTGCTGGGCCATGGCGGCTCCGTCCATATCGTCGCGATCGACGGCGAGGCGGGCAGCGAGGTTCGCCGCTTTCCCCACACCATCGTCAATTGGGGTCAGATCGGCCGCATGGTGGCGACCCTCAAGCGCGAGGGCGGCGGGCAGATGGTCATTGCCGGCGCCGTCAGGCGGCCTGACCTGCTCCGCATTCGCCCTGACCTCGGCTTCGTGCGCGGTGTCGCGCGCATCATGCAGCTCGTCGTGGCCGGTGGTGACGACAGCGTGCTCAGGCTCGTCGTGCGCTTCTTCGAGGAGCAGGGGCTGCATGTGCTCGGCGTCGATGACGTGGCACCGGATCTGGTTCTGGGCGCCGGTCCGCTCGGCCGGATCGCCCCGGACGAAGGCGCGCTCGCGGACGCACGCCGCGGATTTGCCGTTACGCGCGCGCTGGGCGACCTCGACGTCGGCCAGGCTGTCGCGGTTCGGGGCGGGCGCATCATCGCCATCGAGGGAGCCGAGGGCACCGATGCCATGCTGCGCCGCGTTGCCGCCGGGACGCCGGCGAGCGGCCGCTTTTCAGGCGCCGTCACCAAGGCGCCCAAGCCCGGCCAGGAGATGCGGGTCGATATGCCGGCCATCGGGCCGCGCACGGTGGAGCTCGCCGCGGCCGCCGGTATCGGCACGATCGCCGTCGAGGCAGGTGCGGTTCTGGCGCTCGACAGGCCGTTGCTGGTCGAGACGGCGGATGCCGCCGGTTGCAGCGTGACGGGACTTGTGCGCGAGCCGGTACAGCCGGTCGCGGCCGTTCCTGTCGCGCAAATCCGTATTGTGGGCCGATGCAGCCCCGAGCAGCGGGTCCGGGACGATATCGGGATCGGCCTCGAGGTCGAGCGGCGGTTGCGTCCGTTCGGTGCCGGCGAGGCTGCCGTGGTAGCGCGCCGGCACGTGCTGGCGGTTGCGGCGGGCGAGGGGATCGAGGGCGTGCTTGCACGCGCCGGAGGCCTGCGCCAGTGGGGAGATGGCCGCCGCTCCGCTCGCCGCGGTGTCCTGGTGTGCCGCGCCGAGGCGGGCGAGCCGCGCGAGATCCTGCGGCTTGTCTGCGATCATCGCGTGCAGGGGGTGGTCGCGATCGCGTCCGGCGGCGATGCACCGGCATGGCGAGACGCCGCGCGAATTGCGGACGCCTCGGGCACCTTCCTCGGAATCGCAGAGCCGAGGCCATGAGCAGAGCCAGCTCCGGAACAGCCGACGACCTGACGCTCTTTCTCGTTGCCGGCGAGCATTCGGGCGATGCCCTCGGCGGCAAGCTGATGGCGGAGATCAACCGGCGCCATCGCCGCCGCGTGCGTTACCTGGGTGTCGGCGGCGAAGCCATGGCGCGCGAGGGCCTGATTTCGCTCTTCCCGCTGGATGAGCTGGCGGTGATGGGGCCGGCCGCGATCCTGGCGCGCCTGCCGCGGCTCGTGCGCCGGGTCTACGGCACGGTCGCGGCGGTCGAGGCCGCGCGCCCCGATGCCCTGGTCATCATCGACAGCCCCGAATTCACCCATGCGGTCGCCCGCCGCGTGCGCCGCCGCAGTCCGCATGTGCCCATCATCGATTACGTCAGTCCGAGCGTCTGGGCATGGCGGCCGGGGCGGGCGCGCAAGATGCGGCGCTACATCGATCACATCCTGGCATTGCTGCCCTTCGAGCCCGAGGCGCACCGGCGCCTCGGAGGCCCGCCGTGCACCTATGTCGGCCATCCGCTGATCGAGCGGCTGCCCGAGCTGGCGGCGATCGACACGACGCCGCTGGCGAGGCGCCTGCGCCTGTCGCCGCAACGTCCCCTGCTGGTCGTGCTTCCCGGCAGCCGCCGTTCGGAGGTGAAGTATCTTCTGCAGCCGTTCGGCGAGGCCATTGCGGGACTGTTGGCGCGGGGCCTGGATTTCGAGATCGCGGTGCCGGTCGTGCCGCACGTGCGCGCGCTCGTGGAAGCCGGCATCAAAACCTGGCCCCGCCAACCGCTGTTGCTCGACGGCGAGCAGGACAAGTTCGCCGCTTTCCGGCTGGCGCGGGCGGCGCTGGCGGCTTCGGGCACGGTGACGTTGGAGCTGGCGCTCGCCGGTGCGCCGATGGTCGTCGGCTACAAGGTCGATCCGGTCGCCGCCGTACCGTTGCGACGCATGATCAAGGCGCCGTCCGTGGTGTTGCCAAGCCTCATTCTCGGCGACGAGCAGATCTTTCCCGAGTTTCACCAGGAAGCGTGCACCGGTGAGGCTCTTGCTGCCGCTCTTGCGCCGCTGTTCCACGACACGCCGGAACGCAAACGGCAGCTCCGCGCCATCGCCGAGCTGCCGCGATATCTGCAATTGCCGCACGGGACGCCGAGCGAGGCCGCCGCCGATGTCGTGCTGCGCTATGCCGTCGCCGGCCGCACCCTCGAGCCTTGAGCCGGCAGCAGCTCAGCGCTTTTCGATCGGGACGTACGAGCGTTGCGTGGGCCCGACATAGAGCTGGCGCGGACGGCCGATGCGCTGCTCCGGGTCCTCGATCATTTCCTTCCACTGCGCGATCCAGCCGACCGTGCGGGCGACTGCGAACAGCACCGTGAACATGGAGGTCGGGAAGCCCATCGCGCGCAGCGTGATGCCCGAATAGAAGTCGATGTTCGGGTAGAGCTTCTTCTCGACGAAGTAGTCGTCCTGCAGCGCGATGCGCTCCAGTTCCATCGCCACCTTGAGCAGCGGCTCGTTCTTGACGCCGAGAGCATCGAGCACCTCGTGGCAGGTCTGCTGCATGACCTTGGCGCGCGGATCGTAGTTCTTGTAGACGCGGTGGCCGAAGCCCATCAGGCGGAAGCCGGAATTCTTGTCCTTCGCCTTCTTGATGAACTCGGGGATGCGGTCGACCGTGCCGATCTCCTCGAGCATCTGCAGGGCGGCCTCGTTGGCGCCGCCGTGAGCGGGTCCCCACAGGCAGGCGATGCCGGCCGCGATGCAGGCAAACGGATTGGCGCCGGACGAGCCCGCAAGGCGCACCGTCGATGTCGAGGCGTTTTGCTCGTGGTCGGCGTGCAGCGTCATGATGCGGTCGAGCGCCTTGGCGAGCACCGGATTGACCACATAGGGCTCGCAGGGCACGGCGAAGCACATCTGCAGGAAGTTCGACGCGTAATCGAGCTCGTTGCGCGGATAGATGAAGGGCTGGCCGATCGAGTACTTGTAGGCCATCGCCGCCAGCGTCGGCATCTTGGCGATCATGCGGTGGCTGGCGATGACGCGCTGGGTCGGATCGTTGATGTCGGTGGAGTCGTGGTAGAAGGCCGAGAGGGCGCCGACGCAGCCGCACATGATGGCCATCGGATGCGCATCACGGCGGAAGCCCGTGAAGAAGCGCGTCATCTGCTCATGCACCATCGTGTGGCGCGAGATCGTGGTCCTGAACTGCTCGAGCTGTGCTTTCGTCGGCAGCTCGCCGTTGAGCAGGATGTAGCAGACCTCGATGAAGCTGGCGTTTTCGGCAAGCTGGTCGATCGGGTAGCCGCGATAGAGCAGGACGCCCTCGTCGCCGTCGATGTAGGTGATGTGCGAGACGCAGTTGGCTGTGGATGTGAAACCCGGATCGTACGTGAAGCAGCCGGTATCCCGGTAAAGGCGCGTGACGTCGATGACGTCGGGGCCGATGGTGCCCGACCGAACCGGCATCTGGACCTGCTTGTTGTCGTAGATCAGCGAAGCCGTCTTGGCGCTCTGAGTCCCGGTTTGGCTGTCGCGAGCAGTCATGGCGCAATTCCTTTTCGGTGCTTTTGTGCAGTGCCCACATCCGTTCGCCACCGGTGGGCGGGGTCCGCGATTGGACCCGGGGAGAGCCTGCTCTGCCTAATATACATTTTGCACTGCGGCAAGCTGTCTGAAAGGTGCAGACGCGCCCTTTCACGAAAGGGTGTTTCCTCGCCTGTCCAATCAGCGGAGCTGGTCGGCGATGCGTGCAAGGCTCTCCTCGCGCCCGAGTGCGCCGAGGACGTCGAAGACCGGCGGGGATACGGCGCGGCCCGTCAGGGCGGCACGCAGGGGTTGCGCGACTTTGCCCAGTTTCTGGCCGCTGGTCTCCGAGAAGGCGCGCACCTCCGCCTCCAGGTCCGCGGCCGCCCAGCGGGGAACCGTCGCCAGCCTTTCGCAGACCGCCTTGAGGAGGTCGCGGGCCCCGCCGTCGAGCAGCGCGGCAGCCTTCGGATCGAGCGGCAGCGGGCGGGACGCCACGAGGAAACTCGCGCTGTCGATCAACTCGCGCAGCGTTTTGGCCCTGTCCTTGAGCCCCGGCATGATGGTCTCGAGCCGGTTCCAGCCGATCCGGTCCATCGCGGCGGCGAAGGCGGGTCCGCCCTCGACTGCCGGCAGGATGTCCTTGATGCGGCGGATGAGCGTCGGCGTATCCGCCTGGCGGATGTAGTAGCCGTTCAGGTCCGCCAGCTTGGCGAAGTCGAATCGCGCCGCCGATTTGCCGATGCCGTCGATATCGAACCACTCGATCATCTGCTGCAGCGTGAAGATCTCGTCGTCACCGTGGCTCCAGCCGAGCCGGACGAGGTAGTTGCGCAAGGCTTCCGGCAGATAGCCCATGTCCCGGTAGGCCTCGATGCCGAGCGCGCCGTGACGCTTGGAGAGCTTTGCCCCGTCGGGGCCGTGTATGAGCGGCACGTGCGCGAACTGCGGCACGTCCCACCCCATGCCGCGATAGATCTGCGTCTGGCGTGCCGCGTTCGTCAGGTGATCGACGCCGCGGATGACGTGCGTGATGCCCATGTCGTGGTCGTCGACGACGACGGCGAGGTTGTACGTCGGGGTGCCGTCGCTGCGCAGGATGACGAGATCGTCCAGCACCTCGTTCTGGAAGACGACGCGGCCCTGTACGTGATCGTCGATGATGGTCTGTCCGGTCTGCGCCGCCTTGAGGCGGATGGCCGGCTTCACGCCCGCCGGCGCGTCGGCCGGATCGCGGTCGCGCCAAGGGCTGACGACGGTGAACGGCCGCTTCTCGGCCTCGGCACGGGCACGCATCTGCGCCAGCTCGTCGGGGCTCAGGTAGCAGCGGTAGGCCGCACCGCGCGCGAGCATGTCATCGACGACCTCGGCATGGCGCGCGGCGCGCGCGAACTGGAAGATCGGCTCGCCGTCCCAGTCGAGGCCGAGCCAGCGCATGCCGTCGATGATGGCATCGATGGCCGCGTCCGTCGAACGCTCGCGATCGGTATCTTCGATGCGCAGAAGGAATGTGCCGCCCGTGGCCTTGGCATAGAGCCAGTTGAACAGCGCCGTGCGGGCGCCGCCGATGTGCAGAAAACCCGTCGGCGACGGCGCGAAGCGCGTGACCACCTTGCCGTGCGGGACTTTCGACTTGTCGTCCATGATGCTGCGTGCTGCTCTGTGGCCTGCTCGATTGCGAGGCCGGTGTATCACAGCACGGCAAAGAGTTGAAAGTTTTGGTCGGCCGGCAATTTTTCAGCCGGTGCAGCGTCAATGGCAGAGGCGGGCACGGTCTGGCAGGACGCGCGGACTGCCGCGGGCGGCGCGATCGGCGCTCCGGCGGCAGCAGGGGCGCTCGTGCGCTTCATCGAAGCCGAACAGGGCCAGTGGTTTCTGTGGCTGCCGGTGTTGTTCGGGGCAGGCGTCGCCGGGTATTTCCTGCTGGCCTTCGAGCCGCCCTGGCAGGCGGTGTTGCCCGTCGCGGCCGCCGTCCTTGTCTTGCATGTGCTCGCCCCTCGCGAAGGCTCGGCGCGTGTCTTCACGACCGCGCTCGTCGCGCTGGCGGCGGGCGTGGTGCTGGCAAAAGCCCGCACGCAGGCTGTCGCCGCGCCTGTGATCGCGCGGGAGAGCCCCGGGATCGAGGTCACGGGTGTGATCGAGCTGATCGAGCCGCGTGTGGCGCGCGGCGAGCGGCTGACGCTCCGCGTTCTCACTCTGTCGCGGCTCCCGCCGGAGCAGTGGCCCTATCGCGTCCGCGTCCGCACGCTCGTCGCCAATCCGGACCTCAGGCCCGGCATGGCCGT
>JBFWWW010000170.1:0-8680 GCA_050245975.1 Hyphomicrobiaceae bacterium
GAACGCGGCCTTGGCCGTGGCGAAATAGCCGAACTTGAAAAGATTTGCCGATCCGATGTAGTCGCGCAGCTTTTCCTGCACGTCCGTGTCGGAGCGTCCGACATGCTTGACATGAAACTTGCCGTCGGGGCCGGTGTGACCCAGGGCGAACACGCCCGGAGCCTTGCGCTTCACGGCGAGCGTGATCCCGTCAAAGGTGAGCGGGAACGATCCCAGCAATCCGGATTTTGTCGGCGCCAGCAAGATGGCCAATCCCAGTTTCCTGCCGAATCCCTGACCCGGAATACTTGCATTCGCCTCGCCCCGCAAGGCAGGGAAGGGCCGGCCGACAGCCTCCTGCACAGCCAAGTTGGCCTCAGTCCGATTCGCGGATGCCGAATACGGCCGGCGCGTTCGTCTGCACCGCCGGCTGCGGCGTCTCGTTGACGGACAGCCGGAAGACATCCGGTCGCGCGTAATGGCCGACGACGTCGAAGTCGTACTTGCCGCGGGCCACCTCGCCGGGCTCGATCTCGGCCGTCAGGATGGCGTCCTCGTCGAACACGCGCTCCGTCAGCATCTGCCCGAGAGGTCCGATGATGCAGCTTCCGCCGCGCATCAGAATGGTGTCAGGCTCCGTCTCGGCGTCGATGGGATAGTCGGCCGGATAGTCCCGCCGCCGCGAGAACTGACAGGCGGACAGCACGAAGCAGCGGCCTTCGAGCGCGATGTGGCGCATGGTCGAGAGCCACGTCTCGCGGTCGTCCGCGGTCGGTGCGCAATAGAGCGAGACGCCCTTGGCGTACATGGCCATGCGCAGCATCGGCATGTAGTTCTCCCAGCAGATCACGGAGCCGAGCTTGCCGAGCGGCGTGTCGAAGGCGGGCAGCGTCGAGCCATCGCCGAAGCCCCACACGAGGCGCTCGGCAGCCGTCGGCATCAGCTTGCGGTGCTTGCCCAGCAGCGCGCCGTCGGGTCCGAAGAACAGGACCGTGCAATAGAGCGTGCCCTGGTCACGCTCGATGCAGCCGAGCACGATGTGCGCGCCATGCGCCGCCGCGATCTCGCCAAGCCGCGCCGTCGCCGGACCCGGCACATCTATCGCGCCGTCGTAGTAGATGCGGAACGCGTCGCGCCCGGCAGCCGTGCGTGAGCCGATGCGCGCGCCGAAATCGAGGCCCTTGGGATAGCCGCCGACGAAGGCCTCGGGAAACACCATCAGCTTGGCGCCCTTGGCAGCGGCGCGCGCTGCAAAGTCGGCAGCCTTGTCGATGGTCTTCTCGGCGTCGAAGGCGACCGAAGCGGTCTGGATCACGGCGGCTGTGAACGGCTTCACGGTGTGCTGTCCTCTCGTTTGGATCGTCTACGCGGCCGCGGCGGTCCTGATCTTCTCGCGCAGCGCGGCGAGCGCACCGCCGCCCTTGACCGATCCGGGCAAGGGATGGCCGACGATGTCTTCGGCAAGTTCGGCGGAGGCGATGAGCCTGGCGAGGTCGATGCCGGTGTCGATACCCATCTCGTCGCACATGAAGACGAGATCCTCGGTGCACACGTTGCCTGCGGCGCTCTTGTGGGCGGCGAACGGGCAGCCGCCGAGGCCGGCGACGGCCGCGTCGAAATTGGCGACGCCCATTTCAAGGCCGGCATAGGCATTGGCGATGCCCATGCCGCGCGTATCGTGCAGATGCAGGTTGATCTCGAGCTCGGGATAGCGTTCGCGCACGGCGCCCACGGTGCTCTTGATGAGCTTCGGCGTCGCCCAGGCCATCGTGTCGGCAAGCGAGACCTCGCAGATGGTTTCGCCGTGCTCCTGCGCAAGGCCGATGATCTCGGCGACGACCTCCAGCACGCGGCTGGCGGATATGTCGCCCTCGAAATTGCAGCCGAAGGCGGCCATCACCATCGCGCGATCGACGGGGATGCGGTGCGCCTTGAAGATGGCGATCATGTCGTGCTGCGCGTCGTGGTTCTGCTTCAGCGTGCGGTTCTGGTTGCGCAGCAGGAACTTCTCCGACGTCGTCAGCGCGATGCCGCCGCGGATGTCGTAGCGTTCGGCTGCGATCGCCCGTTCGAGGCCTTTTGGATTGAGCCAGAGGCAGGTGTAGGACACGCCCGGATGCTTCTTGAACCCGCGCGTCACCTCTTCCGCATCGGCCATGCCGGGCACGTTCTTCGGGTTGACGAACGACACGCACTGGATCTGCTGCAATCCGGTCTGCGACAGGCTGTCGATCAGCTCGATCTTGCGCGCGGTCGGGATCGGCCCCTTCTCGATCTGGAAGCCTTCGCGCGGCCCTTCCTCGTTGATGCGGACTTTGCCGGGCAGGTCGGTCATGGTGTCTTATCCATCGTTGGTTGGGGCCTCAGCCGCGCCCCGGGAGATAGGTGAACCGGCCGCCGGCTTCGGCGACGCGGCCCACATGAGGCCCGCCGAAATGGCCGGGGCAAAGCAGGCTTTGGCGGGTGGCGCTGCGCTCGAGCACGCGCGCCCGCGTGCGCCTTGCCTGATCCGGATCGAAGCAGAACGCGCTGCTCCAGGCCGGGTAAGCGATCTGGATTGGATTGTGCATGATGTCGCCGATGAACAGGACCTCGCTGCCGCCGGCCGCGAGCGTGATCAGGACGTGCCCGGGCGAATGTCCCGGCGCGGGCTCGATGGTCAGCCCGTCCCCGAGCTGGATTGTCCCCTCGACCACCATGTCCTGCTTGGCTTCCAGGATCGGCAGGACGCTGTCGTTGAAGATCGACGCGGTTTTCTGTCCGCTCTCGCCATGCCGGGGATCGAAGTAGTCGCGGTCGGTCTTCGAGAAAACGTACTTCGCGTTGGGAAAGGTCGGCACCCAGCGGCCGTTCTCAAGTCGCGTGTTCCAGCCGACGTGGTCGACATGGAGGTGCGTGCAGAGCACGTAGTCGATGTCCTCCGGTTTCAGGCCGGCGGCAGCCAGGTTCTGCATGTACGGCCGGTCGAGCATATGGAAGCGGGGCCAGTCGGGCCGGTGCTTGTGATTGCCGACACAGGTGTCGATGAGGATGGTGTGGTGCCGCGTCCTGAGAACCCAGCTGTGGATGCTGCTGACGAGCTTGTCCTCGGTGGGGTCGTAGTAGTGCGGCGCGAGCCACGGCAGGTGCGGCGCGACGGCCTCCCTGGTCCAGTCGGGGAGCAGGACGTTCGGCGCAAAGCCGAGGCCGTGGCTTTCCTCGATGCGCAAGACCTCGATGTCGCCGATGCTGAACATGCCCGTCCCCGTCCCATGCTGCCCGTTTTCCGCAGCCTGCGACGGGAGCGGTGCGGTCCGCAACGGGAAAAGTCGGTGACCCGCACTGCGTCAGGCGCACATCGGACGCAGGCGGGGGTACGCGGCGTCAGCGCTTCTCGCTTTTTGCACGCGCGCGCTCGTGAATCGCGCTGACTTCGGGCGTCACCGCGTCGCCGAAATCTGCCATCTCGTAGACAGGGCGGATTTCGATCTCGCTCGGGCCCGGCATGGGGTTGGGGCACCGCTTCACCCAGGCCACGGCCTCATCCATGTCCTTGACTTTCCAGATCCAGAACCCGGCAACCAGCTCGCTGGTGGCCGCGAAGGGCCCGTCGATGACGGTCCGGTTCGGGCCGTCGAAGGCGACGCGCTTGGCCCTGGATGTCGGCTTCAGGCCCTCGCCGCTTTCCATGATTCCGGCGTTCGCCAGCTCTTCGTTGAACCGGCCCATGGCTTTGAGCAATTCCGTCGACGGCATCAGCCCGGCTTCGCTGTCCTTGGTGGCCTTGACCAGAACCATCACGCGCATGGCGTATCTCCCTTCGTGCAGGCGGCTCTCCTCGCGATGCGCGGCAGGATCGGCTATCCTCGCGTGAAAAGAATGGAGCATCGACCCGCCATGCCCGCCGCCACCCAGCCTGCCGTGCCCCGCCCGTCGGCCAGCGCCGTCATCCTGCGGGACAATCCCGCCGGCATCGAGATTTTCATGGTGGTGCGCCACCACGAGATCGACTTCGCGTCCGGCGCCATCGTGTTCCCGGGCGGCAAGCTCGACCCGCAGGACAGCGCCCCGGATTGGGCCGGTCTCGTATCGGGGACTGCGCCTGCGCCGGAGCGGGCCTATTATGTCGCCGCTGCACGCGAGACCTTCGAGGAGGCCGGCCTGCTGATTGCCCGGCGCCACGATGGCGCCGCCCTGCTGGCGGCAGAGGAGGCGCACCGGCTGGTCGAGACGCGCCGCGCGTCCGTTGCCGCCGGGGAGACGACTTTCGCGTCGCTTCTGTCCGCCGAGCGTCTCACGCTCGCCCTCGACCTCATGGTGCCGTTCGCACATTTCATAACGCCTGAGGCCTTGCCCAAGCGCTATGAGACGCACTTCTTCCTGGTCGCAGCACCTGTGGCGCAGCTCGGCCTGCACGATGGACACGAGTCGGTCGAGGGGCTGTGGATCAGGCCGGGCCGCGCGCTCGAAGAGGCCCGCGCCGGTGCGCGCACCATCGTTCCGGCGACGCAGCTCATTCTCGAGCGGCTTGCCGCGCATGGCACGGTCGCCGATGCGGTTGCTGCGACCCGCGCCACGCCCGTGGTGTCGATCCTGCCGAAAGTCGTGCGCACGGAGACGGGCCGCAAGGTCGTCATTCCGCCGGGCCTCGGCTACGCCACCACCGAGATCGCTCTGCCGGGACGGTAAGCGTCAGGCCGGCCGCTCGTTGAAGAAGTCGTAGATCTTCTGCGCCATCTCGGCGGAGATGCCGGCGACGGCCTTCAGGTCCTCGATGCCGGCGCGCGACACGGCCTTGGCCGAGCCGAAGTGCTTCAGCAATGCGCGTTTGCGCGTGGGCCCGATGCCGGCGATCTCGTCGAGCGGGTTAAGGCCGATGGCGGCAGAGCGTTTCGCCCGGTGGGTGCCGATGACGAAGCGGTGCGCTTCATCGCGCAGGCGCTGGACGAAGTAGAGCACGGGATCGCGCGGCTCGAGCATGATGGGCAGGGCGCGGCCCGGGATGTGGAAGTGTTCGCGGCCCGCGTCGCGGTCGGGCCCTTTGGCGACGCCGATGACGCGGATGTCCGAGACGCCGAGATCGGCGAATACCTGGCAGGCGACCGCGAGCTGGCCGGCGCCGCCGTCGATCAGGACCAGATCGGGCTTGTCCGGAAAGGCGTCGGCCTCCAGCGCGTCCTCCTCTTCCTCGATGTCCGCCTCGTCGGGCTCGTCGGCGCGCAGCACGCCGAAGGCGATGGCGTCCGCGCCGCGCTCGCCCTTGGGCGGCGCCGGCTCGACGATGCGCGAGGTGCCGGGGGTTTCGGCGAGCGCATCGTCGATCGCGTTTTCGGGTTCGCCCACCTCGGGCCCGTCGTCGGCCTTGGGAACCTCGGCCATCACCAGCCGCCTGAAGCGCCGCGTCAGCACCTCGCGCATCATCGCGTAGTCATCGCCCGGTGCGAGATCGGCGGACTTGATGTTGAACTTGCGATACTGCCCCTTCACGAACCCTTCCGGGCCGGCGACGATCATGGCGCCGACCGCGTTGGTGCCGGAGATATGGCTGTTGTCGAACACCTCGATGCGGCGCGGGATCTGCGGCAGGGCGAACCGCTCCTTGAGGCCCTCCAGCAGGCGCAGCTGCGAGGAGCTTTCGGCGAGCTTGCGGCCGAGCGCCTCGCGGGCGTTCTGCGCCGCGTGCTCGACGATGCCGGTCTTGGCGCCGCGCCTGGGCACGCGGATCTCGACCTTGCGCTCTACCTTCGTCGCCAGGGCTTCGGCCAGCAGGTCGCGGTTGGGGATGTCGTGCGACAGCAGGATCAGGCGCGGCACGGGCTTGTCGTCGTAGAACTGTGCGACGAAGCTGTCGAGCACCTCGGCCACGTCGAGCGAGCGGTCGGCCTTGGGGAAGTAGGCGCGGTTGCCCCAGTTCTGTCCGACGCGGAAGAAGAACACCTGGATGCAGGTCATGCCGCCGTCCTGGTGCGCGCCGAACACGTCGGCCTCCTCGATCCCTTCCGGGTTGATGGCCTGATCGGCCGTCACATGCGCCAGCGCCCAAAGGCGGTTGCGGTACTTGGCAGCCTGCTCGTACTCGAGCCTGGCCGCAGCTTCATCCATCAGGCGCTGGTACATCTGGCGCACGTTCTGGCTTTCGCCGCGCAGGAAGCGCGTCGCCTCGTCCACCAGCCCGCCGTAGCTGTCGAGGTCGATCTCGCCCGTGCAGGGCGCTGAGCAGCGCTTGATCTGGTGCAGCAGGCAGGGCCGCGTTCGGCTTTCGTAGACGCTGTCGGAGCAGGAGCGCAGCAGGAACGCGCGTTCCAGCATGTTGATGGTCCGGTTGACGGCTCCGGCCGACGCAAACGGCCCGAAGTAGTCGCCCTTGCGGTTGCGCGCGCCGCGATGCTTGAGGATTTGCGGCGCGGCCTGGTCGCGCGCGATGAGAATATAGGGAAACGACTTGTCGTCGCGCATCAATACATTGAAGCGTGGCCGGAAACGCTTGATGAGGTTGGCTTCCAGCAGCAGCGCCTCGGCTTCCGTGCGCACCGTGACGAATTCCATCGACGCGGTGGCCGAGATCATGCGCGCGATGCGGTTGGTATGGCCGCCCTTGCGTGCGTAGTTGGTCACGCGCGCCTTGAGGCTGCGTGCCTTGCCGACGTAGATGACATCGCCGTTGCGGTCGATCATCCGGTAGACGCCTGGCGAAGCCGGCAGCGTCTTCAGGGCCGCCGCAATCACCTCGACGCCGGTGCGGACCGGGCCGCCGGGGTCGTTGTCCGGCCTCGGACCGGCCGGGACCTCGCGCGTGTTCTTGATGGGCATGGCTCTGACTTAATGCGGGTCGGTGCCGGATGAAAGCCATCCGCGTCGCCCGGCCGGGGATATCAGACGGTGGGGTGAACGGCGTCAGGAGGCTTGAATCCGGCGCTCCTGCAGGCACTTGGCGGGTTTCACCGCCACAAAACCGCCATCCCCGGTCCGTCTGGTGGCGAGGCCCGCTGGGGGACCTTCAGGGCGTTCCGGCACGTCCGGCTCATGGCGTTCAGTCCGTATGGTGGAGGAGCTGTTCATGCGTACGCTCATGGCGTCGGTGCTCGCCCTTCTGCTCGCAACGGCTCCCGCGTTCGCAGCCCGCACCCAGAAGAAGCCGGAGTTCGCGACCGCCGCCGCGATCATGGCCTGGATGCAGGGCTACCGCGCCCATCCCGATCCGGACAAGGTGCCCGACGTCGTGCGGGCCATGAGCGATCTCAACGTGTTCAAGGATCTCGATACGGCCGGGATCTACATCGGCTTCACGGCCGGCGTGATCGGCGCCAACTCGCGGCAGGCCGACAAGCTGATCGCCCGCATGTTCCCGCTGCCGCCCGAGGATCAGGTGCTTGTGGTGCGCGCCATCGCCTATTCCGGCCTGCCCAACTGGAAGCAGGTCCTGACGTCGTTCTCTGAGCGTATGCCGGCGCGGACGGTCCTGATCCAGCGCTATCTCGACGGCAAGTTGCCGACGCTGGGCAAGCTGCCGCTCGACAACGGCTCGGCAGGGCTCGACACGCTGTGGGGTTACTATCTCGCCACGGGATCCTTCGAGCCGGTTGCACGCATGATCTCGATCCTCTCCTGGTCGCAGAACAAGGACAACGTCGAGCGTCTCACCGTGGGCAGCATGGCGAAGTGGACCCTCGCCGCCAATGCGACGCGCGACAAGGAATTGCTCGACATGCTCAAGAGCGCGCTGGCCTATGAGACCAAGACCACCCAGCCGATCCTGCGCGAGGTGATCGAGGCAGCCGAGACCTTCGAGATTTCCAAGATCCGCAAGGATGCGATCGCCGCCATCGATCAGGTCAAGGCCAAGGGACCGGAAACGGCGCGCAACTACGCCTGGTGGGGCCAGGCCGGCCAGACGGCGCTCGCGCTGGGCTGTGTCGCGGCCGGTGCGCTGGGGCACATGGAAGTGGGCCTGCCATGCGTGCTGGGCGGTGCGGCCTCGTCGGCCGCGCTCAAGTACCTGGCGCCGCAGTAGGGCGGGACACCGCCGTATTCGGCCGGCCGACGGTCATCGCCCCGACATGGACCGGCTCAGGTCCCGCCCCGACGGCATCGCGACGGGCGGCAATCCGTATTCCGACTGTCGCCGGTGTGTCTCACGCGTTGCCTCCGGGCCCCGGCTTGGGCAATGTGATGCCGGGAAATCTCCCTGGAAATCGCAAAGTCCGGATCGATCCATGCAGTTTGCGCCGACGCGCTACACCCGCATCGAGGGCACCGAGGTGATGGTGCAGGTGAACTCCGCCGACGAGGCGCGCTCGGCCGTCAAGGAGCTCAAGCATAAGAAGCGCGAGGTGGCCTTCGTGCGTCGCTCTCTCGTGCGCCAGCGCAAGGCCCTTGCGGTGCGCCAGGAACGGTCGCGCAAGTCGAAGTCGGTGTGGCGGCGCATGGGGCTGGCCCTGAAGGCCTTCTTCTGGTGGCTCGCCGCGTTGCTGACGCGGTCCGGGCCGGCGCAACGCAAGAAGAACCTTGCGACCGTCGAGCGCGACATCGCCGTTGCCGACGAGATCATGCACAACATCGACAGCTGCATCCTGCAGGTGGAAGGCAGATTGATCACGCACGGCTGACGCGGCGATCAAACGACTGCCGCCTCCTCCGGACCTTGGACAGACCCGGAAGAGGCGGCTCCCCCGTCCAGCTTGCGCCGGACATCTCGGATATCCAAAGAACAAAGAAAGTCAGC
>JBFWWW010000171.1:0-8679 GCA_050245975.1 Hyphomicrobiaceae bacterium
TGGACGTTCATCGCCCAGGTCATGGCCGGGTTGCCCGTCGCACCGAATTTCATGCCGGCCATGAAGACGACATTTGCCGCGCGCGGCAGAGCCTTCACCGCTTCCCGGTCGAGCAGATCGCAGGCAATGGTTTCGATACCGGCCGTCTCCAGCTCCTTGCGCACGGCGGGATCAGAGAAGCGCGCGACGCCGATGACACGGCGGGACGGGTCGGAGCGTTTGGCAAGGCGGGCAAGCGTCGGCCCCATCTTGCCGCCAATCCCGAGCACGATGATGTCGCCGGGGGCTCGCGCCAGATCGGCAGCCACATCCGCCCGCGGCGCGGTCATGAAATCCTCGAGCGCCGCAACGGAGGCAAAGCTGGCGGGCAGCGCGCTCATGCCGATGTCTTCGCGTTGGCCCCGAGGATGCGACCCTTCGGCGCGTCGGGCATGGCGCGCAGGCTGGCGAAGTCGGTCTCGCCGGCGACCGAGTGGCCCGGGCAGCGCAGCGAGCCGAGCTGCAGCCGGCCCTGCCTGATCCTCAACCGCGCCGGACCGCCGGAACGGTCGTAGAGATCGGGGTGCGCGGCGGTGAATGAGCCCTGCTCACGCTCGCTGGCGAAGGCCATGCCGTCCATGAAATGGTGTCCGTTGCGCTCGACGTGGGTAAGGCCGAGGAGCGAGACGAGAGCAAGATCCTGCTGCACGCTCACGCCGGCGAGCGTCGTCAGGTCCTCCGCGGACATGAAGGTGCGCGGCCGCCCCGCCTCGGCATTGATGCGGGCGACGCGCGCGGCATTGAGGATCGATTTGTAGAGCCCCTTGCAGTCCTTGCTCGATACGCCGGCATAGCCGAGGCTGAGCGCCTTCGGGAAGACCGCCAGCTCCCCGTCGGACTCATCGACAATGACCGGCTTCAGCGCTGCGAGCGGCGCGACGGATTTGGCCAGCGCCACCTGGCGCTTGATGGGCTGCTCGATCAACAGCGTCGAGGATACGAGGCGTTCCAGCCGCGGCTCGGCCTGCATCCGCCGCCAGAGCTCGACAATTCCCTCCACGTCGTCGTACTGCTCGTTGCCGTCGAGCGTGGCGAAGTACTGCCCATCCTGGCGATCGAGCACGGAGGCGATGCGGGACAGCCGGTCGAGATCGGCAGCGACATTGCCGCCCACCTTCAGCTTGTAGTAGCGCCCCTTGTAGTAGCTGACGACCTCCTCCAGCGTCTCGGGCAGGCCGTCATTCACGCGCTCGCCCGGCTTCTGGTCCGATGCGACGATGGGATCGACGAGGCCGACCGTATGGCGCACGTCGATGCCGTCGCCGGGCGTCAGGCCGCCGAGGAACCGGGGCATATCGAAGCCGGCGAGATCAGGTGTGAGCGGCGTGATCGATATGCCGGCGACATTGGTGCGGATCATCTCGGGGAACGAGAGGCCGAGCGCGCGCCCGAGCGCATCGAGGATGGCGCGATCGAGCAGCGCGGGACCGTAGGAGGCCACCAGCGGGACGAGGCCAAGCTCCGCGCCCTTCGCGAGCTGCGCCTCGTATGTCCCCGCGTAGAGCCCGAACGGCGTATCGAGGCCGTGTGCCCGATAGAGATCGATGGCGATGTCGAGCGCCTGCCGGAGCTGATCGAGGTTCTGCGCATCGGAAAACTCGGGGCTCTTGTCGAACCACTTGGCGGCCAGCGTTTCCGCCGCGACGCCTGTCGCCCGACGCCCGTCCGCCAGCTCGATCGTGGCGCGGATGACCGCCTGGGTCGATTCCGTCACCGTGATGACGCCGAACCGGAATGGAAGCCGGAGCTTCACGTCGCGTTCGTAGCGCTCGACCGAAACAAGCCTCAGGCGCGGGGCCTCCGTCATGCCGATTGTCCCTCCAGAATGCCTTTCACATAGCCGATGGCGCGCGCCGCGGATGTCGGTCCGTCGGGCACGTAGTCGAACGGCTCGATGCCGATCCAGCCCGTGTAGCGATGCGCGCGCAGTACCGACAGAAGCGGCGCGAACCGATCCTCGCCCTGGCCTGGACCGCGCCGGTTGCGGTCGTTGAGGTGGATATGCGCTACGAGGCCGCTCGGCAGCCAGCGCGACGCGAGATCGGCCGGCGCCTCCGCTTCCCCGCGTGCGGCGGCGCTGGCGTCGATCATCGTCCGGACCGATGGCCTGTCGATACCGCGCACGATCTCGGCGGCTTCCGCGACGGTCGTCACGAAATCCGCTTCGGGCCGCGCGAGGGGCTCGATGCAGTAGACGACGCCGGCACCGGCTGCGTCGGCGGCAACGGCAGCCCACGCGGCTTTGCCGCGCTCGGCGGCGGCACCCGGGTCGCTGTCCTCGGAAATGCGCCGCTGGCCCGGCGAGCCATGGACGAGATAAGTGCCGCCCAGGTCCGCGCACAGGTCGATCAGGCGGCGCATGACATCGATGGTACGATCACGGGCCGATGTGTCGGCGGTCGTGATGGAAAGCCCCGGCGGCGAAACGAGCAGCCAGTGCAGCCCGCTGACGGCGATGCCGGCATTCGCGCAGGCCCGCCGGATCGCCGCGCGGCGGTCGGGCGACAGGCTCCAGGCGGCTTCATCCAGCGTGAACGGGGCAATCTCCAGTCCGGAATAGCCCAGCGCCGCGGCCATCTCGGCCTGACGCTCGATCGGCAGGTCGCGCAGCACCTCGTTGCACAGAGCGATCTTCACGCCGACACCTCCAGCGCGACGCGGGCAGGATGCCTCGCAGCCTCGTGCAAGGCTTCGCACAGGAGAGCCATGCCGACACCGGCATCGGCGATGGCGGCCTCCGGCGTCCGCCTCTCGCGCACGCAGGCCGCGAAGTGTGCAAGCTCGGCCGCAACGACATCCTCGGTGGACGGCAGCGGCAGCCGCTCGCACTGCCGCGGCTCGAACTGCGGTTCCCACACCGTGCCGCCGGCATCATGGCGCCCGACCTGACGACAGGGCCAGATAACGATCTCGCCCGTCATGAAATCGGCAGCGATCTGCCCTTTGTCGCCCGTAAGGGCGATGCGCTTGCGCGACCACGCGCCCGGCACGACCGGATCGGGCTCGTCCCCCGGCACGAGGCAGCTGGCGCTGATGCGGGCGATCGCGCCACCAGGAAACGCAAGCGACAAGGCCGCGCGGTCCTCGAGCCCGCGGCCGAGGCGGTCACCTGTCATGGCGGTCACGGAAACAGGCCGCTGCTCCATGAGCCAGCAGACAAGATCGAGGAAATGCACCGCATCGTTGAGGATCACCCCGGCATCGTGCCTCGGGCGCTTGAGGCTTGTGAAATCGGCATCGATCCAGTGCACCTCCCCCACCTGCCCCTGACGCAGCAGGTCGCGCACCCGCAACGCCAGCGGATGGAAGCGGAAAAAGTAGCCGACCTGCACGAGCCGGCCCCGCGCAGCGGCGCGCGCCGCGATGTCGGCCGCCTGGCGCGCGGTGTCGGTCACCGGCTTCTCGATGAACACGTCACAGCCGGCCTCGAGCGCGTGGCAGGCAATATCGAAGTGTGTCGGGCTCGGCGTCACGATGTCGACGACATCGGCGTCCGCAAGCCCCGCCTCCCAGTCGCCGACGGCCCGCATTACGCCCGGCATCTGCAGCAGCGGCTCGCGGCGCTCCGCATCGATGTCGGCGACGGTCACCGCGACGTCAGGACGAAGGCGCGCCCAGGCCGCGGCGTGGACAATTCCGAACGCGCCGCATCCGACCTGGAGCACGCGCAACGGAAGCCTCTTGACGAAATCGCTCATGCCGGACAGTCTCAGCGGCCAAGTAACCAATTCGTTACTTAGCACGGCAGGCCCTCGGGAGGAACAGCATGAAACGTTTGCTTGCGACTCTTGCAGCCGCAGTGGTCGGCCTTTGGGCCGGCACGGCGACAGCGCAGAACTATGCCTGGAAACCGGACCGGCCCGTCACGGTCATCGTTCCGTGGGCGGCCGGCGGATCGACCGACCAGATGGCGCGCATCGTCGCCGCCGAGCTCGAGAAAGCGCTCGGCGCGAAGTTCATCGTCGTCAACCAGCCCGGCGCCTCGGGCTCGGTCGGCACCAAGAACGCACTGGAAGCGGCGAAGGACGGCTACACCTGGGCCGCGGGCGCGGCTGTCGACGTCGGCACCTATCGCGTGCTCGGGCTGCTCGACACCGGCCTCGACGACTGGAACATGTACTTTGCGGTGGCGAACGTGAACGTCGTCGCCGTCAACCCGAACTCGGGCATCAAGGACTTCGGCCAGTTCCTCGAAACACTGAAGAAGGACGGCGCGAACTTCCCCGTTGCGACCGCGGGCCTCTCTTCTGCCGGCCACAACTACATGGAATCGATCAAGGCCGTCACGCCTATCGAGTACAAGCACGTGACCTACAACGGCGGCGCGCCGGCGGTGCTCGCCACCGTCGCCGGCGAGACGAAGGCCGTCGCCCAGCTCCTCGTCGAGATGTCCGAGCACATCAAGGGCAAGCGCCTGATCCCGCTCGCCGCGCAAACCGAGAAGCCCGTCATGCTCGAGGGCTACGGCGAAATTCCCGCCGCGACGAAGTGGCTGCCGAAAATGCCGGCGCCGCTCAACTACTTCGGCGTCTGGATGCCGAAGGGCGTGCCGGACGCGGTGGTTCAGACCGTCAACCAGGTCTGGAAGGACAAGATCGCCAACTCCGACGCGATCAAGCACTACGCCCAGCAGCGCGCCGCGATCTTTGCGCCGCTCGCCGGCAAGGAGGCGCGCGACGAGGCCTACAAGATGGTGCGCTACACGGCCTGGCTCTACCAGGATGCCGGCAAGGCCAAGGTCTCGCCGGATACGCTGGGGATCGAGCGCCTGAAATAGTGTTAGAGCCAACAGCGGGGCCGAAAATTTTCCGGCCCCGCTCGTTTTCATACTCCGCTGCGTTCTCGGAGAGCCTGCCCCATGGCCACCGCGAAGCCTCAGCCGCAAGAAGAACTGACCGTCCTCCCTCACGAGCAGCCGCTTCCGCCGCGGGTCGACATGATCACTGGCGCGGCGTTTCTGGCGCTCGCCATCGGAATCATCGTGGTGTCGTGGATGATGCCGACCTACCTCGACCAGAAGGGCGCGATCTACGAGGCGCCGGCGCTGGTGCCGATGCTGCATGGCGTCATCATCGGCATTCTTTCGCTATGGCTGATCGCAAGATCCTTGCGACGCGGCCGGCAAGGGCTGATCGCTGCCTCGCCCTGGGTTGCCGCCGGCCCCAATGACGGCGGGATGAGCGATCCCATGCGCCTGGCGGTCGCCAGCGCGCTGGCGCTCATGTTCACCGTCGGCCTCATCACGCGGATGCCGTTCTGGCTCGCGTCGGCCATCTTCATCGCCGTCTTCACGATCGTCTTCGAGTGGCGCCCGGGCCAGTCCTGGCGCACCCGTCTGCGCCGCAGTGCCGAAGCGGTCCTGCTCGGCGCTGTCGCATCCGCGGGCATCTTCCTCGTGTTCGAAGAAATCTTCCTCGTGCGACTGCCGTAGGGGCGCCCTGTCATGCTGCACAGCCTTGACCAGTTCGGGATCGCCCTCGGCCATCTCCTCACGTCGTACACGGTCTTCAACGTGCTGTGGGCGACGGTGCTCGGCATCGTCATCGGCGCACTCCCGGGCCTCACCGCGACGATGGGCGTCGCCTTGCTGACCACGCTGACGTTCACGATGCCGCACGAGCAGGCCATCATGGTCCTGATCTGCATCTATGTCGGCGCCATCTACGGCGGCAGCCGCAGCGCCATCCTGCTCAACATTCCGGGCACGCCGGCCAGCGCCTGCTCGACACTCGACGGCTTCCCGCTGGCGCGGAAGGGGCAGGCCGGCCGCGCCATGGGCATCTCCACCAGCGGATCATGGCTCGGCACGCTGTTCGGCATCCTGTGCGTGGCGACGCTGACGCCGCTATTGAGCGAGCTTGCACTGAAGTTTCAGAGCTACGAGTTCTTCTGGATCGCCGTGTTCGGCATTGTCATCGCCGGCACACTCTCCGGCGGCGATGCGTTGAAAGGATATATCGCCGGCTTCCTCGGCCTGTGGATCGCGACCATCGGCCAGGAGCCGCATTACAACTTTCCTCGCTTCTCCTTCGGCTCGACCGATCTTGCCGGCGGCATCGGGCTCCTGCCGGCCCTCGTCGGCGCCTTCGGTGTGGCCGAAGTCCTGATGGCGACGCAGGGGCCGGCGGTACAGGCCGTCAGCACGAAGCTCGACTCCGCCATTCCACGCATCGCCGACGTGGTCAAATACTGGCGCACGATCCTGCGCTCCGGCGCCATCGGCACCTTCATCGGGATTCTTCCGGGCCTGGGCGAGGACACGGCCGCGTGGACGTCCTATGCCGCCGCGCGGCGGGCGAGCAAGGAGCGCGACCAGTTTGGGCGCGGCTCCGTCGAAGGCTTGATGGCAGCCGAAACCGGCGAGAGCGCCTGCGTGCCGGGCGCCATCATTCCCGTCCTGACGCTCGCCGTGCCAGGCTCGGCCCCGGCGGCCGTCCTGATGGCCGCGATGATGATCCACAATATCAATCCCGGCCCGATGCTGATGATCGAGACGCCGGAGTTCTTCTACCAGATCGTCGCCATGCTCGTGATCGCGGACATGAGTAAGCTTCTGTTCGGCCTGGTGCTGGTGCGGCCGCTGCTCTACGTCCTGCTCGTTCCGCGCGAGCGCCTCATGCCCATCGTCTTCGTGCTGTGCACGGTCGGCGCGTTCGCCATCACGCAGCGCGTGTTCGACATTTACGTGATGCTGTTCTTCGGCCTGCTCGGCTACATCCTGCGGCTTCTGAAATTCCCGATGGCGCCGTTGATCCTGGGGCTCGTGCTGGGCGAGCTGTTGGAAAACAACCTGACGCGCGGCCTCGTGCTGTCCAGCGGCAGCCTCGCGCCGTTCTTCACGCGGCCGCTCTGCACGGTGCTGTCGTCGCTCACGATTTTCTCCATCCTCTGGTCGATCCCCGGCGTCAGCGAGCGCATCACGGGTCTTTTCCGGCGCCGGACGCGACCAGCACAGGGACCAGCCTAGCCCGATCGCAGCCGCTCGGGGGCGAAGGCGCGGACAAAGTCGAGCAGCACGCGCAGGACCACGTCTGCGTCGTCCGCAGTGATCGACTCGGCCGGGTTGTGGCTGATGCCCTCCTTGCAGCGCACGAAGAGCATGCCCATCGGACACAGGCGCGCCATGGCCATCGCGTCGTGACCTGCGCCTGACGGAAGCTGTCGCGGCGTGATGCCGACGCGGGCGACCGACGCCTCGAGTCCGGCGACGATCACGGGCGAGCAAGCCGTCGCCGGCACATCGAACATGCGCGACACGTCGAGGCCCACGCCGCGCCGTGCCGCAATCGCCTCCATCTCGCCGCGCAGATCGTCGAACGCTACCCGCCGCACCTCGTCGATCGGGGCACGGATGTCGATCGTGAACCGGGCCAGGCCGGGAATGACATTGCTGGCACCGGGCTCGACGACGAGACGGCCCACGGTCGCTACGATGCCGCAAGACGTGGCGCAGCGCTCGACGGCAAGCAGCATCTCCGCGGCAGCCGTGCCGGCATCGCGGCGCAAATGCATCGGCACCGTACCGGCATGGCCGGCAAAACCGGTCACGGTGACCTGGTGGCGGGCCGAACCGGCGATGACAGAGACGATCCCGACCGGGAGGCCTTCCGCCTCCAGCACCGGCCCCTGCTCGATGTGCATCTCGACATAGGCAAGGACGGAGTCGCGCTCGCGGCGAAGGCCGGCGACGCCCTGGGGGTTGCCGCCGAACGTCAGCAGGGCGTCGGCAACGCGTACGCCGGCCTCGTCGCGCGCATCGAGCCAGCGCGCATCGAAGTCACCGGTCAGCGCGCGCGAGGACATGAGCGTCGTCGGAAAGCGGATGTTCTCCTCATCGCCGAAGGCGATCACCTCGATCGCGAACGGAAATCGCTCTCCTTTGCGGCCCAGCTCCTCGACCGCCGCCAAGCCCGCCAGAACGCCGAGCGTGCCGTCGTAGCGGCCCGCGTCGCGCACGGTATCGATATGCGAGCCGATCAGCAGTGCCGGCGCTCCCGGCGTCGTCGCTTCGTAGCGGCCCCGGACGGTGCCGAGCGCATCCATCTCGACGGACAGCCCCGCCTCCCGCATCCATCCCACCAACTCCTCGGCTGCAGCCTTGTGAGCCGGAGACAGATAGAGACGCGTGAGCCTGCCGCCATCGTCCGTGTGGCGCGCAAAGGCCTCGAGCCGCTGCATGAGCCGCTGTGCACTGCTGGTGTCGGCCACGGATGGTCTCTCGTTGCAAAAGGCGGGAGCTGACGCAGGCGCCTCGGCGTCTTGGGGCACCATACTCTTCTATCGAATTGACCGGAAAGGGGGCCGGTGCGACTGTCGCAAAAAGAGTAACGATATTTCCAAGGGAGACGCTCATGGCAGGCCATCTCGACGGCAAGGTCGTCGTTGTCACAGGTGCCGGCCGCGGCATCGGCCGCGAGATCGCGGTGCTCGCTGCCCGTGAAGGCGCGAGCGTCGTGGTCAACGACCTGGGCGGCGCAGCCGATGGCGAGGGACAGACCAGCGCCGCTCCTGCCGACGAGGTGGTGGCCGATATTGTGAAAGCAGGCGGCAAGGCGGTTGCGAGCCTCGACAGCGTCGCCGAACCCGCCAGCGCCGAGCGCGTCATCAAGACCGCGGTCGACAGCTTCGGCCGCATCGACG
>JBFWWW010000172.1:0-8650 GCA_050245975.1 Hyphomicrobiaceae bacterium
CCGCAGCATCGAGACGGCGCTTTCCGCGCTCCCGGGCGTCGATGAGGCCCGCGTCAATCTGTCGACCAAGCGTGTCCGCGTGCTCTGGCACGGCAATTCACCACCCCCGCTCATTCAGACGCTGCAGGCGCGCGGCTTCGACGCCCACGTCAGCGATTTTGATAACCGGCGCGAGGACTCGACCCTGCGCCGCCTCATCACGGCGCTGGCCGTCGCGGGCTTTGCCGCCAGCAACATCATGTTGCTGTCCGTCTCCGTCTGGTCGGGAGCGGACGCCGCGACCCGAGATCTGTTCCACTGGATTGCCGCCGCCATCGCGCTGCCGGCACTTGCCTACTCAGGCCGCATCTTCTTCGAGTCGGCCTGGCGCGCCCTGCGGTACGGGCGCACGAACATGGACGTGCCTATCTCTGTCGGCATCCTGCTGGCCTACGGTCTTAGCCTCTACGAGACTGCTACCCACGGACAGCATGCCTATTTCGACGCGACCGTGACGCTCCTGTTCTTCCTCCTGATCGGTCGCACGCTCGATCATGTTATGCGCGCGCGCGCGCACTCGGCAGTCACTGGCCTCGCTCGCTTGTTGCCGCGTGGCGCTCTTGTCGTCGCGCCTGACGGCAAGCGCACTTATCTCCCGGTCGACCGCATCGAGCCCGGCATGACGCTCATTCTGGCTGCCGGCGAACGTGTGCCAGTCGACGGGTTGGTCGTGAGCGGCCGCTCGGACATGGACTGTGCGCTCATCACGGGCGAAAGCCAGCCGCAACCGGCTGAGACCGGCACGCGCCTGCGTTCCGGTACGCTCAATCTCACAGGTTCACTCACCCTTACGGCCACATCCGGCGCCAGCGATTCCTTTCTTGCCGAATTGCTGCGCACGATGGACGGCATCGCATCGGGGCGCTCCCCCTACCGGCGGATTGCTGACCGCGTTGCCGGTTTCTACGCGCCGGTGGTGCATCTGGCGGCTCTCCTCACTTTCATCGGGTGGATGGCCGTTGGCGCCGACGCGCATCGCGCGATCACAATTGCCATCGCCGTGCTGATCATCACCTGCCCGTGCGCGCTGGGGCTTGCCGGGCCGATGGTGCAGGTGGCTGCCGCACGCCGGCTCTTCGAGCGCGGCATTATCGTGCGCGACGGCACAGCGCTCGAGCGGCTGGCCGATGTCGATACGGTCGTGTTCGACAAGACAGGCACGCTCACGCTCGGGGAGCCTCGTCTGCTTGCCGCCGCCGATATTCCGCCGGAGATTCTCGCTTTCGCATCCGGCCTAGCGGCCCACTCCAGGCACCCCTATGCGCGTGCGATCGCCGCTGCTGGCGATGGCCCGACACTTC
The DNA here is from genome assembly GCA_050245975.1 of Hyphomicrobiaceae bacterium. Taxonomy (GTDB): domain Bacteria; phylum Pseudomonadota; class Alphaproteobacteria; order Rhizobiales; family Hyphomicrobiaceae; genus JBFWWW01. Next base: position 1,341 of record JBFWWW010000172.1, read on the forward strand.
CGCGTGCTTTTGACTCCGTCACGGAGCATCCCGGCGACGGCCTGGAGGGGCACAGCGGAGGGCGGACGTTCCGGCTCGGTCGCGCCGCCTGGGCACTCGACGGCGCTCACGCATCCGTGCCCGGGACCGACGGCGTCGCTTTCGCGCAAGACGGGCTGCCGCTGGCGGTGTTCCGGTTCAGCGATCGCCTGCGCGCCGATGCGTACCAGGCGGTCTCGCAGCTCGCGGATGCGGGGCTCGCGACCGAGATCATCTCGGGTGATTCCGAGGACGCGACCCGGTCTCTGGCCCTGGAGCTCGGGATGGCGCATGCCGCACAAGTGATGCCGGTCGGCAAGGTCGACCGCATCATGGAGGCAGCCACGGCAGGCCGGAAGGTGCTCATGGTTGGCGACGGGCTCAACGACACGCCGGCCATCGCGGCGGCCCATGTCTCCATGGCTCCCGCCTCGGCTGCCGACATCAGCCGCGGCGCCGCCGACTTCGTGTTCGTGCGCGAAAGCCTTCTCGCGGTACCCGCGGCAATTGCTGTCGCGCGCAACGCGCGCCGACTTGTGCGCCAGAACATCGCGCTTGCCATCGCCTACAATGTGGTTGCACTTCCAGTCGCAGTGCTGGGATATGTGACGCCGCTGGTGGCCGCCATCGCCATGTCCGCGTCATCCATTCTTGTGGTTCTGAACTCGCAGCGACAGGGCCGCATGAGCTTGAGGCGACCATGACGAGCAGCGGCTTGGCCGGTTACTTGTTCCTCGTTCCCATCGCCCTGGCGCTGGGCGTGGGTGGATTGGCCGCATTCCTCTGGTGCCTGCGATCAGGTCAATTCGACGATCTCGACGGCGCAGCCGAGCGCGTTCTTCTGGACGAGGACAGACCGAAGCAATCCTACGACCGCCACGCATCGTGACGGGGTTGCCTTCGGTGCCGCTGGCCGCGCCCCTCGCCGCGGTGACGCCGCATGGCAAATGCTGCCAACCTCCTGCCGCAGCGATCGACCACTTGACCTAAATCAAGCGTTGGGTCTGAACTGTATCTGCAGCGCGCTCGCGGAGCCGCGACCTTTCGAGCAACTCGGGGTGCAATGGACCGACAGGACTGGGATATTCTTCGCAAGACTCCTCTTTTCGGTTCCATTTCCCAAGGGGCGGTCGAGCAGATCGTCGGCGGTCACGCTGCGCGCGCTTACGAGCGCGGCACAGTGTTGTTTCGGCAGGGTGAAACGGCTGATTGCTTTTACGTCGTCCTCGAGGGTTGGGTCAAAATCTACCGGACCTCGGTTGCGGGCGAGGAAACAGTCGTGAACGTATTCAATCACGGCGAAACCTTCGCCGAGGCGGCGACGTTCATGGGCGGCCGATATCCTGTCGCCGCCGAATGCGTGACGCTCTGCCGGCTGCTGCGTATCGACAGCGCTCGCTTTCGGCGCTGCATCCATGGTGATCCGGACCTCGCGCTTGCGATGCTTGCCTCGGCATCCCAGCACCTCAAGGCGCTTGTGGTGCAGATCGAGCAGATGAAGCGGATGAACGTCGACCAAAGGCTCGCGGATTTTCTGATCGGCCTTTGTCCGGCAAGAGAGGGTCCATTCACCGTGCCGCTGCCGTTTGAGAAACTGCTGATCGCGAATCGTCTTGGCATAGCCCCCGAAAGCCTATCGCGCGCGCTCGCGCGTCTGCGTTCCGTGGGCGTGACGGTCGATCGGAGCGACATCCGAATCCAGGACGTTGGCCGCCTCGTCCGCTTCGTCGAAATCACCCGCGAAGACGATTGAGGCGAGCAATCTCGCCCTCGTCTGTCACGGAAACTCTCTCCAAATACCGGTGAAATTGCGGGGTGCTGCGACAGCTGCAGCTTCGGTTGGGAATTCGGTGTCAGACGCGCTAAGATGGGATGCCTTTGTGATGCTTCGGCATTCGGCCGATCAACAGCATGCCGCGAGGTCCAACATGACCGACATCCTGATCAGTCGCCGTAACTTCTTCGTCGCGGGGGGAGCCGCTATGGCAACGGGCGTTTCCGGTTTGCTCGCGCCCGCGCTCGCGAACGACCTCGCACCGACGCTCTCGATGCAGGGCGGGTCCAACAATTACCGTCCGGGCGCTCCGATCGTGGACCGGATCGGCCGCGGCGGCTTCTGGATGAGCGGAACCGTGCGCCGTGCCGGCGATGGGGCTCCGCTTGCAGGTCAACGCATCCAGATCTGGGCGCACACGACCGAGGGATACGAGAACGACCAGAGAAGTCACGGAGCCACGCTTACGGACGCGAACGGGGTGTTTCGTCTCGAGATGCCGCAGATCGTTCCGGCCTTTGGCCAACCGCACGGGCATCTCGCCTACGACAGCGGTGTTTACAAGACCGTGTTTCTCCGTCCCGTCATGCCAAGTGCAAAAGTCACCAGCCTCGAGGCGCATTTCGTTCTTCAGCCGGTGTGACCGAGTTGCGTTGGACGGGAAAGGAGTTGGCCCGGGGAATCCTGATCTGGGCCGCTGTCACGGCCGCTCTTGCGGTGCCGCTCGCGGCTGCCGCGATGAGCCCGCTCCTTGCGTGGCGCTACCCGGTCCATATCGCCGCTGGATTTGCGGGGATTATCTCGCTGGGGCTTATGCTCGTTCAGCCGCTGCTTGTCGGTGGGTACCTGCCGGGACTGCCAGCAGATCGGGGAAGACACCTCCACCGCTGGACCGGAGGACTGCTCGCCCTGATGGTCGCGATCCACGTCGGAGGCCTTTGGATCGTCAGCCCGCCGGAAATCACTGACGCCCTTCTTTTTGCTTCACCCACGCCCTTCTCAAGCTGGGGGGTGATCGCCATGTGGGCGGTCTTCATCGTGGCGCTTCTGGCTGCGCTGCGCCGGCGGCTGCGCATGCGCCCGCGCACGTGGCGGCTTTCGCACACCCTCCTCGCCGTTGTGATCGTTGCAGCAAGCGTGGCGCATGGTCTCCTGATCGAGGGCACGATGGAGACGATATCGAAGGCCGCCTTGTGTGTGCTCCTGCTTGCCGCGACCGTGAAAGTCATCGCCGACCTTCGGATCTGGACGAGACGACCGGCGCGCTGACATTTGCCGAACTTGCATATCGGTGGCGCAACAAGGCTGGCAGCGTCTCCGGGCGTGCGTTACGCTGGCCAGGCCTGGCCGCCGCCATCGACGCGGATGACCTGGCCAGAGACGAAGGCGCCCATCGGCCCGGCAAAAAACTCGACGACGCGAGCCACTTCATCGACCGTTGCGATGCGGTCAAGGGTACCATCGTCCACCAGGCGTTCCGGATTCACGGTTCGGGTGGCCAGGAAGCGCTCGGTGCGCGTGTCGCCGGGTGCAATGGCATTCACGGCGACATTGAAGGGTCGCATCTGGTCGGCGAGGCAGCGCGTGAAGTGCAATGCGCCGGCCTTCGATGTCGCATAGATGGCGCCGTTCGTCCGACCCTTGAATGCGGCGACCGAACTGATCGTGACGATGCGACCTTTGCGTCTCGCCATCATGTCGCGCGCCACGCGCTGGCACACGAAGATGGTGCTCATCAGATTGCGTTCGATCACAGCGCGCACGTCCTCGCTCTTGATATTGACGGCGTCGTTCGGATTGGGTTTGCCGCCTGCCGCTGCGATATCGCCGCCCGCGTTATGGACGAGAATGTCGATAGGCCCGAGCGTGGATGATGCCGTCGCCACCGTGCGCTCCACGTCTTCGCCCCGCGTAAGGTCGCCCAGAATCTTTACCGTTCTTACGTTGTGCATCTCCGCGATGGTGCGGCTGACGTCGGTGAGGGTGAGGGGCGCGCCGAATTCCGATGGCCCGTCCTCGCGCATGCCGTGTACGGCAATGTGGCAGCCGAGGAGGGCGAGCCGCTCTGCGAATGCACGTCCGAGGCCCCGGCCGGCGCCGGTGACGAGGGCGACCTGACCTTCAAGCAGTCTGCCGACCATGCGATACCTCCCTGGTGTCTTGTGGCTGCGAGCTATTCGAGCGCAAGCGTAAGTCCCACGGCCAGGCTCTGCACGAGACACATGGGCCCGACCATTGTGCGCAGCGCAGCCTCTGGCATGTCCGGAATTTCAAACACGACATCCGCCCCTTCGACAATCGGGCTCAGGAGGCTGTCGGTGATGCTGATGGCCGGCACGCCGCGGGCCAGGAAAAGCGGAAAAAGGCGTACGGTATCCGGATTGTAGGTCTTGAAACTGATGGCGATGAGCGCGTCCTGCGGTGTTGCAACCGCCGCCTGATCGGCCAGCGCGCTGCCGAGCCCGTCGAGCAGCATCACGCGGCGCCCCAGCTTGCGCAGCACATAGGTGAGGTGCGTGGCGACGGGAAAGGAGCCGCCGAGCCCGAGCACGTAGGTCATCTGTGCATCGCTCAGCAGGCCGATGGCACGCGTGAGATCAGGTTCGTGCACGCTGTCCTGCAGGCTCTCCAGGGCCACCATGCCCTCGGAGGCGAAGCGCGACAGCACCGCGCGCGGGTTCCTGTCGTAGAAGCGGCCGTCGCGGCGGAGCCCGGCGATGCGCTCCTTGTAGCTCGGCGCGACGCTTGCCACGAGGCGCGAGCGGAAGACGCGCTGCATGTCCGTGAAGCCGCCAAAGCCGAGCGCGCGTGCAAACCGGACGATGGCCGAGGGCTGTACGCTGGCGCGCTCGGCCACCTCCGCCACGGTGCCGAGCGCGATCTCGGTGGGGTGGTCGAGCGCGAACTCCGCGATCTGTTTCAGGCGGCTGGCAAAACGCGGATGGCGGCGCGCGATCTCCCCACGCAGTGCCTCATAGGAGGCCTGGGGATCGGGTGCCGCCTTCGGTTTGCCGCGCCCATTGGCGTTTTTTCTTGTATGACCCATTTATTTCACTTCACATGTCAAAATGGAATGTTTATTCTATGTCGCAACAACGAGCCGCCGTCAACGAGCGAGCCGTGGCAGCCGGAGGAGGAGACGATGAAGCAGCACAGGATTTCGCGCCGTCGCATGGTGAAGGGAGTGGCGGCTGCCGCAGGCGCCGCGACATTCTTCGGTCCGTGGAAGCATAATCGCGTCTGGGCGCAAGGCGCCAAGCCGATCAAGCTGGGGCTGACATGCGATGCGAGCGGCCAGTACGGCAACAGCGGCCAGGATGACCTGCGCGGCATCCTCATGGCGGTCGCCGAGTTCAACGCCAAGGGCGGCGTGCTCGGTCGCAAGGTGGAGTGGATCACGGCCGATACGGAGACGCTGCCCGCGACGGGCACGCGTGTGGCCGAGCGCTTTATCGCTCAGGAGCAATGCGCCTTTCTTATTGGCGCGCTGCATTCGGGTGTCGCCAACGCCATCACCCAGGTGGCTGCCAAGTACGGCACTGTCTATTTGAACACCAATTCCTCCGCGCCCAGCGAGGCGGGCGAAAACTGTTCGCGCGTCAAGTTCGTCTGGGATGGCAATGGCACGAACTTCTCCAAGGCGTCCGTGCAGAATGCCATCGACAAGATCGGCAAGCGCTGGCTGCTGCTCACCAACGACTATGTCTGGGGACACACCACGTCCGCGGCGACCAAGCGGCTGGTCGAGAAGGCCGGTGGGCAGATCATCGACAATCTGCTGGTGCCGCAAAACACACGCGACTTCACGTCCTATCTGCTCAAGGTGCAGCAGGCCAAGCCCGACGTGGTCGCGGCCGCCATCGGCGGCGACGACATCAAGGCCCTGCGCCAGCAGGTGAGCGACCTGAAGCTCGAGGACAAGGCGGCCTGGATCAACAATCAGCAGGATTGGCCGGACATCTGGGGCGCACCCGAAACCCTGTTCGGCGTGTTCGGCACCACCTGGTATCATAAGCTGCCGCTGCCGGGCGTCGCCGAGTTCGTGGCGCGCTGGCAGTCTGCCTATCCGAAGTCGCCGATCCCGGTGCCGGGCAACGTGTCCTACAACGGCTACATGGCGACCCGCGAGCTGCTGCGCGCCATCGAGCGCGCGGGCTCGACCAACAATCTCAAGGTCATCAAGCAGCTCGAAGGGCACAAGATGTCGGCTGCCGATCGCATGCAGCACTTCGATGCCTATATCGATCCGGCGACGCACCAGCTGCAGCAGACCATCTACCTGGCGCGCCGCAACGCCAAGCCGACCGACAATACGGATCACTTCGAGATCCTGAGCTGGACCAAGCCCGAGGCGGCGCTGGACGACGATGCGCCAGGCAAGTGCAAGCTCAAGGCCGATGCGGACGTGCCCAGCTACGAGATGTAGTCCTCTCTCCCTGAAGCGGGGCCGTGCGATGCTGGCGCGGCTCCGCTTCGCTTATCAGCCCGGGCAAACGCATGTCGGTCGTCAATATCCTGCCGCACCTGCTTAATGGCATCACGCTGGGCCTGCTGTTTGCGCTCATTGCGCTCGGCTTCATGCTGATCCTGGGTCTGATGGAGCAGATCAACCTCGCGCACGGGTCGCTGTTTGCTCTCGGGGCCTATTTCGCCTGCGCCATCGCGACGCCGCGTCTGCCTTTGCCCGATCACTTGCACGCGGCCTGGGCCGGCGTGCCGCTCGGCTGGCGCTATGCTGCTGCTCTGGTGCTGGCGCCGATCCTCGTGGCGCCGTTCGGGCTCGTTATCGAGCGGCTCATGCGTCGCACCTACGGGCGCGATCCGCTCTATGGCCTGCTTCTCACATTCGGCATCGCAATGGTGCTCGAGGAACTCATCCGCCAGGTCTGGGGGACGCGCGACTACATGATCCCTGTGCCCCGCGCAATGGCGGGCGGCTTCATCATGCTCGACCTGATCTGGTCCATCTACCGGTTCTGGGCCGCGGCGTTCGCGATCGCGGCGATGGCGGCAGTGTGGTGGATCGTCGAACGCACACGCTTCGGTGCGATGGTGAAGGCGGGGGCGCATGACAGCGAGATCGTGCAGGCGCTGGGCGTCGACCTGACGCGTCTGCGCGTCTGGGTTTTCGTGCTCGGCACCATGCTCGCAGCCATCGCCGGCGTGGTCCTGGCGCCGCTGTGGGGCATCCGCCCGCACATGGGCGTCGATGCGGTCATTCCGGCTTTCCTTATCATCGTGCTGGGTGGAGTGGGCAGCTTCTGGGGCGCGGTTATCGGCGGGCTCATGGTGGGCATCGTCGTCGGGCTGTCCGGGGCCTATGCGTCCGAATGGTCGATGCTGTCGATGTACCTGTTGCTGATCGCTGTCGTGTCCGTCCGCGCGCGCGGACTGTTCGGCAAGAAGAGCGTGCTGGAGGTTTGAGATGCTGCCCGGGCGTGTCCCGACATTGCCGATGGCGATGCTGTTGTGTTGGGCTCTGTTCGCCACCGTGCCGCTCTGGATCGAGCGCATCGGT
>JBFWWW010000173.1:0-8452 GCA_050245975.1 Hyphomicrobiaceae bacterium
TCAGGCGCGCCGCGCGTCCGCCGCCGCGGCATAGGCCGCGCGTAACAGCAGCGCCAGCAGCGCCGCGTTGATGAGGTGCCAGGCGAAGTGCGTGCCGAGCGCGCGCCCGCCCAGCGCCGTCCACGGACACAGCGCGCGGTCGAGCGTGCGTAGCGTCAGCGAGACGGCGAAGAGGCCGCCCGCGCCGAGCAGGGCCGGCGCCGCGCCGTGGCCGCGCGCGCTCAGCACTGCGCCGATGGCGATGAGGGCTGCGAGCGCGGGCAGGTAGCCGGGCGAGCCTTCGAGGCACGGCCCGCCGCCGCACCTCGGCGCTCCGGCGGCGGCCAGCGCGGCCACGAAGGCTGCGAGCCACAGCACGGTCGCGACGCCGCTGCAGCGGAGCAGCACGCGCAGCGCGAAGGCGAGGTAGGCGAGCATGAAGAGGCCGATGGGCGCCACGTCCGCCACCATGCCCCAGCGCGTCGCCGTCGTGTGGAACAGGAAGCTGCCGATGCCGATGACGGCGACGATCAGCGTCAGCGCGTCCGCGGCGCTGCGCACTCCCGGCTGCATCGCGCCGCGTTGCCTGCGTGCCCCGGACCAGGCCCACGCCGCCGCGGCGAGGAACGCCGCGTTGGTGAGCGCGTTGGCGGGCTCGGCCCAGAACGCGGGATCGGCGCCGCGCTCGCAATAGCGGAAGACCTGCTCACTCCAGCTCATCGCCGTCCCCGCCGTCGTCCGTTGCCGCCGCAGGAGGGCGCGGCCCGTAGTCGACGCGCTCCAGGTAGAGGCCCGCCGCCGGCGCCACCACGCCGCACTGCGTGCGGTCGCGCGCGGCGAGCACGCGGGCGATGTCGCCCGCCTGCCAGCGCCCTGTGCCGACGAGCTTCAGGCTGCCGACCATCGAGCGCACCTGATTGTGCAGGAACGAGCGCGCCGAGGCGAGCACGTGGATTTCCATGCCGTGTCCGGTGCCGTGCGTCTCGACGTCGAGCCGGTCGAGCGTCTTCACCGGCGATTTCGCCTGGCAGCCGGCGGCGCGGAAGGTGGTGAAGTCGTGCCGGCCGACGAGTGCGCGGGCGGCGTCCCGCATCGCCGCGGCATCGACCGCCTGCGCGATCCACCAGACGCGGTTGCGCTCCAGCACCGGCGGCGCGCGCCGCACCAGCAGGCGGTAGCGGTAGTGGCGCGCCGTGGCCGAGAAGCGCGCGTCGAAATCGTCGCCGACGACGGCGCAGTCGAGGACGGCGATCGGGTCCGGCTTGAGGTGGAAGTTGACGGCCTCGCGCACCGTGTCGGCCGGCCAGTCGCGGGCAAGGTCGAAGTGCGCCACCTGGCCGCGCGCGTGCACGCCGGCATCCGTGCGCCCCGCGCCGCGCACCGTTACGGTCTCGCCGGCGAGCTTCGCGATGGCCTCGGCGAGGCGGCCCTGCACCGATGCGCCGGCGGCCTGCATCTGCCAGCCGACGAACGGCGTGCCGTCGTATTCGATTATGACGCGGTAGCGGGGCATCGTCGGGCTGGCGCTGTCCGGGCTGCCGGCCCGGTGCCGGCGCCGTCCACCTAGCCTCTCGGTGCCGGCCGCACAAGCCGCTCCGCCCGGCGCGATGAACGGGCCGGGCGGAGACGTCGCTCGTTGTCGGCAGGGCCGAAGGTCAGGCCTGCGGGACGCTGGGCCCCGACGGCCCGGAGGACGGCCCGCGGGGCTCGGCCTGCGGGTTGTTCTGTGCGCCCTGCGTGCGGCGGTCGGCCATGAAGGCGTCGAACTCCTCGCGGTCCTTGGCCATGCGCAGCCGGCTCAGGAAATCGTGGAAGGCCTGCTGCTCCTCCTCGAGCCGGCGCAGCGTCGCCTCGCGGTACTCGTCGAAGGCGCGGTTGCCGCTGCGGCCGCCCATGCCCGGCCGGCCATAACCGGCGAACCGCTCCATCTTGCGCTCCCAGCGCTCGCGCTTGCGCTCGAAGCGCTCAGCCGCCCGCTGCCGCCAGTCCCGTGCATCGTGCCAGTTGCATCCCATGCGTCCGCTCCAGAGTAGATAAGCCAGAACCAGAAGGCCGATCGGCCAGAAGAAGATGAATCCAAGGACCATCAGGGCCAGCCAGGCGGGCCGCCCCATGTCGTCCATGCGTGCCGTGAACTCGTGCATCGGCGTCTCCCGTAGCCCCTTTCTGTGATGTCAATGTAATTACCATTTACATACGTGGCAAGCGGCCACGCGAAATCAAGGGCGGACAGGAAAAAATATAGGAAGGGCGCGCCGGATCGGGAGTCCCGCGCCTCGGCGCCCAGGACCACAGGCACGCGCTCGCTCGTGAGCTGGGTCCCGGATGGCCGCTGCGCGGCAGGGAGAGAGCGAATTCTGGGATGACAGGTGGAGAGCGAAATTCTGGGATGACGGGTGGAGGTCCAATTCTCACCGTGTCATCCCGGCCGAGCGCCCCCACTGTCATCGCCGCCGGCGCTCCCCCTTGTTGTCATCCCCGCCGGAGCGCGCCCTCCATTGTCATCCCGGCCGAGCGCAGCGAGAGCCGGGACCCAGCGTCCCGCGAGCCGGCCCGAACCTGAAACGCCCTAGCGTCTGGGCATGCCCTTGATGCCAAGGCCCTGCAGATAGATCAGCACCGCCGCCTCGAGCAGCTCCTCGGCGCTCATCGGCACCCGCCGGCGCGCGCCGTCGCCGCGCCCGAACAGCGAGGCGATGCCGTGCGACAGCGACCACACGTGCAGCGCCATCATCAGGGCGGGCGGCCTCTGCGCGGCCGGCATCAGCCCCACCACCGCATCGCAGGCCGCGCGCAGCACGTCGAAGGCGCGGTCGCCCGCCGTCTGCAGCTCCGGATACTGGTCGAGCGACAGGCCCGATTCGAACATCGCCGTGTAATAGGCGGGCTCGTTGCGCGCGAACGCGAGATAGCCGCGGCCGAGGCGCTCGAAGGCCGTCACCGCGTCGGGCTTGCCGTCGTTGAAGGCCGCCTTCAGCTCGGCCTCGAATTTCTCGAAGCCGCGCCGCGCCACGTCGGCCAGCAGCGCGTCGCGATCGCGGAAATGGCGGTAGGGCGCCGCCGGACTGACGCCCGCCTGCCGCGCGGCTTCCGCGAAGGTGACGCCGGACGTGCCCTTCTGCGAGATCAGCGCCAGCGCGGCGTTGATCAGCGCCTCGCGCAGGTTGCCGTGATGGTAGCCGCGCCGCCCGCCCTGTCCATGCCAGCTCATGGCACTCTCTAGCGCAAATGCGCGCCAAGTTCATCTGTGGCCGTCATGCCCGCGGCGGCCGGCCGGCGAGACGGTATCTGAACCAGTGCGCCGCCAGCGGCAGGGCGATGGCCGAGGCGATGAACACCGGCAGCCCGCCGAAGGCGTCGATCACCGGCGCGGCGAGGCTGACGCCGAAGGACTGGCCGATGAAGAAGAACAGCGCGAACAGCGACACCGCCAGCCCGCGCGCGCTGGTGGACATCTGCGTCGCGTTGGTCTGCAGCGTGTTGTGGAACATGTAGAGGCCGAGCCCGATGGTGGCGACCGCGAACGGCACCAGCACCAGCGTCGGCGTCAGGGCCAGCACGACATACCCGAGGCTCATCAGCAGGCTGCCCCAGCGCGCCAGCCCCGCCTCGCCGAACCGGCGCACGAAGCGGGTCGCGGTCAGCGCGTAGGTGATGGCGCCGCCGCCGAACGCCGCCAGCATCAGGCCCGATGCGCCGGGCCCCAGACCGAAGCGGCGATGCAACTCCGCGCCGACGTAGGACAGCGCGCCGAACATGAACACGGCTTCCAGGAACGTCGTCGCCAGCACGACGCGCGGCCACGGCTCCGACAGCACGGCCAGCGCCGAGGTCGGCACGTCGCGCCAGCGCGGCCGCGTGCCCGTGCGCAGGCTGCTCGGGTCGACATCCGGCCGCCGCCGCACCTCCAGCATCAGCAGGCTGCCGGCGATCAGGTGCACGACGCCCAGCACGACCATGGTGTTGCGCCAGCCGAACAGGTCGCCCATCACGCCGCCCGCCGCCTGGCCGAACACGACGCCGAGGATCTGGCCGGACAGGAACTTGGCGATCACCGGCTGGCGCCGCTCGTAGGGGATGACGTCGCCGATCCAGGCGATGGCGAGCGGGATCACGGCGGCCGCCGCACCGCCGGCGATGGCGCGGGCGAGCGCCAGCAGGTCGAGGTTCGGCATCAGCGCGCACGACGCGGTGGCGACGCCCGTCACCAGCGAGCCGATGCCGGCGACGCGGAATTTGCCGAAGGCGTCGCCCAGCGGGCCGTGCACGAGCTGCAGCAGCCCGTAGGACATGGAGAAGACGGTCACGATCCAGGCCGCCGTGCCGACCGTCACGGAGAACTGGCTGGCGATCTGCGGCAGCAGGGGGTCGCAGATGCGCAGGTTGGCCGCGCTCGCGAAGGCTGCCGTCGACAGCAGCGCGATGGCGCGCGACGGCGTCTGGATCACCTCACGTTGCACGGCGGCCCTGCTCCCCGGTTCGACAGGCAGGGCTAGCGCGTCCCCGCCGCATCTGTCGAGCGCGTTCTGCATTGCATTCGGTCCGCGCAGGCCTAACCTGCTTGCCGCGCGATACTGGAGAGGGGAATGAGCATCCGGCGTGGTTTGAGCGTGCTCAGGGCGCGGCTGTCGTCGGCCGTGACGGAGCCGCATTATGTCCGCGACTACGCCCGGCTCGTGCGCGGGCTCCTGGCCGAGCATCCGCGCGGCGAGGCGATGGCGCTGGCCGTGGGCGGCCGCTACGACGACATCGGCAGGGTCGAGGCCGACCTGCTCGTCGAGTGCGGCCTTGCGGAGGGCCACGCGATCCTCGACATCGGCTGCGGCAGCGGCCGGCTCGCGCACCAGCTCGGCAAGCGCTTCCGCCGTCTCGACTATCTCGGCATCGACGTCGTGCAGGAGCTGCTCGACTTCGCCGCCGAGCAGTCGCCGCCCGACTACCGCTACCGCCTCAACACCGCGCTGTCGGTGCCCTGCGCCGATGCGAGCCTCGACGTCGCCTGCGCCTTCAGCGTGTTCACGCACCTGCACCACGCCGAGTCGTTCCGCTATCTCGCCGACACGCGGCGCGCGCTGAAGCCCGGCGGCAAAATGGTGTTCTCGTTCCTCGAGGCCCCGCGCCACCTCGACATCTTCGTGCTGTTCGTCGAGCAGTCGAGGACGGGCACGGCGCAGCACCTCAACATCCTCATCGAGCGGCCGATGATCGAGGCCTGGGCCGCGCACCTGGGCTTCGTGGTCGAGGGCTATCGCGAGGGCCCGCCGCTCGGCCAGTCGGCCGTCATCCTGCGCGTGCCCGAGAGGCTTGCCGGGTGATCCGGCGCGCGGGCCACCTTCTGTCGCCCCCGCAATTGGCTGCCTCTCCCGTCATCCCGGAATTTGCCGTGCGGCAAATATCCGCGACCCGGCCGCACAGGCGAGCCTGTGCCGGATGTCGCCGGACGCCGCTACTTGCAGATGACCTTCGAGCCGTCGCGGCCCTGGCGCGCCAGGTCGAGATGGAAGTGGTCGCGGTGGTTGGCGTCGTAGTTGGGGCTCAGCACCGTGGTGAAGTGCTGGCAGGCGCCGTCGTGCACACGGCGCAGGAACGTCCGCTCCGCGAACGCGCCGTGCCAGCCGGTCTTGACCATGATCGTGCGCCCGTCCGCCAATACGAAGCCCGCCACGTCGATGGCGTTGGCGCGGCCGTGCTCCGACAGCCGTCCCCCATGCACGTTGTTCATCGGCCGGCAGGAATAGGAGGCCGCGATCTTCAATTCCACCAGCGGCACGCCGAACGTGGCGCGCGCCGCCGGCTCGACGACGAGGCGCACCCAGCGCTCCACCTGCGGCACCATCGGGCAGCGCAGCGCGGCCGCCGGCTTGAGCGCGACGCGCCCGTTGTCGGCGGCCGACATCGTGAAGGGCTGCAGCGCGCCGCAGAAGTTGCCGGCGCCCAGCGCCGAGCGCGGCGTCAGGAACGGGCTGGCGCGCACGACGCCGGAGGCGAGGCAGGCCCGCTCCTCCTCGTCGCGCCACGGCTCTTCCTTGGCGACGAAATAGTCGCTGGTCTTGCCGCAGGCGCCGACGAGCAGCACCACGAGCAGCGACAACCAGGGAACGACGCGGGACAGGCGGACGCGGGACTGGGACATGACAGGCGTACGATGCCATGCCGCCTCTTAAGACTGCGTAAACCAAACTCCCGAACCGGACGGCGTCCCTGCCGGGCCGTCGATTCGCCGCGCCGCCCGAAGCCGTCAGCGGAAGCGCCCGCCGCGCTGGATGATCCCGACCGTATAGCCGTCCGGGTCCTGCATGTGGAAGAAGCGCGCCGGCTGCGCCTCGAAATCGATCTGCCGGATGGGAGCTAGTTCGGGAAGCGGCCGTCCATGTAGCGCTGCCACAGCCGCTCGCCGATCATGCAGTCGGTGGTGCCCTCTTCCTGTCCCGTGGCCTGCGTGCGCAGCAGCAGGGGCGGCGGCGCCGTCGCGGCCGAGGCGATCTCCAGCAGCAGCTTGCGCCGCGTCGCCGGGATGAACTCGTTGTGGTCGGTGATCGTCACCATGAAGGCGCCCGCGCCGCCGATGACGCAGTCGCGGTAGTAGGCGTCGAGCGCCGAGATGTCGAAAAATCCCGAGCGCGTGCCCTGCTTCAGCATGATCGGCAGGCCGTTGATGGCGATGCCCTTGGAGAGCAGCTGCTCGCGCGCGATCGTCACCGGCGCGCCGGAGTTGTTGGGCCCGTCGCCCGAGATGTCGACCACGCGGCGCACGCCCTTGTAGGGCGTCTGCTCGAACTGCGCGGCGGCGAACAGCATCGCGCCGGAGATCGACGTCATGCGCAGGCGCGAGATGGGCCGCTGCTCGAGGTCGGCGGCGAAGGAGTTCGCCGCCGCCGGCCCGTCGATCAGCGTCCACGGGATCACGACCTGCTGGGAGAGCTGGCCCGCCCACTCGACGTAGGTCACGGCGATGCGGCCGTAGCCGCCGCTGCCGATGGCCTTGTGGATCTCGGGATCGCGGAAGGCCGCGATGTAGCCGTCGCGCTGCAGGCGCTGCTCGTCGAGGTCCATCGACAGGGACACGTCGACGGCGAGCACCAGCTCCAGGTCGACGGGAGTCTGTGCGGCTGCGCCGGTCGCCGCCAGGGCGAGGGCACAAAGCGTGATCAGAAAGGAAATCGCACGCTGACGCATACTCTTAGCATCGCACATCGGTTTCGCGGCACCAAGCCGGCTCGTCAGTGTGCGTCCCGTGACGCAGTGTTGCCGCGGGGCCTCTCCTTCGGCGGGGTTGCGTCTTATCCACATGAAACTCCAGCCGCCGCCGACATTTCATTCGCGCGTCTCTGTCCATCGCCTACACTCAGGATCGCCCGAAAGTGTGTTGCGTTTGCGTAAGTACCCGTGCGTAAGGCTCCTGCAGGTTGCCGGCACCGAGACCCTTCGACATTCCCCGCGTTTGTCATTCATGGGCTCGGGTCTGGTGGTGCGGGAGCCTTTCTTTTTGCGGCTCTTTTGCGGCCGGCCGCCGCCGGGCTCAGGGCCGCGTCTTCAGGAACTCCAGCACGCCCTCCTTGTAGGCCCGGTCGCCCACCGCGCGCATGTGGTCGCGCCGCTGGATGTTGAGCGCCCTGGCCCCCGGGATGAGCGCGGCGAGCTCGTCGGCCGATCCCCCGATCACGTCCTCCGTCCCCACCGCCACCAGCACCGGGCAGGTGATCGTCGCCAGCATCTCGGCCGAGATGACGACGCGCGCGGCGCGGATGCACACGGCGAGCGCCTTGAGGTCGCTGTGCGTCTGTTCCGCGAAGGCGCGGAACGTGCGCGCCGTCGGGTTCTTCACGTCGTCGATGCTGCCCGCTTCGAGCGCGTGCGCGATCGGCCCCGTGCCGGCCAGGCCGCGCACCATGTTGATACCGAGGCCGCCGAAGATGGCGCTGCGCACCCGGTCCGGATGGCGGATGGCGAGGAACGCCGTCAGCCGCGCCCCCATCGAATAGCCCATCACGTCGGCGCGGGGTATGCCGAGGTGGTCGAGCAGCCGGCGCGCGTCGCCGTACATTTTCTCCGCGCCGTAGTCCTCGGGCGCATAGAGCTTCTCGCTGGCGCCGTGGCCGCGCGCGTCATAGGCGATCACGCGATAGCCCGCGCCGGTCAGCGTCCGCACCCAGCCGGGATCGGTCCAATTGTAGCGGATGCTGGAGGCAAAGCCGTGCAGCAGCAGGACGGGATCGCCCGCCCCCTCGTCGATATAGGCGATCCTGACGCCATCGGACTCGAATGTGTTCACGCGCGATCCTTCGTCTTCCATCTGCGGTTTATCCGCGCCTGCGGCAGCGTGGACGGCTATCCTTCGCGGCCCCGAGCGGCTATGGTCCGCGCAAATCTGGGCGAGACCACCGAAGGGCGCAGGCATGGCCGGTCACGTTGTACCTCATTTCGCCAACGACAAGGGCGTGGAGAAGATCTTCATCGGCGTGAAGGAGTTCCA
>JBFWWW010000174.1:0-8428 GCA_050245975.1 Hyphomicrobiaceae bacterium
CTGGTTGCCGGTCGGGCTGCTGCTGCCGGGCAGGACGTGAAGGACTATGTAGCCGGCGGCCTGAAATCGGGCGCGCTCAAACTCTCCTGCCACGATCCCGACGCTCCGCAGAACTGGCCGCGCAACATGTTCGTGTGGCGCTCGAACCTCTTAGGTTCGTCGGGCAAGGGACACGAATACTTCCTGAAGCATCTGCTCGGGACCTCTCATGGTGTCCTCGGCAAGGACCTGGGAGAGATCGGTGCGCAGAAGTCGACCGAGGTGGTCTGGCGGGACGAGGCGCCGGAGGGCAAGCTCGACCTTCTGGTGACGCTCGATTTTCGCATGTCGACCACCTGCGTCTATTCCGACATCGTTCTGCCGACAGCCACCTGGTACGAGAAGAACGACCTCAATACATCGGACATGCACCCCTTCATACATCCGCTCACCAGTGCGGTGGATCCCGTTTGGGAGGCCAAGAGCGATTGGGAGATCTACAAAGGAATCGCACGCAAATTCTCCGAGGTGGCGCCGGAGGTTCTGGGCGTGGAGAAGGACGTCGTTCTGACGCCCATCCTGCACGATACGCCGGCCGAGATGGCGCAGGGTCTCGATGTCAGGGACTGGAAACGCGGCGAGTGCGAGCCGATACCCGGCAGGACGATGCCGACGGTCACGGTGATCGAGCGCGACTATCCCAACCTCTACAGGCGGTTCACGTCTCTGGGCCCGCTCATGTCGACGATTGGCAACGGCGGCAAGGGCATGGCGTGGAACACCCAGCATGAAATCGATTTCCTCAAGCGCCTGAACGGTGCTGTGCCGGACGGGCCGACGAAGGGCCTGCCGAGGATCGAGAGCGATATCGATGCCGCCGAGGTTATCCTGACGCTGGCGCCGGAGACGAACGGCGAGGTGGCCGTCAAGGCATGGGACGCGCTCGGCAAGGCCACGGGTCGCGAGCATACCCACCTCGCGATCCCGAAGGAGGACGAAAAGATCCGCTTCCGCGATGTCGTCGCCCAGCCGCGCAAGATCATCTCGTCGCCGATCTGGTCCGGGCTCGAAAGCGAGAAGGTCTGCTACAACGCCGGATACACCAACGTGCACGAGCTGATCCCTTGGCGCACTCTGACGGGCCGGCAACAGCTGTACCAGGATCACCTGTGGATGCGCGCTTTCGGAGAGGCGCTGTGCGTGTACCGCCCGCCGATCGACACGCGCTCCGTGAAGCCGGTGATCGATGCCAGGCCGAACGGCGAGAAGCAGATCGTTCTCAACTTCATCACGCCCCACCAGAAATGGGGCATCCACTCCACCTACACCGACAACCTTCTCATGCTGACGCTGAGCCGTGGCGGGCCCATCGTGTGGATATCGGAGAGGGACGCGGCAAAGGCCGGTATCGTCGATAACGATTGGATCGAGGCTTACAACGCCAACGGCGCTCTTGTGGCCCGCGCGGTCGTCTCGCAGCGCGTGAAGCAGGGCATGTGCCTCATGTATCACGCGCAGGAAAAGATCGTGAACGTGCCGGGCTCGGAGATGACGGGGCAGCGCGGCGGCATCCACAATTCCGTGACGCGCACGGTCTTGAAGCCGACGCATATGATCGGGGGCTACGCCCAGCTCGCCTACGGCTTCAACTACTACGGCACCGTCGGGACCAACCGTGACGAGTTCGTCATCATCCGCAAGATGGCGCGTGTCGACTGGCGCGACCAGCCCGACACCGACCAGCCGCAAACCACCTTCGTCTCCCGCAAAGCAGAGGCTGCCGAATGAAAATCCGGGCCCAGATCGCGATGGTGCTGAACCTCGACAAGTGCATCGGGTGCCATACCTGCTCGGTGACCTGCAAGAACGTGTGGACCAACCGCGAAGGCATGGAATACGCGTGGTTCAACAATGTGGAGACCAAGCCCGGCATCGGCTATCCGAAGGACTGGGAGAACCAGGAGCGTTGGAACGGCGGCTGGATCAGAAAGCGCAACGGCAAGATCGAGCCGCGGATCGGCGGCAAGTGGCGTGTGCTTGCCAAGATATTTGCCAATCCGGACCTGCCCGAAATCGACGACTACTACGAGCCCTTCACCTTCGATTACGAGCATCTGCAGCAGGCACCCGAACTCGCAACGGCGCCGACGGCTCGGCCGCGTTCTCTCATCACGGGCGAACGCATGGAAAAGATCGAATGGGGACCGAACTGGGAGGAAATCCTGGGCGGCGAATTCGCCAAGCGTTCGCAGGATGTCAACTTTGAGGGTGTGCAGAAGGAGATCTACGGTCAGTTCGAGAACACCTTCATGATGTACCTGCCGCGCTTGTGCGAGCACTGCCTCAACCCGGCATGCGTGGCGGCATGTCCATCGGGCGCGATCTACAAGCGCGAGGAAGACGGCATTGTGCTGATCGATCAGGACAAGTGCCGCGGCTGGCGCATGTGCGTCTCGGGCTGCCCCTACAAGAAAATCTACTACAACTGGTCGAGCGGAAAATCGGAGAAGTGCATCTTCTGCTACCCGCGCATCGAGGCGGGCCAGCCGACCGTGTGCTCGGAGACCTGCGTCGGGCGCATCCGCTACCTGGGTGTCGTCCTCTACGACGCCGACCGCATAGAGGAAGCTGCGAGCGCACCCGACGAAAAGGACCTCTACGAGGCGCAGCTTTCCATCTTCCTCGATCCCAACAATCCGCACATCATTGCGCAGGCGCGCGCCGACGGCGTGCCTGATGCTTGGCTTGAAGCGGCAAAAACGTCGCCGGTCTGGAAGATGGCGATGGAGTGGAAGGTCGCCTTTCCTCTCCATCCCGAGTACCGCACGCTGCCGATGGTGTGGTACGTGCCGCCACTGTCGCCGATCCAGTCGGCGGCGGAGGCCGGCAGGATGGGCACGGACGGCGCCATGCCGGACGTGCGTTCGCTGCGCATACCGCTGAGGTATCTCGCCAATCTTCTTACCGCCGGCAAAGAGGAGCCGGTCGCGAGCGGGCTCGAGCGCATGCTCGCCATGCGGGCGTACATGCGCGCGAAGACGATCGACGGCGTCATCGATGAGGCGATCGCGCGCCGCGTCGGCCTGACGGGCGCGCAGATCGAGGACATGTACCGCTGCATGGCCATCGCAAACTACGAGGACAGGTTCGTCATCCCGACATCGCACCGCGAGCTGGGCGAGGATGCCTACGAGCTGCGCGGCTCGTGCGGGTTCTCCTTCGGGAACGGCTGCAGCGACGGCCGCACCGACACCGGCCTTTTCGGCACGCCGCGCAAGGTGGCGCGCACGCCCACGGAGTTCATCTCATGAAGCGCACGCTCAAGGTTCTCTCCGCGCTCCTTTGCTATCCGACGGCGGAGCTGCAGGCCGCCGTGCCGGAGTTGCGCGCGGCGCTCGATGAGGAAAGTCGCCTGTCGCAGAAGAGCCGCGACCGTCTCGATCGCCTTCTGGACCAGATCGCGACCGGCGACCTCTACGACCTGCAGGAGCGCTACGTGTTGCTGTTCGATCGCACGCGCTCGCTGTCGCTGCATCTGTTCGAGCATGTGCATGGCGAAAGCCGCGACCGCGGGCAGGCCATGGTCGACCTGGCGGCGCTCTACGAACGGCACGGCCTCATTCGTGCGACCACCGAGCTGCCGGACCATCTGCCGTTGTTTCTGGAGTTTCTGTCTGACATCCCGCAGACCGAAGCCATTGGGTTGATCGGCGAGGTGGCGCATATCCTCGAGGCGGTTCGCCAGCGGCTGGAAAAGCGCGGGGTGCCCTACGCGTCGGTTCTTGCATGCCTGCAGGAGCTCGCCAGAGCGAAGCCGCAGGACGAGGTGGTTGCGGCCCTCCTCACGGCGCCGGATGACGATCCTGATGATCTTGTGGCGCTCGACGCCGCGTGGGAGGACGAGGAGGTGCGGTTCGGGCCGTCTGCGGGCGCGGCAAGCGCGTGCGGAACCGACGGATTGGCCGCCAAGCTGCGGGCGGCACGACGGCCTGCCGCGGGCGTTGCGACAGCGCGGTCTGGCCCCTCGCCGGTCGTCACGCCTCGTTCCGGCCGCGCCTGAGGAGGCACCCATGCGCGAGACCATCAATTATATCGTCTTTGGCTGGTATCCCTACCTGTGCCTGACCGTATTCCTGCTCGGCAGCCTGCTGCGCTTCGACCGCGAGCAGTACACATGGCGCTCAGGCTCCAGCCAGCTCCTGCGGCGGCGGCAGCTCATGTGGGGCTCGAACCTGTTTCACGTCGGCATCCTGACGATCTTCCTCGGTCACTTCGTCGGCTTGCTGACGCCCATTCGGGTGTTCGACGCCATCGGCATTTCGCACACGGCAAAGCAGTGGATGGCGATCCTCGTCGGCGGCGCTGCGGGGCTCGCGTGCCTCGTCGGAATTGCGCTCCTGACGCATCGGCGGCTGTTCGATCCCCGCATCCGCACGACGTCGTCGTTCGGCGACATTGCGATCCTGCTGCTTCTGTTTGCGCAGCTCCTGCTGGGCCTTGCCACCATCCCGGTCTCGCTCAATCACCTCGACGGGCACGAGATGGTGAAGTTCATGACATGGGCGCAGGGCATCCTGTCGCTCAGGCCCGGCGTCTCAGGTCTGATTGCTGATGTTCACCCCGTCTTCAAGGCGCATCTGTTCCTGGGCATGACGATATTCCTGGTCTTTCCCTTTACGCGCCTCGTCCATGTCTGGAGCGCGCCGGTCTGGTATCTCGGGCGACGCGGCTACCAGATCGTCCGCAGCAGCGGCCGTCCCAAATCCATCGTGCGACGCCAAAGCATAGAGGCGGGGGAGTAGCGACATGACTGCTTGTTCCATGACAGCAAGTCTGGCGCTACCGGAGCGCAAGCCCGTGTCGGTGAACGGCGTCGTCATCGGACACGACACCATCGCGCGCGAAGCGCAAAACCATCCAGCCGCGCGGCCCGTGCTCGCCTGGTCGGCAGCGGCGCGCGCATTGGCGGTGCGCGAAATCCTGCTGCAGGAGGCCAACCGCCTCGGCCTTGCCGCAAGCTGCCTCTCCGACGAGGCTGGTCGCACAGAGACTGAGGAAGAGGCGCTTGTGCGCGTCCTCATAGATAGCGAGGTCTCAAGCCCGGCTCCTGACGAACCTTCCTGCCGGCGCTACTACGAGAACAATCGCCATCGCTTTCGATCGCCCGAGATCATGGAGTGCGCGCATATCCTCATCGCCGCGCCGCGCCATGACGCGAAAAAATTCGCGGCGGCGCGTGAGACGGCAGCCGCCATACTGGAGCGGGTGAGGGCGCGACCGGGCGACTTTGCTGCCATCGCGGCCGAAATCTCGGATTGCCCCTCGCGCAGCGTGGGCGGCAACCTGGGGCAGGTCGTGCGCCATGCGACCACCCCTGAGTTCGAGGCTGCGCTCAGGGTCTTGCAGCCGGGCGAACTCAGTGCCGAGCCTGTGGTTACACGCTACGGTTTTCACATTGTCCGGCTCGACAAGCGCATTGCCGGCGTTCAGCTTCCTTTCGAGATGGTGCACGAGAAGATCGCCGCCTACCTCGCGGAGCGGTCGCGGCGGACAGCGATCGCGCAATATATCGCCCGCCTGGCGTCAAGTGCGGACGTGCGCGGCGTCGATCTTCCAACGAGCGCCGACCTCAGAACGTCCTAGCGCCAGCATGCGATGGGATCATTCGTCGCGGGGCGGCTTGACCACGATCAACCGGCGCATCGCCAGGCGCGGTAGCGTCGTTGCAGCGTGGAGACTCGTGATGGTGCACAAGACCGCCAACGCCTGGCCGATGCTGCGGCGCGCAATCGCGCAGGCCGACCTGCTGGATGAAATGGTGCGGTGCCTCGACATCGAGCCGGCGCGGGCAGTGCGCGTCGATCAGGGTGCGGCTTGGCGCTTGGCGCGGGCGCGTTGCATCGCCTGCCGCGAGGACAGGACCTGCCGTGCCTGGATCAGGGAGCAAACCGTTTCACGCAGGTCGCCGCCCCCATTTTGCGTGAATGGGGCATTCTTCAAGCAGTTGCTCTAGAGGCATTCTATCGATCGTACCGGCAGCATCTTTTCAGGCGCCACCGCGGCCCCAAGCTGGAGAGGATGCGCCGCGACCAGCGGCGCATCCCAGGGCGTGACTAAAGAATTCGCGCCGCGTTCTTGAGCGTGATCCAGACGCCCCACGCGAGCGGAATGCCGACGAAAGCCCAGAACAGCGCTGTCCTGAAGTCCAGCCCGCCCCTGCCGATACCGAACGAACCGGCGGCCGGCTTGCCCCTCGACGACCCAGCCTGCTCCTTCGCCAGCTCCTCCGCGCTCATGTGCCACTTGGAGTCGACAGGCTTGACCAGGTAGTTGCAGATCAGGCCCGCCACCAGCATCGCGCACAGCACATACATTGTGGAGTTATAGAGGTGATCGCGCGGTACGCCCGCGGCGAGCTGGAACTCGCGCAGATAGTTTACGACCACCGGGCCGATGATACCCGCCGTCGACCAGGCCGTCAGCAGTCGCCCGTGGATGGCGCCGACGAACTGCGTCCCGAAGATGTCGGCCAGGTAGGCCGGCACGGTCGAGAAGCTGCCGCCGTACATCGACAGGATGATGCCGAATGCCAGGACGAACAGGAGCTTGCTGCCGATGGCGGCAAAGAACGGCGCCGAGGCGTACAACACCATGCCGAGGATGAAGAACGTGTAGTACGTGTTCTTGCGACCGATGTAGTCCGACAGCGAGGCCCAGAAGAAGCGGCCGGCGATGTTGAACAGCGATAGCAACCCGGTGAAGCCTGCCGCGATGGCGGCGATCTGCGCCTTCTGCCCGGCGTCGAGCGCGTTGAACTTCACGCCCGGCAGCCCGATCAGGTTACCGGCGAAGATTTCCTGCAGCATGGGCGAGGCCATGCCGATCACGCCGATGCCCGCCGAGACGTTCAGCGTCAGCACCCACCAGATCAGCCAGAATTGGGGCGTCTTGTGCGCGTCCCGCAGATGCACGTGGTGTTGGGAGATCATCGATCTGCTTTCCGCCGGCGGCGTCCAGCCGTCGGGACGCCAGCCATCGGGCGGGACCCGGTAGCGGAAGGCACCGATCATCATGAAGCAGAAGTAGATCGCGGCCATGACGAGCAGCGTCTGCCAGACGCCGATGTCGGTCGGGGTTTTGAAGCGGTTCATCAGCAGGTCGGCGAGGGGGGCGCCGATCATCGCGCCGCCACCGAAGCCCATAATCGCCATGCCGGTCGCCATGCCGCGCCGGTCGGGGAACCATTTCACCAGGGTCGAGACCGGCGAGATGTAACCGAGACCCAGCCCGATGCCGCCGATGATGCCGGCGCCGAGCCACATCAGCCAGAGCTGGTGGACGTAGACGCCAAGCGCGCCGAGCGCGAGGCCGCCGCACCAGCATAGCGCCGCCACGACGCCGGCCTTGCGCGGGCCTGCATGTTCGAGCCAGCCGCCCCACATGGCGGCCGCGATGCCGAGTACGACGAAGAACAGGGTGAACATCCAGCCGAGACTGGCCACCTTCCAGTCGCATGTGGTCGTGAACAGCTCGCCCCACAGCGACAGGTCAGGGCAGGTCTTTGGCGCGGTCAGCCCCACCGCGCGAGACAGCGGCAGCCAGAACACGCTGAAGCCGTAGGCCATGCCGATGCACAAGTGAATGCACAGGGCCGCGGGCGGCACGAGCCACCTGTTGAAGCCGGGCTGCGCGACAATCCGCTCGCGGTCGAGAAGCCCGGGGCCGGCTCCTCTTGCGCCCAGAGTTCCTGCTTGATCGATTGCTGTCATCGGCTCTCTCTCCTTGGGCGCCACTGATCAGGCCTCGGCCTGGTTGGCGCGCTTGTTGAGTTTTTTTGGGGGAACGCGACGACTGGACGGCACCTGCCGGCGCGCCAACCGGCGAACCGCACATGCTCCTCCCCCGGTCATGACATCAGCAACAGCCGTGCCAACCGTCGGATCGTTTGATTTCAATGCGTTAGAAGGTCAGCGCGTCGGCGCTTCTGCCAACTTGTCGCGATGTCTGGACAATCTGTCGGTACGTCAGTTGGCTTCCGGCAGCCAGACAGCGAACGTCGTGCCGCGCCCCAGCTCGCTTTCGACCGTGATGCGGCCGCCCTGGCGACTGACCAGCGTTTGGGTGATCGAGAGGCCGAGCCCGGTGCCCTGCCGGCGCTTGGTGGTGAAGAACGGGTCGAAAATCCTGCCCATCACTTCGGCCGACATGCCGACACCGGTGTCGGCCACCTCTATCGAAACCCCGAGCCGGTCATTGACGGCGCTGTCGAACGTGCGCAGCGTCAGCTGGCCGCCGTTTGACATGGCATGGATGGCGTTGACGACGAGGTTGACGACAACCTGCTGCAGCTCGGTCTTGTTCATCAGCACGAGGCGGGTCGCGGAGTCCTCACGCACGATCTTGATCGCGGCCTTGTTGAGAAGGTGCTGCACTAGCGGCAGGCAGTCGG
>JBFWWW010000175.1:0-8419 GCA_050245975.1 Hyphomicrobiaceae bacterium
GCTCTTCCGATCTCGCTGTTCAAGACCGTCATCGTCGATCCTCTGATCGAACGCGGTGTCCTCCCGCTCGTCATCTCCACCATCGCCCTGGCGATCTTCCTCAAGGAAGGCGTGAAGGATCTCTACAGCGCCGAAGCACAGCCGTTTCCCACTTTCGTGCCGGACCGGCTCATCTCGCTGCTGGGCGTCAAGATCTCAACGGCCCAGCTTGGCGTTTTCGTCGTGGCCTTCGGCACCATCGCGGGGCTGAGCTGGTTCCTGTCGTCCACGCGCACGGGCAGGCAGATGCAAGCCACGGCGCAGAATCCCGCCGTGGCCGTGATCCTCGGCATCAACGTGCGTCGCATGATCCTCTACACGTTCCTGATCAATGCCGGCCTTGCCGCCATCGCGTCCCTGCTGATCTCGCCGATCTATCTCGCCAAGTTCTCCAATGGAGAAACGCTCGGTCTTGCAGCCTTTGTCGCCGCCATCGTTGGCGGCTTCAATCAGGTGCGCGGCGCGCTGGCGGGCGGGCTCGTCGTCGGCGTCATCGACAACCTCGCCGCGGCCTATGTCTCGACAGCCTATCGCCAGGCGGTCCCGCTGGTCCTGCTGGTGCTGATCATCCTGTTTCGTCCGCAGGGTCTGCTGGGACGGCGCGAGGAGCGCATCGTATGATCCGTGGCAGACCGCTCGCGTTGTTGGTTTGCGGGGTGATGCTGCTTGCCCTGGTGCCGGCGAACCTGACCGGTCTCGGCCTCCCCTATCCCGGTCTGCAGCGCTACGGCATCTATATCCTCACGCTCTGGCTCGTGACCTCCGTCGCCGCCATGGGCGTCAACCTCATCGTCGGCTATGCGGGGCAGGAATCGCTGGCGCAGGCCGCATTTCTCGGCATTGGCGCGTACATCACGGCCCTCATGACCAGGGCCGGCATGCCGTTCGGCGCCGCGTTTGCCGTCTCCGGGCTTGCCACATTCGCGGTGGGGCTGCTGCTCGGCTTTCCCGCCTTGCGCGTGCAGAAACATTATCTGGCGTTCGTAACGCTCGCCTTTTCCGTTTTTGTCTGGCTCGTTATTCGCAACGAGGAATGGCTCACCGGAGGGGTCTCCGGACTGGCAAACATTCCCCGCCCCAGCCTGTTCGGCGTTCGCCTTCGTCCCGCACTCTATTTCTACTGGTTCGTATTGGCGGCCACCGTCGGGTTGACATTCGCCATGTGGTGGCTGGTGCGCTCTCCCTGGGGGCGCGCCTTTACCGCGCTGCGCGAGAACCCTGTCCGCGCCGAGAGCCTCGGCGTCGACGTGCGCCGTTATACCCTCCTGGCATTTGCCATCGGCTGCGCCTATGGCGGCCTCGCCGGCTCGCTCTACGCGCCGCTGGTGGAGTTCATCGATCCGGCTCCGTTCGCGCTCGGCCCGTCCCTGCTTTTTCTCCTCATGGTGGTTGTCGGCGGGGCGGGCTCGTTCATGGGGCCATTCGTCGGCGCCGGCATCGCGGTCCTGCTGCCCGAATGGCTGCGCGTCGCGGAGAGCTACTATCTCATCATCTATGCAACGCTCGTCATGGTGATGATGGCGGTCTGCCCGACCGGGCTCGTCGGG
Source organism: Hyphomicrobiaceae bacterium (assembly GCA_050245975.1). Lineage (GTDB taxonomy): Bacteria > Pseudomonadota > Alphaproteobacteria > Rhizobiales > Hyphomicrobiaceae > JBFWWW01. Next base: position 1,587 of record JBFWWW010000175.1, read on the forward strand.
TTGTTTTCGCAGATCACGCGCCGACGCATGCCGCGGGCTATCGGCGAAGGCGGCGCGCCTGGGGAGCGGAGCCGGGCATGACCGCTGTTCTCGAGGTGCGCGATCTGGCCAAGTCCTTCGGTGGGGTGGATGCCGTGCGCGGCGTCTCCTTCGACGTCCGGGAGGGGGAGATCCTCGGCCTTATCGGGCCCAACGGCTCAGGCAAGTCGACACTCTTCAACTGCATTCTCGGACAGCTTAGCCCGACGCGCGGCGATGTGCGCCTCGATGGCCGTCGCGTCACCAACATGCGCCCGTCGCAGCTCAACCGCCTCGGCGTCAGCCGGACGTTTCAGCTGCTGCAGGTTTTTCCGCAGCTCACGGTGCGCGAGAACCTCATCCTCGCCGCGCAGGAGCATCAAGGGTCGCTCGTCGGCCGGCTGCTGGGTCCGGCGGATGTCGGCCTCACCGGGGACGCCGACCGGATGATCGGGTTTTTCCGCCTCGATCACCTGGCCGGGGAGCGCGCCGGAGCGCTATCCTACGGGCAGCAGAAGCTGCTCGACTGCGCCATGGCGTTCATGGCCGGTCCGCGTCTTGTTTTGCTGGACGAACCGGCCGGCGGCGTCAACCTGACCATGCTCGGCAACCTCAAGGAGCGCCTGCAGGCCATCAACCGCGAGACCAGGGCGACGTTCGTGGTCATCGAGCACAACATGGAGTTCGTGATGTCGCTGTGCTCGCGCATCCTGGTTCTGGCCGAGGGCCAGATCATCGCCGAGGGAGCACCGGAGCACATCCGGCGCGATCCCAGGGTGATCGAAGCCTATCTGGGGCACTCGGTGGGGTGATGTCTGCTGCGGATCACATTCTGACGCTGAACGACGTGGTGTCGGGCTACGGACCGATGACCATTCTGCAAGGCACGACGGCCAAAGTCCGGCGCGGCGTCATCACGACGGTCATCGGCTCCAATGGCGCAGGCAAGTCGACGCTCTTCAAGACCGTGTTCGGTCTCCTGCCGGCCCGCCGCGGTGCTGTCACGTTCGACGGCGCGGACGTGACCAATGAGCCGCCGCGGCGGATGATCGATGCCGGCGTGTGCTACGTCCCGCAGGGCCGCAATATCTTCCCCCAGCTCTCGGTCCTGCACAATTTGGAGCTTGGCGGCGTCGCGCTGCCTGATCAGTCGGGCCTTTCGGGTCGTGTCGAGGCGATGCTGGATCGCTTTCCGACCCTGCGGGAGAAGGCGCGTGCGCAGGCATCGACCCTGTCGGGCGGACAGCAGAAGCTGCTTGAGATCGCGCGCGGTCTTCTGCTCGATCCCAAGTTGATCCTGATCGACGAGCCCTCGATCGGGCTGTCGCCGCTGCTGGTGGACCAGGTGTTTGGCATCCTGCAGGATCTGCGACAGAAAGGCGTGACCATTCTTCTGATCGAGCAGAATGCGCGCCAGGCGCTCCAGATGTCCGACTACGGACTTGTGCTGGAGCAGGGTCTGACGCGCATCGAGGATACCGCACGGAACATTCTCGCGGACGACCGCATCGCCCAGCTTTTTCTCGGAGGGGGCCTGAAAAGCTAGATAGGGTTGACACAGGGCATGCCGACCTTGCACGAGCTGATCGAAAGCCGCTTTGCCGATGAGGTCGCGTTCCTGGCCGATCTCGTGGAGCAGCCGTCGGACAATCCTCCAGGCGATTGCGCGGCACATGCCGAGCGCGCCGCGGTGCTGCTCGGGGCGCTTGGCTTCGACGTCGAGCGCCATGTCGTTCCGACCAGCATCGTGCAGTCGCACGGCATGAAATCGGCGACAAATCTAGTCGTTCGACATCGGTTCGGCACCGGTCCGGTTATCGCGCTCAATGCGCACGGGGATGTCGTGCCGCCGGGTGAGGGCTGGATGCGCGAACCTTACGGAGCCGAGATCGTCGACGGATGGATGTACGGACGCGGCGTGGCGGTTTCGAAATCGGACTTCGCGACTTATGCGTTTGCGCTCGATGCCCTCAAGAGAGCCGGCAAAGCGCTCAAGGGAACAGTCGAATTGCACTTCACCTATGATGAGGAGATCGGCGGAGATATCGGCCCACGCTGGCTGCTGGAGCAGGGGATCAGCAAGCCGGATCTGGCGATCGGCGCCGGGTTTTCATACGCGGTCGTCACGACGCACAACGGTTGCTTGCATTTGGAAGTCGAGATTCGGGGCCGGTCGGCGCATGCCGCGCGACCATCGACAGGTATCGACGCGCTCGAAACAACGACCGCCGTGCTTGCCGCCATCTACGACGAACGGAATCGTCTGAAGGATCATGTATCGACCGTTCCCGGTATCGGGTCGCCGCAGATCACGGTGGGGCTGATCAGCGGCGGCATCAACACCAACGTCGTTCCGGACCGGATCATCTTCCGCCTGGATCGCCGCGTGATACCGGCCGAAAACCCCGAAGCCGTCGAGCAGGATCTCCGGCGTCTTATTGTCGACGCGGCTGCCAAGACCAACGCGCAGGCAAGAGTGGAGGTACGTCGCATCCTGCTTGCGCGACCATTGACCGAGCTGCCGGCTGGCAAGGTGTTGTCCGAAACGCTTTGCCGGAATGCAAGCCGCATCATGGGCGAGCCCGTCAGGCCGACAGGCGTCCCGCTTTACACCGACGCCCGGCACTATGCGGAACGGGGCATTCCGACCGTCCTCTACGGCGCCGGTCCGCACACGATCGAGGAAGCCAATGCGCACCGCGCGGATGAGCGGCTTGCTCTCGACGATTTGCGCAAGGCGACGCTGGTCGTCGCGGACTCGATCGAGGACCTGCTGGGCTAGGTGGCGCGCCTGCGACGCACGATGTGCAATTTGCCCGCGACGTTGGCACCAAGCTCGCGTTCAGGCATCTCTGCGAAGTGCATGAGGTGAGGCCGCCGGTCGTGAACCCTTGAGCTTGCGATAATCTCTCGTAATCAATAGGTTGCATCCGTCGGATGGTCGTCCTGGCGCGAGCTTTCAGGTGCGGTGCGCCTGTGAACGGCCTGTCGCCATGAGCCGGCACCTCGACCTCCGGCCTGGATGGAGCCCCGCATGATCGACGACCGTGACCGCAAACTGCTCAACCTGCTGCAGGAGGATGCCGAGACGCCCGTGACTCAGCTCGCGGATCAGGTTGCGTTGTCGGTCTCTGCCTGCTGGCGACGCATACGGCGTCTGGCCGAGGAAGGGTTCGTCCGCAAGCGCGTCGTGATCCTGGACCGGCGCAAGATGAAGGTGCCGACGACGATCTATGTGCTGATCCGCACGTCCGACCATTCGATCCGCTGGCTGGAAAACTTCCGCGCGGCCATGATCGATATTCCGGAGATCGTCGAGGCGCACCGGCTCACCGGCAACATCGACTATCTGCTGAAGGTCGTCCTGCCGGACGTCGAGCACTGGGACGAGATTTACAAACGCCTGGTGAACCGCACGAATTTCTTCGATGTTTCGTCCTACATCTCGATGGAGGAAATGAAGGCGACGAACATCATCCCGACCAGCTATGTCTGACGGTCGCGGCCGTCGCGGCGGAGCGCCGCGCGGGCCTGCGACAGGCGGCCGGCGGCGCTCAGGCGGTATAGCCGCCATCCACCGCCATCACGGCGCCGGTGATGAACCAGGCCTCTTCGCGCGCGATGAACTCGACGAGCCCGGCGATGTCCTTGGGCATGGCCAGCTTCTTGATCGCGCAGAAGGTGAGCATCAGCTGGACGCGGGGCGAGTCGTAGTCGCCCAGCATCTGCGTCTGGGTCGGGCCGGGATTGACGAGATTGACCGTGATGCCCCGGTCGCCCCAATCGTGCGCCATCGACTTCGTCATGCCGACCAGGGCCGACTTGGTGGTGGCATAGACCGTGCGGTTCTGCCGCGGCACGCGCACCGCGTTGGTGGTGCCGATCGAGATGATGCGGCCGCCCTGCTTCATGTGCCGCGCCGCGGCCTGCGCGCCGACGAAGGGCGCGCGGATGTTCACCGCCATGGCCCGGTTCAGGAGGTCCACGCCGACATCGTCGACATGCGTTTGGTCGCCGACCGGCGCATTGCTGACAAGAATATCGAACCGGCCGAACGTCTCCGCTACGCGGTCGACGGTTGCGACGACGGCTGCCGGGTCGGCAGAATCGAGCCGCAGCGCCAGCGCCCGGCCCTGCGCGGCGCCCAGCTCTTCCGCGAGTTTTGCCGCCTGGCCCGCGGTTTCCTCGCGTGTGTGGGTAAGTGCCACGATCGCGCCTTCCGACGACAGCCGCCGCGCAATGGCTTCGCCGATTCCGCGGTTTCCCCCGGTCACCAGCGCGACCCGTCCAGCCTGATTTCCTGACATTTCGACCTATCCTTGTTCCTGTGCGACCAACTCCGGCCCCCGCAGCGGCGCCGCCGAGGGTTTGCGCAGCTGTCCGGGGGCAGAAGCCAGGAGAAGCTGCGTATATTCGTGTTGCGGATCGGCGAAAATCCTGGCGGTGGGACCATATTCGACCACCTCGCCCGACTTCATCACCGCGATCTCGTCGCAGACCTGCGCCGTTACCCGCAGGTCGTGGGTGATGAAAACCATGGATAGGCCGAGCTCCTCGCGCAGCCGTTGAAACAGCTCGAGAACCTGCGCTTGGATCGATACATCGAGGGCCGAGACGGGCTCGTCCGCGACAAGGATCTTCGGCTCCAAGGCGAGGGCGCGGGCTATGCCGATCCGCTGGCGCTGACCGCCCGAGAACTCGTGCGGGTAACGGTTCATCGCCCGCTGATCCAATCCGACGAGGGCCAGGAGCTCGGCCACCCGCTCCTTCGCTTTGTCGGCCGCGATGCCATGAACGGTCATCGGCTGTGCGATCAGATCGCCGACCTTGCGGCGTGGATTGAGGGAGGCATAGGGATCCTGGAACACCATCTGCATCAGTCCGGCGTTGCGGCGCAGCTCGGCGCGGGACAGCGCCGTGAAGTCCACATCGCCAAGCATCACCTTGCCCGCGTCGGGATCGACCAATCGGACCAGCGCGCGCGCCATCGTTGTCTTGCCGGAGCCGCTTTCGCCGACAATGCCGAGGGTGCGTCCCTTCGGCAGGTCGAAGCTGACACCGCGCAGTGCGTGCACGACCCGGCCCCGCTGAAGAAGACCTGGCCGGCCGAAAGTCTTGACCAGATCGCGCACCTCCAGCGCCTTTTCCGGCGTCGGCGGCGGCGCATAGGGCGGCGGCTCCATGCGGGGCACGGCATCGATGAGGGCGCGCGTATACTCGTGCTGGGGCCGACCGAGCACGTCGGCGCCGACGCCCTGCTCCACGATCTCGCCTTCCTTCAGGACCACCACGCGGTCGGCGATATCGGCGACCACGCCGAAATCATGCGTGATGAACAGAACGCCGGTGCCGTTGCGTTGCTGCAGCTCGCGGATCAGCTTCAGGATTTGCGCCTGCGTGGTGACGTCGAGCGCCGTGGTCGGCTCGTCGGCGATGAGCAGATCGGGATCGAGCGCCATCGCCATGGCGATCATCGCCCGTTGGCGCTGACCGCCCGAGAGCTCGTGCGGATAGGCGCGGAAGGTCGCCGCCGGATCGGCGATGTGCACGCTGTCGAGCAAGGCGATGGCGCGCGCCTTGCGTTGAGCCCGGGACATTTTGCTGTGCAGCAGGAACATCTCGGAGATTTGTTCTCCCACCCGCTTCAGCGGGTTCAGGGCCGTCATGGGCTCCTGGAAAATCATGCCGATGCGGGGGCCGCGAATGCGGCGCATCTGGTCGGGGCGCAGCTCGAGCAGGTTCTGGCCGTCGAGGCGGATGTCGCCGCGGGCGACCTTCACGGCCGGAGGCAGCAATCCCATCACCGCGCTTGCCGTCATCGACTTGCCGGAGCCACTTTCACCGACGACGCAGACGATCTCGTTGCGAGCCACCTGGAGCGAGACGTCGCGGAGCGCCATCGCGCGGTCCGCGCCGGCGGGAAGCGCCACGTCGAGTCCGCGGATGTCGAGAAGCAGATCGCCCGACATCACGCCTCCGCCGCGGCGAGGTTGGACTTGCCGGTGAACTCGGAGTGTTTGAAGTCTTCCAACTCGGCGATGTAGGTGTCGGCATCCTGCAGATAGAGCGACTGAACGATGCCCTCGACCACGCGGGTGCTGGTGAAGGGGCTGCCGTTCATGCCGGTGTAGCCGGGTCCGATGCTGACCAGCGCCGCATTGTTGGCGAAGATCAGGTTGGACAGGATGCGGTCGGCTTCGGGCGTGCGGCCACGGCATTCAAGGTTGACGCCGAGATAGGGATGGCGGCCGATGGCGCGGTCGATCGGCGTGTCGCTCAGCTCGGTCACGTCGCGCCACAGCAGGATGCCGTCGCGCAGCTCATCGAGATAGCCGACCTTTTCCAGATCGACCTCGAAGCCTGTGCCGAGGATGGCGAAGTCGGCCTCGTGCCGGCGGCCGTTGGAGAGCGTGATCAGCAAGCCTTGCGGCGTCTCTTCGACCGCCGTCCAGCCGGTACTCATGTGGAAATGGAAATTCGGAAAAGCCTCGCACCGCTCGATCGACCAGAGCGGCGGCGGCACGGCGTTCGCCATGTTGGCCCGCACGACGCGCAGACGCTGCTCGTCCCGCATCAGCGGGAAACTGCGGAACATGCCGGCAAACTCAAGATAGCGGAGCATGTTGCGCTCGGGGTGCACCGCCCGGCGGATGAACTGGTCAACGCGCGCCGCACCGCAATCGAGCGCCGTGGCGCCGTTGTCGAGAGCCGAGGCATTGCCGCCCAACACCGCGACCCGCTTGCCGCGCAGCGGCTCGAAACCGAAATTCTCGGAGCTGTGCTTCCATTTGCTCGGATCGACGCCCGACATGTCG
>JBFWWW010000176.1:0-8398 GCA_050245975.1 Hyphomicrobiaceae bacterium
GTCCAGCGAATCGACGTCAAACCGGACGGACTTGAGCTGCGGCTGAGGACGCAGGGCCTCGAGCATGTGGTCCAGGAACTCAGCGACGTCCGGAGGGCTGCCTGATGCCCGCTCCGGATCCGGCCGTCGTCACCATCAAGGTGCCTTTCGCCGTCCGAAAGCGCGGCGGCCGCAAGCTCGTGTTGGCGCCAGACGGTGCGCCCATGCCGCCGGCCGCGCCCCACATGGACAGCACGCTGGTCAAGGCCATCGCCCGGGCGTTCCGCTGGCAGAAGATGCTGGAGACTGGCCGCTATGCAACCATTAGAGAGATCGCCAAGGCCGAGAAGATCAATCCGTCCTAAGTCGCGTGCTCAGGTTGACGCTGTTGGCGCCGACGACGGTAGAGGCAATCCTCGATGGGCGGGCCAGTACGGCGCCGACGCTCGCGGACGCGATGGCGCGGTTTCCGGTCGAGTGGTCGGAGCAAAGCTTCAGTGCAGGGCCACCGTCTCCACTCCCGTCGACCGGGCGCCGCTGAACAGGGCCTGCAGCACCTCCAGCTGAATCCCGGACACTCCCGCCGGTGGCTTTGTTATCGCGATACGAGCGGCCGCTGGCTCGTTGGAAGCAATGCCACCTCGATGCACCGGACCACATCCCGAAATCTCCGTTGCTCCAGTGCTTGGCAAGCCATGAGCACATGCCAACTTTTCCAGACGTCGGGCTCGCGCCTCGCTCTCACGAGGCATTGGAAAAAGGAATCGACGGCCGCTCGCGCCAAGGCGGCAGCACGGCCGTCGGCTTCATCAGCCTCGCCCCGCACCTTTTGGCTCCCAAATCCCACACCAATGCGGCCTGAGCCTGCAGCCCAGTTCCCATCCGCAACGCGGCACACGCTGTCACAGCCGTAACATGCCTGCAATGATTAGAAGATCTGTGCCTTGCATCTCCCACATCATCGGTGGAACCACGTGGTGCAGCCGACGGCGCAAAAAGCTCGCGTCGCTACGGGTCGCGTGGATGGTGGCAGGCGATCAGTCGTCCGTCGGGCGCCGCGGCGATCGGCGGCACCTCGCTGCGGCAGCGTTCGGTCGCGGCCGGGCAGCGGGTGTGGAAGGCGCAGCCCGACGGCGGATGGACCGGGTTGGGCAGTTCGCCGCCGACCACGGCGCGACGCTTGGTGCGCGCCTTGATGTCGGGGACGGCCCACAAGAGGCCGCTGGTATAGTGATGGCGCGGGCGGTCGAGAACGTCGGCCACCGGGCCGAGCTCGCAGACGCGGCCGAGGTACATCACCGCCACACGGTCGGCGAAGCAGCGCACGAGCGACAGGTCGTGCGAGATGAAGAGGTAGGTGAGGCCGTGCCGGCGCTGCTGCTCGGCCAGGAGGTTGACGATCTGCGCCTGGATCGACACGTCGAGCGCCGAGACCGGCTCGTCGAGGACCAGGCATTCGGGATTGAGCGCCAGCGCGCGCGCGATGGCGATGCGCTGGCGCTGGCCGCCCGAGAACTGGTGCGGGAAGCGCTCGGCGGTCGTGGGGTCGAGGCCGCAATCGCGCAGCACCTCGGCCACGCGCGCCTGCACGGCACCGCGTTCCAGGCCGAGCCCGGCTCGATGGACGCGCAGCGGCTCACCAACGATCCGCCCGACCCGCATGCGCGGATTGAGCGAGCCGAAGGGGTTCTGGAAGACCATCTGGATACGCCGGCGAAACCGTAGCGCCTCGCCGCGCGTCAAGCCCTCGACCGGCTGGCCGTCGAACGCCACCGAGCCGCTCGTCGGCGGGATCAGCCCCATAACGATCCGCGCCAGGGTCGACTTGCCGCAACCGCTTTCGCCGACCAAGGCGAACGTCTCGCCGCGCCGTACCGCGAAGTCGACCTCGCGCAGCGCCTGGACCGCGGGCGCGCGGCCGCCGCGCAGCCGCTCGACGATGCCGCGGCGCAGCGGGAAGTGCTTCGTGACGCCGCGGACCTCGATGAAGGGGACGGCGTTCACGCCGGCGGCTCCAGCGCGAAGTGGCAGGCGACCCGATGTCCCGGGCCGGCCTCGAGCAGCGCGGGCCGGACCCGGCAGTCGGGCAGCCGCGCCTGCGCGCAGCGCGGATGGAACGGGCACCCTTCGGGCAGGTGCGCGAGCCCGGGCATCATGCCGGGGATCGGCGTGAGCGGGCGGTCCGGTTCGTCGAGGCGCGGGATCGAGCCGACCAGCGCCGCGGTGTAGGGATGGCGCGGTGCGTCGAGCACGCGGCCCTTGGGTCCGATCTCGACGATGGTGCCGCCGTACATCACGGCGATCTGGTCGGCGGTCTCGGCCACGAGGGCGATGTTGTGCGTGACGAGCAGCAGCGCGGTGCCGTGCCGCTGTGTCAGGTCGACCAGCAGATCCATGATCTGCGACTGGATGGTGGCGTCGAGCGCGGTCGTGGGCTCGTCGGCGATCAGCAACGCCGGCTCCATCGCCAGCGCGGCGGCGATGACGGCGCGCTGCTGCATGCCACCCGACATCTCGTGCGGATAGTCGCGGGCGCGGCGCTCGGCGGCCGGGATGCCGACCTCGGTCAGCGCAGCGACGGCGCGGCGGCGCGCCGCCTGGCGTCCGAGCCCACGATGCACCATCAGCCCCTCGGCGATGTGGTCGCCGACCCGCATCAGCGGATTCAGGGTCGCCATCGGATCCTGGAACACCATGCAGATGCGGTTGCCGCGCACGGCGCGCATCGCCGCCTCGTCGAGGGCCAGCAGATCGCGTCCCTCGAAGGTCGCGCGGCCCGCCACGATCCGGCCCGGCGGATCGATCAGCCGCATCAGCGCGTAGGCGACGGTCGACTTGCCGGCCCCCGACTCGCCGACGAGGCTCAGGATCTCGCCGGCCGCCAGGTCGAAGCTCGCGTCGTCGACGGCGACCAGGGCGCGGTCGCGCCCGCCGCCACGGCCGGCGTAGTGGACCGTGAGCCCGGCGACCGACAGGAGCGGCGCGCTCACGTCGCGAGCTTGGGGTTGAGAGCCTCGCGCAGCCAGTCGCCCAGCAAGTTGACCCCGAGCACCAGCAGCATCAGAGCGGCGCCGGGCAGCACCGAGATCCACCAGTAGCCCGAGAATAGCATCTGGTAGCCGTTCAGGATCAGCCGCCCGAGCGAGGGCTGCTCGGCGGGCACGCCAGCCCCGAGGAAGGACAGGCTCGCCTCGAGGATGATCACCCAGGCGAAGCGCACGTTGGCGATCACGACGATGGGCGCCAGGATGTTGGGCAGCAGGTGGCGCAGCACGACGCTGAGCGGCCCGACGCCGATCGAGCGCGCCGCCTCGACATAGCCCTTCTCGCGCTCGCTGATCGTGCTCGCCCGCGCAGTCCGGGCGTAGAGCACCCATTCGACGGCGACGATGGCGATGATGATGTTACCGATTCCCGGCTCGGAGAAATACATGATGAAGAGCGCGATCAGGATCGACGGCAGGCTGAGCTCGACGTCGCCGATGCGCATGATCACCGAATCGAGCACGCCGCGCGCGTTGCCCGCGACCATGCCGAGCAAGGTGCCAAGCCCGGCGGCCAGCGCCACGCCGACCAGGCCGACGAACAGCGACACCCGCGATCCGTAGAGCATCGCCGACAGAAGATCGCGCCCCTGCTCGTCGGTGCCGAGTGGATAGCCCGCCTTGCCATCGGCGAGGAAGGCCGGCGGCTTGAAGGCGTCCATCAGGTTGAGCTGGGCGAGGTCGTAGGGGTTCTGCGGCGCGATCAGCGGCGCCAGCAGGGCCAGCAGGCAGAAGGCGGCGAAGATGCCGGCGCCGAGCTGCGCCGAGGGACTGGCGCGGAACGATCGCCAGAGCGCCCTCTCCGGCGCGGCGGCGACGCCCGCCGACTCGTCTGGCCCGGGGACTGCGGTCGGCGTCATGCGATGCGCACGCGCGGATCGATCAGCGCGTAGGTCAGGTCGGTGGCGAGATTGATCAGCGAGAACATGATCGCGATGAACACTAGGTAGCCGGTGACCAGTGGGCGGTCGTTCAGCCCGATCGCATCAATCAGCAGCTTGCCCATGCCGGGCCAGGCGAAGATGGTCTCGGTGATCACCGCGAAGGCGATCGATTGGGCGAACACCAGCGCCGAGAAGGTGACCAGTGGAATTAGCGTGTTGGGAAAGGCATGGCGCAGCACGATGGTGCGCATGGGCACGCCGCGGGCGCGGGCGTAGCGGACGTACTCGGTGGCCAGCTCCTCGCGCATCGCGGCGTACTGCAGGCGCAGGATCAGCCCCATGTTGAACAGCGCGAGCGTCAGCCCGGGCAGGATCAGGTGGGCGAGGCCGTCCCAGGTCAGCAGGCTGATCGGCACACCCAGCACGTTGACGGTGGCGCCGCGCCCCGACGAGGGCAGCCAGCCGAGTGTCACGGCGAAGACCAGGATCAGCACGATGCCGAGCCAGAAGGGCGGGATCGAGATGCCGAGGATCGACACGCCCATGCTCCAGCGGGCGACGGCCGAGCGCGGCTTCATGGCGGCGTACAGGCCGAGCGGCACGCCGACGACGAGCGCGAACAGCATGCCGACGACGGCGATCTCCAGGGTTGCCGGCAGCCGTTCGAGGATCAGGGTCAGCACCGGCCGAGCCTGCGTCCAGGAGTTGCCGAGCTGGCCCTGCAGCAGGCTGCCGAAGTAGAGCGCGTATTGCACCGCCATCGGCTTGTCGAGGCCCATCGAGACGCGCATCGCCTCGATGTCGGCCTGCGACGCCTGCGGCGGCAGCATCATGTAGACCGGGTCGCCGCCGTAGTAGTTCATCACGAACACGACCAGCGAGACCGCGCAGATCACCAGCAGGGTCTGCATGAAGCGTTGGACGATGAAGCCGATCATGCCCGGTGCAACGGTGCCGACGCGGACGGACGGGCGACTGCGGGCGGCCTTCCCCCCGCGGCCGCCCCGCCACTCACTTCCAGGTCGCGTCGTACATGGTGAGGTAATAGTCCTCGCGCGGCTTCCACGAGACCTTCTTGGAAATGCCGTAGATGTCGTTCTGGTAATGCAGCGGCACGATCGGATAGTCGGCCATGATGGTCTCCGACGCCTTGTGCAGGGTCTGCTTGCGCTTGTCCGCGTCGGTTTCCTTGGCGGCGCCCTCGATCAGTTCGTCGACCGCGGGGTTGGTGTACTGCGGCGTCTTGGGGTCGCCGCCGTTCGAGGCGCCATAGAGGCCGTCGGCGGTCGGCGTGTGGAAGTTGGTCTCCATGTTGCCGGCGATGTCGGCGGTGGGCACCACGTAGGAGAACACGAACATCGAGCAGCACAGGATCGTCTTGTCGTAGAACTCCTTGAAGACGATCTGCTTGGACCGGGCGCGGCACGTGGCCTGGATGCCGACCTTGGTGAGCATCTGCGCCACGGCGAGGCAGATCTGCTCGTCGTTGACGTAGCGGTTGTTGGTCGAATCGACGCGCAGCGGGAAGCCCTTGGCATAGCCTGCCTCGGCCAGCAGCGCCTTGGCCTTCTCCGGATCGTAGGGCAGCCGCTTAACGTTGGGGCTCCAGCCGAAATGCTGCCGGCCGGCGATCTGCTCGGACGGCGTGGCGAATCCGGCCATCACGACCTTGGCGATGGCCGGCGCGTCGATCGCGTGGTTGATCGCCATGCGCACGCGCACGTCGCGCAGCGGATTCTTCATGCCCGGGATGCCGGGGGTCTCCTCGCGCACCGAGTCGAACTTGTAGTTGACGGTCCGCATGCCGTCGAGGACGACCACCTCGTTGCCCGGACTCTGCTTGACGCGAGCCACGTCGTGCGGCGCCAGCTCGGTGGCGATGTGGATCTCGCCCGACAGCAGCGCCGCGGTGCGGGTGGCGTTGTTGGCGATCTGCCGGAAGGTGACCTTCTCGACGCCGACCTTGCCGGCCCACCAGTCGTCGTTGCGCGCCAGGGTGACGTGGTCGCCCGGCACCCATTCGACGAACTTGAAGGCACCCGTGCCGACCGGCTGGCGGCCGACCTCCTCGATGCCCTTCTCCTTGGTCACCTTCTCGACGTGCGCCTTGTTGACGACGAAGACGGTGCGCAGATGGCGCAGCATCGGTCCGAACGGCCCGTCGGTCTGCACCTCGACCGTGTGCGGCCCGGTCGCCTTGGCGCTCGCGAGTTTGTTGACGTAGAAGGCGATGCCGGTCATCGCGCCGAACGCCTTCCAGTTGCGCATCCGCTCGATCGAGTAGGCGACGTCCTCGGCCGTCAGCTCGGCGCCGTTGTGGAACTTCACGCCCTTGCGGATCTCGAACACCCAGCGATCTGGCGCCGGATTCTTCCAGCTTTCGATCAGGCTGTGCTTGGTGTCGATCTCCATGTTCTTGTCGAAGGCGATCAGCGGGTCGAACAGGTTCGACATCACACTCGCCTCGACGATGCCGTTGAAGGAATGCGGGTCCAGCGTCAGCGTGTCGCCCGCCTGCCCCACCACGAGCGTCTGCGCGCGCGCGCCCTCGGGGCCGGCGAACAGAACCGCGGCCCCCGCCGCGACCGCCAAGGCCTTCAGCCTCCATCCTAGCAGCGTCATTGCTTGTCTCCTCCCTTTCGCTCGAGGCGGCATCGCCTGACCTCGATTCTCCCAGGGAATGCTGACACCCGCGGCGCGCTTAGGCAACCGGCGGAGCCGACAGCTTGCTTCGCGGCTGCTGCGAAAGGCTAGACGCCGACCGCGCGAAAGGTGACGCCATGGACGGCGGCATAATCGGCCTCGTGGGTCAGCGCCGGCAGCGTGCCGTCGCGCGCCTGGCGCTCGAGCTCGGCCTGGGTGTCGCGCCCGGTGAGCAGAACGACGTCGATCAGCGGCGCCCCGATGGGAAAGCGCCGCAACGCGTGCCACGTGCCGCGATGCAGCACGGCGCCCGCCCGGCCGTCCATGCGGAAGGCGCGCACGCTCTCGGGTGGCGGCAGGGCGGTGCGGTCGGCCGGGTCGGTCGGCGGCGCGACCACCATGACGCTGGCGACGCCCCCCAGCGGCAGGAAGGCCTGAGTCACCGCGAGATGGCCCTCCATCTGGCTCCACGCGACCCGCTCGCGGTGATAGCGGCAGAGGGTCATCTGGGTCGCGTCGTCGACGTCGAACGGTGCCATCCAGGTCTGCAGGTGCCCCAGTCGAGCGCCGGCGGCTCGGTCCCGGCGCCGATGATGGCGCCGAAAGGCGCGAACGCGGCCGCACTCAGCGGCTCGACCGCAACCTCGACTGTCCGTGCCATGGTCTCGCTCCTGTCGTTCGCCGAGACGATGGCACGCGGGCTGCGAGCTTTCCAGATGGCGTGACGGCGGCGGACAGGCTTGTCCCATTGCGGCGTTTGCCTGAGACTTGACGCGCGGAACACTGGCACGTCGCGCGTGCGCACGGGGAGGATTGGCATGGAGATCGAGTGGCGGAAGCTGCGGGCCGACGAGCTCAGGGAACGGGCGCGCCAGGATGCCATCGTGATTGTGCCGGTCGGATCGCTCGAGCAACACGGCCCGCATCTGCCGGTCGAGGTCGACTCCATGCTCGGCGAGACGGTGGCCCTGGAGACCGCGCGTCGCGTCGCGGCGCAGCGGCCGGCGGTCGTGCTGCCGATGTTGTGGACCGGCCTTTCCGAGCATCACATGAGCTTCGGCGGCACCGTCACGCTCGACGCCACCACGTTCCTCGCCGTGCTGCGCTGCATCTGCCAGTCGCTGGTGCGGCACGGCTTCCGTCGCATCGTCCTGCTGAACGGACACGGCGGCAACGAGAACGCCATGCGCGTGGCGGCCGACGAGTTCACGCCACTCTTCGGCATCCCGATCGTGCAGTTCACCTACTGGTACGCGGCGGCCAACTCGATCGCGGCGATCCTCGAGACCCAGGCCGGGCTGCAGCACGCCTGCGAGGCGGAGACCTCCATGATGATGGCGCTGCGTCCCGACCTCGTCGCGCGCGACCGCATCAAGCTCGCCAAGGCGAACCGCACGCCCGACGTCAAGGACCTGGTCGGCGGCGGGGTCTATCGCTGGCGCACGCTCGGCGCCATGGCGTCCTCGGGCGTGCTCGGCAACCCGGACGCAGCGAGCGAGGAGAAGGGCCGTCGCCTGATTGCCGGAATCGCCGAGGAGATCGCCGGCAAGCTCCTCAACGAGGAGATGTGGGGCCTGCCGTTCCTCTCGGAGACCGTGGCCTGAGGTCCTTGTGAACGCTCCGGAGACCAAGAGCTACGGCAAACGAGTACGGCCGACCCATTGGCGCGTGAGCCAGTCGAGCGCGCAATGAGGGACCTTCAAGCGGCCGAGCGGCCGGAAACCTCGAGCCAGCAGCCGACGCCTATCGTCGTCTGATCACCGCCGGACCGGAAAATGTCACGGCTTGGCGCGGTCTCGGTGCCCCGCGGCTCACGGCGCTCGCTGATGGCGATGCCAGGGACGTCCT
>JBFWWW010000177.1:0-8305 GCA_050245975.1 Hyphomicrobiaceae bacterium
CTGATCGAGTGGCTCGGTCCCAAGCGCGAGGGTGATATCGCCGACGATCCATACGCCCAAGACGGACCTGACGTCCGGCATGATCGGCGCGCGCGAGCTGGCGGCAATGAAACCCGGCGCCGTGCTCATCAATTGCGCGCGGGGCGGCCTCGTCGATGAGACGGCGCTTCTCGCCGCGCTCTCCTCGGGCAAGCTGCTGGGTGCCGGCCTCGATGTCTTCGACGACGAGCCGCTCGGTCGCGACAACCCGTTTCTCAAGCTGCCCAACGTCATCCTCTCGCCGCACAGTGCCGGCTCGACGCGCGAGTCCGGGCGGCGCATGGGCATCGAGACCGCCGAAAACATCCTGGCGGCGCTCGACGGCACGCTGCCGGACGATAACATCTTCAATCTCGATGCTCTGCGGGCGGCCGGACACAGATAGGCGCGAGGGAACAGGTCATGGACCTCCAGCTCCAAGGCAAGGTCGCCATCGTCACGGGCGGCAGCCGCGGCATCGGTAAGGCGATCGGTTCGGCGCTGGCCCGCGAGGGCGCCCACGTTGCGTTGCTCGCGCGTGACATGGCCGCACTCGAAGCGGCTGCGGCGGAGATTTCCGCCGCCGCCGGCGGCTCCGCAAAGGCGTTCCGCGTCGATACGGGCGACGATGCCGCCGTTCAGGCGGCTGTCGACGGTGCCGCTTCGGCGTTCGGCCGCATCGATATCCTGGTCAATTGCGCCGCGCAGCCCGGCGGCCAGGCAAAGCCGCCCGCGCTGGCCGAGATCACCAACGACCATTTCTGGGCCGACATGAATGTCAAGGTCATGGGCTATCTGCGCATGGCGCGTGCGGTCGCTCCGCACATGATCCGCCGGAAGTCCGGCCGCATCATCAACATCAGCGGCCTGGCGGCGCGGCAGACCGGAACCATCATCGGCTCGATGCGCAATGTCGCCGTGTCGGCGCTCACCAAGAACCTCGCGGACGAGCTGGGTCCCTCCGGTATCTCGGTCAATTGCGTTCATCCCGGCCTGACGCGCACCGAGAAGACCGCCGGCGTCGTCGCCGCGATGGCCCGGAGCCAGGGCATCACCGAGCAGGAGGCCGAGGCGCGCATGGCCGGCCGCAACCTTCTGAAGCGCTTTATCACGGCGGAGGACATCGCCGACGTGGTCGCCTTTCTCGCTTCGCCCAAGGCCGTCCCCATCAACGGCGAGACCATCGGTGCCGGCGGCGGCGTCCCGGGCGCCATTCACTACTGACACCACGATCACGCGATTGTGGCTCGCGGCGCCGGTCGGCTCGCAGCACCATGGGCGCGGCCAATGGAGATTGGACGGCGGACCATGAAGTTTTCGGCACTATGGATGTTTTGCCTGGGAGCGTGTCTCGCGTTGAGCATGGGTACACTATTGTCGGATCGCGCAATGGCCGCGTCCTCAGTCGCAAGCGCCTACGATTTCGGCTTCGAGGCCATCGAAGGCGGCAAGCTGCCGCTGGCGACCTATCGCGGTAAGGTCCTGCTGGTGGTGAACACCGCATCGTTCTGCGGGTTCACGCCGCAATACAAGGGTCTGCAGGCGTTGTGGGACCGCTACGAAAAACGCGGCCTTGTCGTCATCGGTGTGCCGTCGAACGACTTCGGCGGCCAGGAGCCGAAGGCCGAGGGTGAAATCCTCGAGTTCTGCCAGGGCGCCTTCGGCATCACATTCCCGCTCACGACCAAGGAGGCGGTGTCGGGGGCTGCGGCGCATCCGTTCTACAAGTGGGCGCGCGAAACGCTCGGGCCGGCTGCGGCGCCGCACTGGAATTTCCACAAGTACCTGGTCGGGCGCGACGGCCGGCTGGTGACGGCGTTCGATACGCGCGTCACGCCGGACGCGACCGAACTGACGGCAGCGATCGAGGCCGCGCTGGGTCCGCAGTAGCGTTGCTAGATGATCTGGTTGACGAGCTGGGTCTCGCCGCGCCACAGGCGATCGAGGTTCTCCAGCAGCAAGTCTATGACCCTGTCCTCGTAGCGCTGGGTCTCGCCGGCCGTGTGCGGCGTGATGAGCACGTTCGGCATTGTCCAGAGTGGCGACGCTTGCGGCAGGGGCTCCTCGCGCGTGACGTCGAGGCCCGCACACGCGATGCGCTTGTCGCGCAGAGCCGCGATGAGCGCGGCTTCGTCCACCACCTTGCCCCGCGCGACGTTGATGACCATCGCGGCAGGCTTCATCTGCGCCAGCAGGCGGCCGTCGACGAGGTTCTCCGTCTCCGCTGTGAGCGGGCATGCCAGCACCAGGATGTCGGCGGTCGCCATCAGCTCCGGCAGGCGCGCGGTCGGATAGACGGCATCGGCGCCGGCCACGCCCTGGGCCGCGTCGCGGCGCACGGCCAGAACGCGAAGATCGAACGCCTTGGCGAGCTGGACCAGTCGCGCGCCGATGCGCCCCGCGCCGACGACGACCATCGTTTTGCCGGCAAGCTCGTCCTCGCGCCTGGCGATTTCGGAGATCATCGGCCGCCAGACCTTTGCGGTCTGGTTGTCGCGCCCGGTGTGGACCTGGCGCATCAGCGCGAGCGTCAGCGCCATCGCATGCTCGGCGACCGCGTTGGCGTTGACGCCTGCGGCGTTGGCGAGCCGCACGCCGTGCTCGGCCAGCAGCGCCTTGTCGTACTGGTCGATGCCGGCGCTGATCGACTGGATGAAACGCAGCCGCGGCGCCTTCGCGAGCAGGTGGTTCTTCCACATCATCGAGGCGACGACCACATCGGCCTCGCCGATGCGCGCTTCCAGGTCGGCCGCCTCGCGCACCTGGAAATGACGCAGGCCGGTATCGCGGGCGAGGAAGCGGTCCGCCATCTGGTAGGCGGCATGGGCAAAGCAGATGGTGAGCTTCGAGCGGGACGGGAAGGCGGTGCTTTTGGACATCGGTCTTTGTTCAGGGGTGGTTTGAGGAAGCATGCGGCCGGGACCGGCCACTGGATGCAACGATGACGGCCGCCGCCAGCTGCGCGGCTCCGGCGAGCAGGAAGGGTCCGGTGTAGCTCCCGGCCATATCGCGCATCACGCCGAAGATGCCGGGCGCAAAAGCGTAAACGATCTGGTTCACCGCTGTAAACAGCGCCACCGCGCGCACGACATCGGTGCGGTTGTGCTCCACCTGCAGGATGAGCGGCGGCAGCGACAGCAGGTTGCCGATCCCGAGCCCGAACAGGACGCAGCCTGCCACCAGCGGCCACAGGCTGTCGCCAAACGTCAGCAGGAGGACGCCGAGGGACTGCATGGCAAAGTTGGCAGAGGCGGCGCGGCGCCGGTCGAGGCTGTCCGGCGCTGCTGCCAGTCCCAGCCGGCCGATGACCGCGCACACCGTCGCGATGCTGACCAGCAGCGCGGCCTGAAGGTCGCCGATGACGGGCGCCAGCCGCGTCACCAGATGGGCGATCAGTCCCATCTGGGCAAAGATGCCAAGCGAGAATCCCAGCGACAGCGTGAAGAATCGGGGGTCCTTCAGGATGTCGAGACGCGGCGTCTGTTTCACCGCTGCAGCCCGCGTGTCGGCAGCCTTGGGCGGCGGGCCCCCGTCCGGCGCGAGGCCCAGATCCTCGGGGCGCCGGGAAATATAGCGTGCCGTCAGCGGGACCAGCACCGCAAGGACCGCGGCGGCGACGATCATCGCCGCGCCCGGAAAACCGAGCCAGGCGATCAGAGCCACCCAGAGAGGCGTGAACGCGACGCCGCCGATGCTGGCGCCGTTGTAGGCGTGGGAGAGTGCGGCGACGCGGCGCCGGTCGAACCAGGGAGACACCATCGCGTTGATGGCAGCGCCGCTCGTTGCGGCCCAGCCGATACCTGTCAGGCCGGCGGCGGCGAACAGCTGCCAGGGTTGGGCAGCCACCGCCCAGCCGATCACGCCCAGCGCCGTCGCCGCGATGCCCACATAGGTCACCGGCGCGATCCCGAAGCGGTGATAGGCCTCGCCGAGGAACGCCACCAGCAGCGCGCTCCACAGGAAGTGCGCGGTGATGGCTGCAGAGATGAGGCTGACCGACCAGCCTCGCGTGGCATGGATTTCATGCAGGTAGACGGTCGGGCCGTAGAAGCCGACGCCCCAGGCGAAGACCGCCATGACGAAAACGGACGCAACCACCTTCCAGCCGAAGAACAGCCCGGCCGGCGCCGGAGCATCCGGCGTCGTCATCAATAGGCCCTGAACGGGAAATAGCGCAGCACGAGTTCCTCGTAGCGGCCGCTTTCGCGCACGTGTTTGAGGGCGGTATTGAGCGAGCTCTTGAGCTCGCTGTCCTCCTTCTTTACGACGATGCCGATGCCGTCGCCGAAATACTTCGGTTCGACGAACGGCCCGCCCTTGAACTCGCAACAGGCCTTCGATGCCGTGCCGTTGAGCCAGAACACAAGCCCGGTGCCGTCGTCGAAAACGTAGTCTGCCGCGCCCGCCGGCACGGCGGTGCGGGCGTCGTCAACGGTATCGAACGTGCGGATCGTGCTGTCGCGGAAAAAGGCCCGCAGATAGGCCTCGTGCGCGCTTCCCTTGACGACGGCAATGCTTTTGCCTTCGAGCCCTTCCGGCGTTATGGCGACGTCGCCGCCGCCGCGTTTACCTGCGAAGCGGGCAGGGGTGTAGTAGTACCGGTCCGTCACGTCTGTCCGGCGGAGAAGCTGCGGGCTGATGGTGTGCGATGCGATCACGGCGTCCGCCTCTCCGCGCAGGAGGATCGCGAGCAGCTCGCTCCAGGGCCGGGCCTGCACATCGCAGGTGGTGTTGAGGTCAAGACACAGCGCGCGCGCCAGATCGACGTTGAATCCCGTGAGCCCGCCCTCTTCATCGAGGTAGTTGAACGGTGGATAGTCGGTCTCGGTGACGAACCGGATCACCGCGCGGCGCGCGGGCGCCTCGCGCGCTTCGGTATCAGGGCGCTGCGTCGCTGTCTGAGCAATCGCTGTCGGTGCGGCAACGGCGACCAGCATCCCGAGCATCGCCAGCAGGCTCGCCAATCCGCGCCGTAGATGTATCATGGAGGCGTTTCGCTGTTCGTTCATTTCAGGCCGCTCCGACATATTGCCACGAATTTTGGCGCGACCGCGATGTTTCGACGATGCGTTCCTTGGATCGGGAATCGTCGCCCGTATGTCTACTCGACAGTTTTTGCGTGTCCAGACGATTGCGTTGGCCGACGGCGCGGAACCCGGTGGCGGTCCGCCATCAAGGTCCGACGCGGAAACCGATGCCGCAACTTTGGCGACCCGTTGGCTCGCCGCAGCCACAGACCATCTGCGCCAGTCCAAGCCCGACTATTCGGCGGCCGCTCCGCTGCGTCTCTGGCAGATCGTCGCGATCGCCGGCGTTGTCGCCGCTGTTGGCGCCGCGCTGCTGGCCGAGTCCGGCCTTTGCCAGTCGGTACTGTGCGGTTTGATCACGCTCCCTTTCCTGGCCGTTACAGCGCTGCGATTTGCGGCTTTGCGGCAAAGCCTGAAAGCAGCGCCCGCCCGCGCCAACGAACCTCGGGCAGCCGATGCCGAACTGCCGGTCTATACGGTGCTCGTGCCGCTGTTCCGGGAGGCCGGGATGGTACCGGGTCTCGTCGCGGCGCTGCGCGCTCTGGACTATCCGCCCGACAGGCTGGACATCGCGCTGGTGCTCGAAGCGGTGGACAGGGACACGCAGGATAAACTGCGCGGCATGTCGCTCCCGGCACATATCCGCACCGTCATTGTCCCGGACGCGGAGCCGCGCACCAAGCCGAAAGCGCTCAACTATGCGCTTCGCAGTGCGCGCGGCACTTACCTTGTCATTTTCGACGCCGAGGACAGGCCGGAGCCCGATCAGCTTCGGCGCGCCGTGGCGCGTTTTGCCTCCACCGGCGCCGACCTCGCCTGCCTGCAGGCGCATCTCAACATCTACAATCCGGACGACACCTGGTTCACGCGCCAGTTCGCCGTCGAGTACACCGTGCTGTTCGACGCCATGCTGCCGGCGCTGGAGCGATTGCGGATTCCGCTCCCGCTGGGCGGGACGTCGAACCATTTCCGCCGGGCTGCACTTGATGCCGCCGGAGGATGGGACCCGTTCAATGTCACGGAGGATGCCGATCTCGGTGTGCGCCTCGCCCGCCTCGGCTACCGCACGTCTGTGCTGGAGTCGACGACGTGGGAGGAGGCGCCGGCCGCGTTCATGGCGTGGTTGCGTCAGCGAACGCGCTGGCTCAAGGGTTGGATGCAGACCTACCTGGTGCATACGCGCGCGCCGCTGCTGACGTACCGGCAGCTTGGGCCGCGCGGCTTTGCCGGTTTTCATCTGCTGATGGGCGGGCTCATTCTCTCGGCCCTCGTGCACCCGCTCTTCTACGCCATGCTGGCGTACTGGTGGCTGCTGACGGACGCATCGAGCGTAGCTCCGGTCAGCGTCGCGCAAACGCTGTGGGCCGTGTCCTGGTGCAATCTCGCTCTCGGCTATCTGCTGTCGATGGCCGTCGGCATGATCGCGGTGACGCGGCGGGGGCGTGCGCATCTGGTCGGCGCAACGCTCGCGCTGCCATTGTACTGGCTGCTTATTTCGGCCGCCGCCTATCGGGCGATCCTGCAACTCGTGCGCAGCCCCTATCTTTGGGAAAAGACACCCCATGGATCGGCGACCTCCCCGGTCGGCGCCGGGGAGCGGCAAACAGGGCCAAATCCCGCCTGACGAATCATCTAGGGTCGCGGCCATGTCGACCCTTCTGACCCAGGTTGAAGCCTTGTTTGGTCCCCAGTGGGCCGAGAGCCTCGACCGCTACGGCTGGATGGTGCTCCTCGGCCTTGCGGTGTTGACCGCCCTGTTTGCCCTGCAGGCTGTCCGCCGCAACCGACGGGCGACGCGGGCTCTGCTCGAGCTGTCCGAGCGGCGCGCCGAAGCCGCCACGGAGGCGCAGTTCGCCGAGATCAAGGGCCGGCTCGCCGCCATGGCGGAGATGACGGCGCAGCGTCATGCCGACCAGTCGCGCGGGCTCAACGAGCGTCTCGATGAAATGGCGACACGCCTAGGCACGGCGATCGAAACCTTCGGACGGCGGATCGACGTCAACCTCGCCGAAACAGGCAAGCAGACCTTCGACAACCTGTCGAACCTCAACGAGCGTCTGGCGGTGATCGACGATGCGCGCCGCAATCTGGCGGATCTCGCATCCGAGGTCGTCTCGCTGCAGGGCGTGCTGTCCAACAAGCAGGCGCGCGGTGCCTTCGGCCAGGTGCGGATGGAAACCATCATTCGCGACGCCTTGCCGGCGAGCGCTTATGAATTCCAGCCGACGCTGTCGAACGGGCGTCGTCCGGATTGTCTCGTCCGCCTGCCGGGTCAGGCACCGCTGGTGATCGATTCAAAGTTTCCGCTCGAAGGCTTCGAGGCACTGCGCATCGCGCGCGCTCCCGATGAGACGAAGGCCGCGCTGTCGGCAGTTCGCGAGGCGGTGGGCCGTCATATCGACGATATCGCCGGCAAATACCTGATCCCTGGGGAAACGCAGGACACGGCGCTGATGTTCGTGCCGTCCGAGTCCGTCTATGCGGACTTGCACGAACGGCTGCCGGATTTGCTGCAAAAGGCGTATCGGCAGCGCGTTGTCATCGTCGCCCCGAACATTCTGATGCTGGCGGTGCAGACCATCCAGGCCGTCATTCGCGATGTCAAAATGCGCGACCAGGCCGGCGTCATCCAGCGTGAGGTGGGCGCCTTGCTGGCCGATGTGGGGCGCCTCGTCGATCGGGCATCGGAACTCGACCGGCATTTCACGCAGGCGGTCAAGGCGCTGGAGACGGTGACGGGGTCTGCCGAGCGCATCGCGCGGCGTGGGGAACGGCTGCGATCGCTCGAGCTGGAGTCCGACGAGCCGGTCACAGAACCGGCCCGCCTTTCCCCTCGGCCGGCACGGTCCCAGGCCTGACCACCCGCTGCGCTCATACGAGCCTTTCCCTTGCCGCATGGTCGCCCTAACCTGACGTCTGGAAGGCGGCTCCGCCAAGAATCCTGGAGGCTGGCATGATCGAGCGCATCGAAAAGGGTTTCATGGTCTTTATCGCGGAAGGCCGCGAGGGGATCGGCGCGGTCCGCGACCTGCGGTCCGACGGGATCGTCGTTTATGTCGAGAATGCCGGTGAATTCGTGGTGCCGGCGTCCGCCGTCAAGGCTGTGCACGACCAGAAGGTGGTGCTGAGCCCTGACAAGCTGGACAAGGCGCTCTTGAAAGCTGTGGGGCATGCCCATGACCGCGAAGACCCCAGGCTGATGGGTTAGTTTCGGCCGGCCCGCTCGGCAATTCGGCATGAACACCCCGACAATCGAGACG
>JBFWWW010000178.1:0-8305 GCA_050245975.1 Hyphomicrobiaceae bacterium
CCGGCGCTGGCGGAGGCCTCCTCCCTCAAGCGCGAGCATGTCGAGGGCCTCGACATCCTGATCCTGCGCGAGCTGACGGGCGGCACCTACTTCGGGGAGCCGAAGGAGGTCGTGACGCTGGAGAACGGCGAGAAGCGCGCGGTCGATACCACGGTCTACACCACCGGCGAGATCGCCCGCATCGCGCGCGTCGCCTTCGACCTGGCGCGCAAGCGGCGCAACAAGGTGCATTCGGCCGAGAAGCGCAACGTGATGCGCACCGGCGTGCTGTGGAACGAGGTCGTCACCGCCGTCCATGCCAAGGAAGCCAAGGACGTGACGCTGGAGCACATCCTGGCGGATGCCTGCGCCATGCAGCTCGTACGCAACCCCAAGCAGTTCGACGTCATCGTCTGCGACAACCTGTTCGGCGACATGTTGTCGGACGAGGCCGCGATGCTGACGGGTTCCATCGGCATGCTGCCGTCGGCCTCACTCGGCGCGCCCGACCCCAAGACGGGCCGCCGCAAGGCGCTTTACGAGCCGGTGCACGGCTCGGCGCCCGACATTGCGGGGCAGGGGCTGGCGAACCCGATCGCCGCCATCGCCAGCGCGGGCATGGCGCTGCGCTACTCGTTCGACATGGCGCGCGAGGCCGATCTCATCGACAAGGCGATCGCCAATGTCCTGGGCCAGGGGCTGAGGACGGCGGACATCATGCAGCCGAACATGCGCCGCGTCGGCACCAGCGAGATGGGCAAGGCCATCGTCGAGGAGATCGCCAAGCTCGCCGGCTGACGCAGCAGGGCAACAGCCAGGCCGGTTCCCGCATCCGGGGAACCGGCGCGATGCGTTATCTCCTGGATAATCCTGGGCAAAGCCGGACGCGGCAGCGGCGTTGCTCTAGACTCTTGCCCAATCGTTGTTCAGCGCCGCTTTCCGGCGCCATTCCGAGTTGCGGGGCTCAGGCAGGTTCAATGTCGACAGTGCAGGAGTTGCAGTCCGGTCTTGCCGCGACGGCGGCGCGCGTCGTCGGCCTCATGCCGGCGTGCGGCAACGAGCAGAGCACGCGCCTCTATCTCGTGCTGCCGATGCTCGGGCTGCTGGGCTATGACGCGTCCAACCCCTACGAGGTCTATCCGGACCACGCGGCAGCGCCGGTCGGCCTTGAAGGCGGCCACAGCATCGATTTTGCGGTGCTGCAGGGTGGCCAGCCGGTGATCGGCGTGGCGTGCGTCCAGGCGCGCGCGGCGCTCGATGGCAAGGAGAACGCGCTGCGCGCCTATTTCAGCGCCGCCAAGAGCGTGCGCGTCGGCATCCTGACCAACGGCACGGCCTACCGGCTCTATGTCGACGCCGAGCAGCCGGGCGTGATGGACAGCGAGCCGGTGCTCTCCTTCGACCTCGAACTCATCGCGACGGGCGGCGTGGCGCCCGACGTGCTGGAGACGCTGGCGCTGGTGACGAAGGAGCGCTTCGCGCCGGACGAAATCGCCGAGCAGGCGCACCTCATGCTGGTGCGCAAGCGGCTGCGCAGCGCCGTGCTCTCCGAGGCGCAGGCCCCCTCGGAGGCCCTCTGCCGGGCGCTGCTGGCGCGCATCGGCTTCTCCAACGTGCCGAAGGCCGCCATCGACCGCCACTACGCGACGCTGGTGAAGGCCGCCATCGAGGAGGCGCTGGTGCTGCCCGTGGCGCAGCGGCTCGGTGCGGAGCCGGCGGCCGGCAGCGCCATCGCGTCGAGCGAGCGCGAGCTGGCGCTCTTCAACTACATCCGGCGCAGACTTGCCTTCCTCGTCAAGGACGAGGCCCTGTTTGCCGCCATCGAGCGGGTCGACTTCCAGGTCTCGCTCGGGCGCGTGACGGTCTTCGTCGATGATCCCAAGTCCGGCGTGCTGTTCGAGCTGGTGCGCGGCGGGGACGGGCGGGACGAGTTCGTCTTCCCTGATCCGGCAGGCGCCACGCGCATCGGCAATGTGGCGGACATCGACGCGGCGCTGGCGGCGGCCTTCGCGGCGCGCGTGCGGGATCTGGCGCCGCAAGACGGCTTGCCGCGCGTGGCCAGAACTGCATAGTATCCGGCAGCCCGGAACAAAACAGATGGCTGCGCGTGCCCGCTTCTGCTTCCCGACATTGGTCCGATGATGTCCTGCGCGAGATGAAGGCGCGCAACATCTCGCTCGTCTGCACGGTTCCCGACGGCGGGCTGACGCAGCTGCTCAAGCTGATCGAGGCCGACAAGGACATGCGCCTCGTCACGCTGACGACGGAGGAGGAAGGCATCGGCATCGCCACCGGGAGCTGGCTTGGCGGCCGGCCGGCGATGATCGCCATGCAGTCGTCCGGCGTCGGCAACTGCATCAACGCGCTCGGCCTCGCGACGGCGTTTCGCGCGCCGTGCCTGATGCTGGTCACCATGCGGGGCCAGTGGGGCGAGTTCAATCCGTGGCAGGTGTCGATGGGACAGGCCGTGAAACCGGCGCTGGAGTCCGTCGGCGTCAAATGTTTCCCCGTCGATACGGCAGCGGAGATCGGCGAGACGTTCGTGGCCGCCGCCGACATCGCCTTCAATGGCCGGCTCAGTGCGGCAGTCCTCATCAGCCAGCGGGTGATCGGCGCGAAGGGGTTTGGCGTGAAATGAGCGCAGGAGCCAACAAGATCGCGCGCCGGCCGTTCGTCGCCGACCTGCTGTCGCGGCGCAACGGCACGCTGGTGGTGCCCGGCCTCGGCAGCCCGACCTGGGACTGCTTCGCGTCGGGCGACAGCGCCGACTATCTCTACTCATGGGGCGGCATGGGGCTTGCCGTGCCGACCGCGCTCGGCATCGCGCTGGCGCAGCCCAAGCGGCGCGTGCTGGCGCTGACCGGCGACGGCGAGATGCTGATGGGGATCGGCTCGCTGGGCGTGGTGGCCGACCAGGCGCCGAAGAACCTCGCGATCCTCGTGCTCGACAACGAGAGGTTCTCCGAGACCGGACGCCAGCGCGGCCTGACGTCCGGCCGCGTGGACATCGCGGCTGTCGCCAGGGGATTTGGCATCGCGCACACGCTGCAGGTGACGGACACCGGGCAGATGGCGGAGCTGGCCGATCTGCTGTTCAAGACGCCTGGGCCGTGTCTGGCGGTCGCCAAGATCGCCATCACGGAGGACCCGTGGCGGCTGCCGGAGAAGGACGGAAGCGCGATCGCGCGCCGGTTCCGGATCGGACTGGGGTTGGAGCAGGCCTAGCCGCGGCGCGGCCGGCGATGTTCAGGGAGCACGCGCATGGCCGGGGCATCGAGCGCAGAAACGGCAATCACGGACTGGCTGGCGACGCAGAAGGACGCCATGACGGCGCTGCTCGCCGATGTCGTCAATATCGACAGCGGCAGCTACGACAAGGCCGGCGTCGATGCGGTGGGCGCGCGCTTCATCCGGTTCTTCGAGGAGAACGGCCTGCTGGCCAGATCCGAGCCGCACGAGCAGTTCGGCAACGCCATCCACATCCGGCTCGACGATACGCGACCCAACGAGCGTCCCATCGTGCTGATGGGTCACCGCGATACGGTCTTTCCCAAGGGCGAGGCGGGTCGTCGCCCGTTCCGGATCGAGGGCGGCCGTGCCTACGGACCCGGCGTGGCCGACATGAAGGCCGGGCTCGTGATGAACGCGTTCGTGCTGGCGGCATTCAAACGGTTCGGCGGCGCGCCCGCGCCGCTCGCGGGCCTCATTACCAGCGACGAGGAGATCGCCTCGCCATCCTCCCGCCCCGTCATCGAGCGCGTGGCGCGGGCCGCGCGCTGCGTGTTCAATGCCGAGCCGGGGCGCGCGAACGGCAATATCGTCACGGGCCGCAAGGGCGGCGTGTTCATGCGCTTCGAGGTCTTCGGCAAGGCGGCGCACTCCGGCGGCGCCTTCGAGCACGGCATCAGCGCCATCGGCGAGATCGCGCACAAGATCGTCGCCATGCACAAGGTGACGGGCATCGGCCGCGGCGTGACGGTGAACGTCGGCCTCGTCAAGGGCGGCCAGTCGGTGAACACAACCGCGCCGCACGCGGACGGCCAGATCGACCTGCGCTATGTCGTGCCCGAGGATCGCGGGCGCGCGCTGGCGGCCCTGCAGGAGATCATCGATCACGCGACGGTGCCGGGCACGACCGCGAAGCTCGAGATCGCCGGCGAGTTCCTGCCCCTGACGACGACGCCGGCGGCCGAGGAGCTGTTCTCGACGTATCAGGCTGCGGCGTCGGATGCCGGTCTCAAGGTCGCCGGGGAGTTCTCCGGCGGGTGCGCGGATTCGGGGTTCACCGCCGCGGTGGGCTGCCCGACGCTCTGCTCGGTGGGGCCGGTGGGCGGAGGCGCGCACACGGCCGAGGAGTACCTGGAAATCGACTCCATCGTTCCGCGCGCGCAAGCGCTGGCGCTGGCAATCCTCAGGCTGCCGCCGGCCGCCTGAACCGATGCTGGCCCGGGATTACCAGGAGACCGTGCGCACGTAGCGGCGATGGGCGCGCGTGTGGCGCACGCCTGCCCTGCGGACGCTCGCGTGCGATTTCGATGCCTCGGGCGGCGGCTGATAGGCCACCAGCGTTTCGACCGGCGTCTTCGCCGTCATGTGCACGACCTTGTAGCCGTGCGCCTTGAGCTCGGCGAGCAGCACCGGAACGGCCGCCGCGGTCGAAGCGTGGATGTCGTGCAGCAGGATGATGCCGCGGCCACGCTGCGCCAGCCCGGCCATGACGCGGCGCACGACCGACTTCACGTTGCGATAGCGCCAGTCGAGGGAATCAACGTCGATGGCGAACTGGCCGATGTTGCGCGAGCGCAGGTAGGAGACGATGGCGTTCGGCTCGCTGAGGTAGGGATAGCGGAAGAACGGGGCGATCGGCTGGCCGGCCGCCTTCTCGGCCATCGTGAAGGCCTCCTCGACCTGCGCCTTGGCACGGTCGCTCGACAGCCGCTTCAGGTTGGGGTGCGACCACGTGTGCGTGCCGACCGTGTGACCCTGGGCGACCTCCTCCTTGAGGACCTCGGGATGGGCGCGGACCATGGAACCGACGACAAAGAACGTCGCTTTCGTGCACTGCTCGGCCAGGGCCGCCAGAATCGGACGCGTGGTTGCGGGCGACGGGCCGTCGTCGAAGGTCAGCACGACCTCGCCGGGCGCCAGGAAGTCCTTGCGGCCGAAGGGCTCGCCGAACGCCGGGCCGCCCGTCGTGTCGATCTCGGCCACGCGCGAGACCCCGAGCTTGTCAGGGCCGCACGCCGGCTCGGCGCGGGCGGGAGAGGACGCGGCGGCGAGCGCGATGGCAAGGGCGGCCACGACGCTTGCCGAAGTTAAAGCGGTACGCATGTGTCCCCCTGGAAAAAACCGTCCGGCCAGCTGCATCCGGCCGAGTAGCCCTGTTTGCGGTCGCTGACAATGATTGACGGCCATCAACCTGAATTGCCGTTGCCACAGGGGGAGGACAGAGTCACTGTCCGGACACGGGTGGATGTCACAACGGGACGTGGCGCCGCACCCCTGACCGGAGAATGCCTGTGTCTGCAACCATGATCATCCTCAACCTGGCCGGGTTCGTCGCCCTGCTGCTGTGGGGCATGCACATGGTGCATACGGGCATCGTGCGCGCCTTCGGCGGCAACCTGCGCCAGATCCTGGCCGTGGGGCTGCAGAATCGCTGGAAGGCCTTCCTGGCCGGCGTCGGCATCACGGCCCTGCTGCAGAGCAGCACCGCCACCGCGCTCATGTCGACGAGCTTCATCGCCAGCGGCTTCATGAGCCTGACGACGGCTCTGGCGGTCACCCTGGGCGCCAACGTCGGCACGACGCTCATCGTGCAGGTGCTGACCTTCAACGTCGTCGCGGTCGCGCCGCTGTTCGTGCTCGCCGGCCTCGTCGCCTTCAACCGCGGCGGCAAGACGCGCACCCGCGACCTCGGTCGCGTCGCCATCGGCGTCGGCCTGATCCTGCTGGCGCTGCATCTCATCATCGGCACGATCCGGCCGGTGGAGCAGGCCAAGGCGCTGCGCGATCTGTTCGCCATGCTGTCGACCGACCCCATCATCGACATCGCCATCGCCGCGGTGCTGACGTGGGCGGCCTATTCGAGCGTGGCCGTAGTGCTTCTCATCATGACGCTGGCGGCCGAGCACATCATCACGCCGGAGGCCTCCATCGCGCTCGTGCTGGGCGCCAACCTCGGCAACATCATTCCGCAGTACCTTGCCGCGGGGGTCAACACGGCCGCCCGGCGCCTGGCGCTCGGCAACCTGATCGCGCGCGGCACGGGCTGCATCGTCGCCATCATTCTCCTGCCGTGGATCACGGCCGGGATGCAGTGGCTCGAATCCAGTCCGGCCCGGCAGGCGGCCGACTTCCACACGCTGTTCAACCTGGTGATCGCGCTGGCGTTCATCGGCTTCCTCGACCCGCTGGCGCAGCTTTGCGTGCGGCTGCTGCCGTCGACGGCCTCGCGTTCCGATCCCAGCCGGCCGCAGTACATCAGCGCCTCCAACCTGGCGACGCCGCACATCGCGCTCGCCGATGCGGCTCGCGAGGTGCTGCGCATGGTCGACATCGTCGAGACCATGCTGCGCACGTTCCTCGATGCGCTCAAGACCGACGACCGCAAGCTGCTGACCAAGCTGGCGGAGATGGACGACACGCTCGACACGCTGCACAACGCGGTGAAGCTGCACCTGACCGCCATCAGCCGCGAGGATGCGCTGGGCGAAGCCGACGCCAAGCGCTGCTCGGACATCCTGGCGTTCACCATCAACCTGGAGCACATCGGCGACATTCTGGACAAGAGCCTGCGCGAGATCGTCGCCAAGAAGATCAAGCAGCGCCTGACGTTCTCGCCCGAAGGGCTGCAGGAGATCGCCGACATGCACCAGAGCCTGCTGGCGAACCTGCATCTGGCGACCAGCGTGTTCATGATGGGTGATCGCAGCTCGGCACGGAAACTGCTGACCGCCAAGACGCGCATGCGCGACCTGGAGCAGATCGCGACGGAAAACCATCTGCGCCGCCTGCGCGAAGGGCGGCCGGAGAGCATCGAGACCAGCGCGTTGCATATCGACATCGCGCGCGACCTGAAGCGCATCGCCGCGCACATCGCCTCCGTGGCCTATCCCATCCTGGAGCAGGACGGCGTTCTGCGCCGCAGCCGGTTGCGGGACGAGGAGGAGGACGCGACCGTCGCCGGCGCGGAGGCGGGACGGACGGCGCGCACGTGACGGCCGCCGCGAGGATCGATGGCACAGCCCGCCTTTGAGATTGTCGTATTGCCGGGCGACGGTATCGGCCCCGAGGTGACGGCGCCGTGCCTGCGCGTGCTGGACGCCGCGGTGGCGCGTGTCGGCGGATTCGCGCTCGAGCTCACCGAGCATCCGGCCGGGGCGGCACACTACGCCGCGACGGGGGCTGCGCTGCCGGCCGAGACGATGGCGGCATGCCGCAAGGCGGACGCCATCCTGCTCGCGGCGATGGGACTGCCGGCCGTGCGCCTGCCGGACGGTACGGAGATCGCGCCGCAGATCGACCTGCGCATGCAGCTCGGCCTCTATGCGGGTGTGCGGCCGGTGCGGTCGGTTCCGGGCCTGCCGCAGGTCCTGGCCGATCCCCGTGCGTCGGCGCTCGATTTCGTGCTGATCCGCGAGTCGACCGAAGGCTTGTTCGCGACGCGCGGCAAGGGCGCCGTCGTCAACGATCAGTGCGCCACCGAGACGCTCGTGCTGACGCGCGCGGTCAGCGAGCGCCTGTTCGATTTCGCGTTCGAGCTGGCACGCCGCCGCAAGGCGCGCGGCGGCAGGGGCCATGTGACGCTCGTCGACAAGGCCAACGTGTTCGCGGCATTCGCCTTCCTGCGCCGCATCTTCGACGAGCGCGCCGCGCGCAACCCGGATATCGGCGCATCTCACGCCTATGTCGATGCCGTCGCGCTCGACATGGTGCGCCGGCCGTGGATCTTCGACGTGCTGGTGACCGAGAACATGTTCGGCGACATCCTGTCGGACCTCGGCGCCGGGCTGATCGGCGGCATGGGCATGGCGCCCTCGGCCGACATCGGCGACAGCCACGCCGTCTTCCAGCCCTGCCACGGCACCGCGCCGGACATTGCCGGCCAGGGAAAGGCAAACCCGACCGCCATGTTCCTGTCGGCTGCGATGATGCTCCACTGGCTGGGCGATCGGCGCGGCGTTCCCGCGGCGCGCGAGGCGGGTGCGATGATCGAGACGGCAGTCGCCGGCGCCTTTCGCAACGGACGACTGAGACCCGTGGAGATGGGTGGCCAGCACGGTACGTCGGACATCGCGGCCGCCGTTCTCGCCGCCATGACGTC
>JBFWWW010000179.1:0-8283 GCA_050245975.1 Hyphomicrobiaceae bacterium
CTCGTGACGCATGCGCCGACCCGGGCCGCCGCCATCGATCTGCAGGCCGACGCGCTCGATGCCTTCTATGTCGACGGCATCCAGCACAACCTCCCGTTCCTGGCCGCGCTCATGCAGCATCCGCGCTGGCGCGAGGGGCGGCTGTCGACCGGCTTCATCGCCGACGAGTTCGCCGGCGGCTTCAAGGCGCGCGAGCCCGAGGGCGAGGAACTGGTGGTGCTGAGCGCGGTGGCGGCGGCCATCGATCACCTCGGCAACGCGCGCCGGCGCGAGATCACCGACCAGATGTCCGGCCCGCCGGTGCGCTTCGCCACCCGCCGCGTCGTCCGCGTCGGCACGGCGCGCCAGACCGTCGAGGTCGAAGGCGCGCTCGGGACGTCCGTCAAGGTGTCGATGATCGGTGCCGACGGGAAGGCGCACGACACGCTCGACGTCGCCGCCGCCTGGTGGCCCGGCGATCCGGTCTGGTTCGGCAGCGTGCGGGAACGGGATGTCGCGGTGCAGGTGCGCCCGATCCTCAACGGCTACACGCTCTCCTATCGCGGCATCAATGCGCCGGCCTACGTCTATACGGAACGGGAAGCGGCGCTGGCCGACCTGATGCCGGAAAAGGTCGCCGCGGACATGAGCAAGTTCCTGCTGTGCCCGATGCCCGGCCTGGTCAAGGCCGTGCATGTGGAAGCGGGGCAGGACGTCAAGGCCGGCGACCCGCTGTGCGTGGTCGAGGCGATGAAGATGGAGAACGTCCTGCGTGCCGAGCGCGACGGCCGCGTCAAGGCCGTCAAGGCCAAGAGCGGCGACAGCCTGGCGGTCGATGCCGTGATCATGGAGTTCGCCTGACGGCCGGCCGGCCGGTTACCGGTTGCTAACCCGGCGCTGCCATGCTCGGGGCAATGCCGCAATCGCCGGAAACCGCCATGGCCACCGTCATCGAGGTCGCCCTCCATCTCGTCCATCCGGGCGGACGCATGAACCGCAAGGGTTTCCTGCTGGCGGCGTGCGTGGCCTTCGCGCTGCAAATCCTCGCCGTGCTGGCGCTGTGGTACTTCGGCGCCGCCATCAGCGGCCGCGCCGCGCTCGCCCTCAACGCCATGTTCTGCTGGCTCGGCTTCGCCGCCATAGCCAAGCGCCTGCATGACCTGGACCTGAGCGCCTGGTGGATGCTGGCCGTCGTCGTCGCCTGGGCCGCCGGCGGCGTGGTGCTGGCCGTTGGCCTGGCAACCCTGGTGGGGCCGGACCTGCTCGAGCCCGGCCGGCCCGTCTACTTCTGCACCATCGCCATGCTGCTGGCGCCGCTGCTGGTGGCGGCCATCCGGCTGCATACCGTGCCCGGCAATCCCGGCGCCAACCGGTACGGCCCGGTGCCCGGACCGCTGGGTCTTTCGGGCGGTCCGAGGCTCCGGCCCATGCATTTTTTCACGCGCACGGCCTGAAGCTCGCGCGTCTGCGCGGCACGCAGGGCAGGTCCATAGATTGCGATTTCCTTCGGCCGCCAACCTGATTTAGAAGTCAGGTTCAAGCCCCGACCGAGGAGCGCGCATGCGCAATTTCCATTTTCCTGGCCGTTCGCCCGTCTATGCGCGCCACGCGATGGTTGCGACCTCGCACCCCCTCGCATCCCTCACCGCCATCGATATCCTGAAGAAGGGCGGCAACGCGGTCGATGCCACGGTAGCGACCGCCGCCCTGCTTGCCGTCGCCGAGCCGCAGATGACCGGCATCGGCGGCGACTGCTTCGCCATCCTGTCCAAGCCGGGCCAGAAGGGGCTGATCGCGCTCAACGCCTCGGGCCGGGCGCCCGCCGCGGCGACGACGGACTGGTACGCCAAGGCCGGCATCCGCGCGATCGCGAAACAGTCTCCCCATGCGGTGACGGTTCCGGGCGCGGTGGAAGGATGGCTGCGGCTCCTCGCCGACCACGGCACCATGACGCCGGCCGAGGTGCTGGAGCCGGCCATCGCGCTGGCGGAAGAGGGCTTCGTGGTGGCGCCGCGCGTGGCGCACGACTGGGGCAACACGGCGGACCTGATCCGCGCCAATGCCGGCGCGTCCAAGCATCTGCTTGCGGGCGGCAAGCCGCCGCGGGTCGGCGACGTGTGGCGCTTCCCGGCGCTCGCGGCCACGCTGAAGGCGATCGCGCGGCACGGCCGCGACGGCTTCTATCGCGGCGAGGTGGCGGCCGACATGGTCGGCACGCTGCGCGACATGGGCGGTCTGCATACGCTCGACGACTTCGCCGCGCAGGACGCGACCTACGTCACGCCGATCTCCACGCGCTACGGGCCCTATGACGTCTGCCAGCTGCCGCCGAACAACCACGGCATCACGGCGCTGGTCCTGCTCAACATGCTGTCGAAGCTCGGGCGCATCGATCCCGACCCGACCGGGACGACGCGCTATCACGTCCTCATGGAGGCGGCGCGGCTCGCCTATGCGGCGCGCGATGCCTTCGTCGCCGACCCGGACATGGCCGACGTGCCCGTCGAGCACATGCTGTCGCCGGCGTTCACGGACGCGCTGGTCTCGCGCATCGATCCCAAGCGCAAGGTTCCCGACCTCGGGCCCGTGCCGCGGCCGTCCGGCTCGGACACGGTCTGCTTCTCCATCGTCGACGGCAACGGCATGGTGGTTTCGTTCATCAACTCGGTGTTCGCGACCTTCGGCGCCGTGATCGCGACGGAGAAGACGGGCGTCGTCTTCCACAATCGCGCGCAGGGCTTCATGCTGGATCCCGCGCACCCCAATGCCATCGCGCCGCGCAAGCGGCCTCTGCATACGCTGATCCCCGCCATCGCGCTGCAGGACGGCGAGCCGGCGCTGTCGTTCGGCGTCATGGGCGCAGCCTTCCAGCCAATGGGGCATGTCTACCTGGTCTCGAACCTGGTCGACTACGGCCTCGACGTGCAGGAGGCGGTCGACCTGCCGCGCGTCTTCTTCGAGGGCGGTGATTTGTCACTGGAGGAATCGGTGCCCGCGGGTACAGAGTCCGGGCTGCGGGCCCTCGGCCATTCGACGGTCCGCCGCCCCGATCCGTGGGGCGGCGCGCAGGCCATCCTGATCGACCGGGGCAAGGGCATCCTGGTCGGAGCGTCGGACCCGCGCAAGGACGGCATGGCTATCGGTTATTGAGCGAAGCAGCATGAACGCAGCGCCACGCCAGCGCGCAGTCCGGATGCGCATCGAGGGCCTCGTGCAGGGCGTGGGGTTCCGCGCCTGGGTGCAGCGCACGGCCGCCTCGCTCGGTCTCGACGGATGGGTGCGCAACCGCCGCGACGGCGGCGTCGAGGTCGTGGTGAAGGGCGCCGAGCAGGCGGTCGCGCGCATGACCGCGCTCTGCCACGACGGCCCGCCGGGATCAGACGTGTCCGCGGTGACCATTTTCGACGAGCGCGACCCGGTGCCGCCGGGTTTCGAGGTGCGCCCCACCGGGTGCTGCTGAATTCCGTCCCGCTGTCCGGTCAGGCGACGCGCTGGGCCGCCTTGCGCAAGCCGGCGAGGATGGGCTCGTAGGCCTCCTCGTCGCGGGCCTCCGGATAGATCGCATACACGGGAGAGCGAAACTTGCGGGCGCGGGCGGCAAGCCTGAGCTTGTGCCGGCGCAGGTGCGGCTTGACGAGCCGCGCCGGGAAATAGCCGGACGCCGGGTTCGCCAGCAGGTAGGCGAGCGCCAGCGATCCGAGGTCCAGATTGAGGCCGGTGTTGGTGAATTCCGGATAGGCGGCGGCGTGGTCGCTCTGGAAATCGGTTCCCCAGTCGACGAAGACGTAGTCGTTCGTGGTGCGCCTGCTGCCAGCGGGAGCGCTGGTGACGAGCACGAACTCCTCGTCGAACAGGTGCTCCGCGATGAGGCCGGGCGCCTGGCCGGGGCGATACATGATGGCGAGATCGAGCGTGCCTTCGAGCAGTCGCTCGGTGAGGACGGGGGCCTGGGCGGCGCTGGCCGAGACGCCGATATCCGGCATGTCGACGCGCAGGCGGGCGATCCAGCCGAGCAGGAAGGTGTCCCACAATGTCGGATGCGCGCCGACCGCGAGATGGTCGCGGTGCTGGTCGGACAGGCCGACCTCGAGCTGGGCGTGCTGCCAGACGCGGACAAGGGCGAGCGCGTGCTTCTGGAACTGTTCCCCGGCGCC
Organism: Hyphomicrobiaceae bacterium; assembly: GCA_050245975.1. Taxonomy (GTDB): domain Bacteria; phylum Pseudomonadota; class Alphaproteobacteria; order Rhizobiales; family Hyphomicrobiaceae; genus JBFWWW01. The sequence goes on from JBFWWW010000179.1 coordinate 4,134, forward strand.
GGTGAGCTCCGCGCCGGTCTTCGAGCGCTCGAACAGCGGCCTGCCGAGCAGGTCCTCGAGCGTCCGGATGCGCGCGCTCACCGTCGACTGCGTGACGTTCATCTTGCGCGCGGCATCGATGAAGCTGCCGGTTTCCGCGACCGTTAGGAACGTACGTGCGAGACTGATGTCCATTCGCGTCGAGTGTATCGCAAGTGGCGTGACCGCATCTATCGAAAAGGCCGATAGGCGTCAGCGGAAAATTCCGTTTGTGGAGTCTACAGAAAATTCTCAAAGTGAAATCGCCTGGACGCGATTCGGGCGAAAAAAGGAAGGACGAACGACAATGAAAGCGAAGACCAAAGCGAAGAAGCCTGCGAAAGCCGCCAAGAAGCCGGCGAAGAAGAAGAAATAAGCCGACTGGGACGCATCCTTGATGTCAGCCGAGAGGAAGTGCGCCGCGTTCACGGCTGGCATCGTTTCCCTGATGATGTGCGTGAATGCCGCAGGTGCGGCCAGCCTGACGAACCACGACGAGCGCGACTACAAAGTCACGATCATCGAAGGTTCCGAGAGCGCCGACAGGACGCTCAAGCCCTCCGAAATCCTCAGCAGCATCTGTTCCAAGGGATGCGTTATTCGCCTCAACGACAGCGAAGAGGACGAATATCAGCTCGAGCCGGACGACGTGGTCTCCATCGAGGACGGCTCACTTTACTACGACGATCCGGCCACCGGGCCGGCGCCCGCTCCCGCCCCGCCGCCTGCCGCGGGAGCCCAGCCCTCGCCACCTCCCGGCAATCCTCCTGCCAGTCCACCTGCCAGTCCACCTGCCGGCCCGCCTGCCGGCAAGTAGCCGGCTCACGTGCCGGTGAGTTCCCGCGCGCCGTCGGCCGCGGGCGGCGTCGTCCCGGTTCCGAACCGGCGCGCGAAGGCCCGTATCAAAGCGGCATCGACCTCGGCATAGCCGGCCGGCCGGCCGAGCTGCGCCAGGCTGGTGACGCCGGCGTCGCTGATCCCGCACGGAACGATGCCGGCGAAACGGCCGAGGTCGGGCGCAACATTGATGGCGATGCCGTGGTAGCTGATCCAGCGCCGCAGCCGGATGCCGATGGCCGCGATCTTGTCGTGCGTGGGTTGGTCCGCCTGCGGGCGCCGCACCCAGACGCCGACGCGATCGGGAATGCATTCGCCGGTGACGCCGAGGTCCGACAGCGCGTCGATGATCCAGCCTTCGAGGTCGGTCACGAAGCGGCGCACGTCGCCGCCGCGCCGGCGCACGTCGAGCATCACGTAGGCGATGCGCTGTCCCGGGCCGTGGTAGGTGTACTGACCGCCCCGCCCCGTGTGGTGGACCGGCAGCGAGCCGGGATCGAGCAGGTCCTGCGGCCGGGCGCTGGTGCCGGCGGTGTAGAGGGGCGGGTGCTCGAGCAACCACACCAGCTCCGGCGCGCGCCCGGCGGCGATATCGGCGACGCGGGCCTCCATGAAGGCCACCGCATCGCCATAGGCCACCGGCGCGGTCGAAACGGACCACGCCACCGGCGACAGGTCGGGATGCTGGGAGGGCGCGTTCATGCGGGGAAAATGGCAGCATCGGCCGCCGATTTCCAGGGCTGCGGCCGCCCGGCGGCAGAGCGCCGGCAGCATGACTTGTGAGCCGCGGACGGATTTGCTAGATGAGCGGCTCTCAAGTGCCCCTGCGAGCGGTCGTGGCGGAATTGGTAGACGCACTACCTTGAGGTGGTAGCGCCCAAAAGGCGTGGAGGTTCGAGTCCTCTCGACCGCACCAGTCGGCAGACGGGTCAGCACCGGTTGCCCGCTGCCTCTCCCCCTTTCCAGCGACTCTCCCTCTCTCCAGCGACACATCCCGCGCGCCTCCGAAGCGGAGGGGATAGCGCCTGTCGTTTGCCGCTCGGGCGATCGGGGCGGCTGACGAGCCCCGCCGCCAAGCGACGACCGAACGCGTCCCCAAGGCGTCACCAGCTCACCCATCACAACCACTTCGTGATCTGCCGGTGCCGGAAAACCTGGCGCGAATTGATGGAACCCGACGCAGATTTCCCGCGAGGAACCGCCGGTATTCTCGGACGTTTTTTATGCAGGAGGCGGTAATGACCCGCTTCAGACTATCCCCAAAGCCAATTGCTCAGCATGGAGGCATCACAGATGAACTGGGATCGCGTTGAAGGCAACTGGAAGGAATTCAAGGGCAAGGTCAAAGAGAAGTGGGGCCAGCTCACCGATGACGACATCAACGTCATCAACGGCCGCCACGATCAGCTCGTCGGCAAGATCCAGCAGCGCTACGGCCTGGCCAAGGACGAAGCGAAAAAGCAGGTCGACGACTGGTTCGGCACCATCTGAGCATGCCGACACGTGCCGGTGCGCCCTCCGAGCCTGCGATCGGGGGGCGCATTGGCGCCAGCCGGCCGGCCCAGATCAATGGAGACACGCATGACGACCATCGTACGCATCAATGCAACGGCGGCCCGGACGGACCCCGAAAGCGTCTTTGGCGAGCCTGACGACGTTGTTCGGGAGCCGGGCCTGACGCGCGGCCAGAAGATTTCCGCGCTGGAGAAATGGTCGGCGGATGTGGAAGCCCGTCTCGACGCCGTCGCCGAGGGCATGAGCGGCGAGCGCGGCGCGGCCTATACCAAGGACGCGGAGCTTTTGAAGAAGATCGGCGTCGCGCTGACGGCCCTCAAGGAGCGCGCGCCGATACAGTCGTAGCTTGCGCACCCGGACATGGGAAAAAGGGCGGCTTCTTGAAGCCGCCCTTTTTGCGTCGCTCGTTCGCCGCCCCTCTCGCGGCCCGTCTGTGGCGTCAGGCTGCGCGGGGCGTCCCGCCCGACCGCTTGGCGTTCCAGCCGAAGAACAGCGCCTGGCTGATGATGGCCTTCACGGTGTCGGGCTGGAAGGGCTTGGTGATGAGGAACACCGGCTCCGGCTTCTTGCCCGTCAGCAGACGCTCCGGATAGGCGGTGATGAAGATGATGGGCACGTCGATCATGGCGAGAATATCGTCGACGGCCTCGAGGCCCGAGCTGCCGTCCGCGAGCTGGATGTCGGCCAGGACGAGGCCCGGACGGTCCCGCTTCACGGCCTCGATCGCTTCCTTGTGGGTGCGCGCCACACCCTGGACGCGGTGTCCGATCTCGGTCACGAGCATCTCGAGATCCATGGCGATAAGCGGCTCGTCCTCGATCACCAGGACGTCGGCGGCGATCTGATCGGCGATCTCGTTGCCGGCCTGGTCGATGAGGCGCGTCAGCTCCTCGGGGGAAATGCCCAGGACCTGCGCGGCGGCCTCGGGCTGGAAACCCTCGACCGCAACGAGCAGGAACGCCTGTCTGGGCTTGGGCGTTAAAGCCTCAAGTCGCTTGTCTGGCGTGTCGTTGCCTTCGGCGGCCGCAACCGGCCTGCCATCGGTGTTGAGCGGCATCGAATTCCAGACGCCGAGAAACGCGCGATAGAGCGCGACGCGCGGCGACAGGGACGTGTCGAAGATGGAAGGATCCGCCACCAGGGCTTCAAGGACCGCCACCACGTAAGCGTCGCCGCTCTCCTGACTCCCGGTCAGGGCGCGCGCAAAACGCCTCAGGTATGGCAGGTGTGGCGCAACGGTCGTAGCAATCGACATCCCCTTCTCCATTTTCTTTTGCCGGTTTTGCTCGAGCAACGGGGCCGCTCGCAGGCGGCCCGCGTAGTCCCGAGTGTCAGCCGGACGTGACGTGCAAGGTTGAGCTTAGTCTAGCGTGAAGACGTGTGCAGAAGCGCACGCGCGGCGGGCTCCGGTCCAAACTCGTCCGCGGTACGGATATGAAGCAGCTCGCCCAGTCTGTTGCGCGCGCGGTTGACGCGGCTTTTGACGGTGCCGACGGCGCAGCCGCAAATGCGCGACACCTCCTCGTAGCTGAACCCCTCCGCGCCGATGAGGATCAGGGCTTCCCGCTGATCGTCCGAGAGCTGAGCCATGGCGAGCCGGAAGTCGGCCATATCCATGTGCCCGTGCTGCTCGGGATGAACGGCAAGGCGCGACGCCATTTCGCCGTCAGGGTCCTTGACCTCGCGCCGCCGCTTGCGGCACTCCGAGAAATACGTGTTGCGCAGGATGGTGAACAGCCAGGCCTTGAGGTTGGTGCCCTCGATGAAGGTCGATTGACCC
>JBFWWW010000180.1:0-8270 GCA_050245975.1 Hyphomicrobiaceae bacterium
CGGGCGCCCCCGCCGGTCCCACTGAAAACTCCTGCGGCCTCAGGTGGCGCGCGAGCTTGTCCAGCACACCGTTCACGACTTTCGGCTCGTCGCCGTCGAAGAAGGCGTGCGCCACATCGACATATTCGGTGATCACCACCCGCGCCGGAACATCCGGACACGCCAGAAGCTCGAGCACGGCCGCGCGCAGAATGGCGCGGAGGATGGAATCGATGCGCACGAGGCGCCAGCCGGTCGCGAGCTGGCGATCGATCAGCGGATCCAGTTCGCGCTGCCGCTCGACGACACCTTTGAGCACGGTGCCGAAGTGGTTGGTGTCCGCCCCCGCGACCGTCTTGTCCTCCGCATCCGGCGCAAAGCGGTGGGTCGCAAACTCATCGATCACGGCGTTGAGGTCGGTGCCTGCCATGTCCATCTGATACAGCGCCTGCACGCACGCGAGGCGGGCCCGGGCCCTCGGCGCGCGCGCACCCTTGGCGAGTTTTGAGCCGGCGGCTTTCATGCTGGCCGGCGCACGAACTGCTTCTTGAGCGCGATGAGGCGCAAACAGGCCCGAGCGGCATCTGCGCCCTTGCCCTCGCGCCCGCCGCGCGCACGGGCGAACGCCTGGGCCTCGCTCTCGACGGTCAGGATTGCGTTGCCGACCGGGATGTTGTGGCGGATGGCGACCTCCATCAGCCAGTGATTGGCATTGTCGCAGACGGTATCGTAGTGGCTCGTCTCACCACGAATGACCGTACCCAGCGCGATGCAGCCGTCGAAGTCACGGCGGGGGATGGCACCCGCGGCCGCCGCGGCCGCCAGCGCCTGGGGAATTTCCAGCGCACCCGGAACGGCGATGCGCTCGAACGAAGCGCCGGCATGTTCCAGTTCCGCAAGCGCGCCTGCCGCCAGGACATCGGCGATCGCGGTGTAAAAGCGCGCCTCGATGATGAGGATGCGGCTCCCCGCCGCCTCGCTCCGACCGCTACTGTCGTGTTGCGCCTTGCCCGCCATGGTTCAGCCGATCCTGCGCTGGCCTATGATGCGCAGGCCGAACGCCTCCAGTCCGACATAGCGCGACGGCGGCGAGTTGGAGAGCAATGTCATGTCGGTGACGCCGAGGTCGCGCAGGATCTGCGACCCGACGCCGATCTCGACCATCCGCCGCTCCTGCGTGCCCTTGCGGGTCGCGCGCTTGCCGCGGCCGGTGATCCATTCCGAAAAGCCCTTCGGGCGCAGGTCACGGATGAGGACCAGCACGCCGCGTCCTTCCTGGGCGATGGCTTCCATCGACTTGCGGATGAGCGCACTCTCCCCGCCCTTCGCATCGATGCCGAGCAGATCGGCCGGCACATCGACCGCATGGACCCGCACGAGCACCGGGCCCGGACCCGAGACGTCGCCGCGCACGAGCGCCAGGTGCTCCACAGGCTCGACGGTCGTCTCATAGACATGCAGGTCGAATGTGCCGCCGAACGCGCTGTCGATGACGGAACTGGCGACGCGCCGGACGATGCGGTCATTCTGCAGGCGGTAGCCGATCAGGTCCTCGATCGTGCCGATCTTGAGGCCATGATGCTGCGCGAACGCGACGAGGTCCGGCATGCGGGCCATCGTCCCGTCGTCGTTCATGATCTCGCAGATGACGCCGGCCGGATAGAGGCCGGCCATGCGCGCGAGATCGACGGAGGCTTCCGTATGCCCGGCGCGGACCAGCACGCCGCCCTCGCGGGCGATGAGCGGAAAGACGTGGCCCGGCGAGACGATGTCGGCATGGCCCTTGGTGGGGTCGATGGCGGTCGCGATGGTGCGCGCGCGGTCGTGCGCCGAAATGCCTGTGGCGATGCCTTCGCGCGCCTCGATGGAGACGGTGAAGGCGGTGCGGTTGCGCGCCTCGTTGTGGCGCGCCATGTACTCGAGGCGAAGCTGCTCGGCGCGCTGCGGCGTGATCGACAGGCAGATCAGGCCGCGGCCGTGCTTGGCCATGAAATTGATGACGTCGGGCGTCGCCATCTGCGCGGGAATGACGAGATCGCCCTCGTTCTCGCGGTCCTCCGCATCGACGAGGATGATCATGCGACCGTTGCGCAGATCCTCGATGATGTCGGCGATCGGGGACAGGAATCCCTTCCCCTCCGCATAGGCCACGCGCTTCAAGCCGTCCTTCACCTGCTGTGCTCCTGCGCCTCGATCAGGCGCGCGATGTAACGCGCGAACAGGTCGACCTCCAGGTTGACCCGATCGCCGGGGTTTTTGCGCCCCCATGTCGTCTCGGTCAAGGTATGGGGGATCAGATTGACGCCAAAACGGTTGCCGGCAACCTCGTTTATGGTCAACGAGGTGCCATCCAGGGCAATCGAGCCCTTGGGTGAGATGTAGCGCGCCAGTTCCACCGGCGCCGCGAAGGAAAAGCGGACCGACTGGCCGTCGGCCCGTCGATCGACGATGGAGGCCACGCCGTCGACGTGTCCTTGCACGATATGCCCGCCAAGTTCGTCTCCGGCCTTGAGAGGCCGTTCGAGATTGACGGCGCGGCCGACCGCCCAGTCACCGAGGGTCGTACGCGACAGCGTCTCGTTGGAAACATCGACGGAGAACACGGCGCCGCTGCCGGCCGCGGTGAGCCGCGTCACGGTGAGGCAGCAGCCGTCGCAGGCGATCGATGCGCCAATGGCGATCGACCCGGCCGGGTATGACGTACGGATGTCGAAGCGGCCGGCCTCTGCCGCTGCAACCGTTCCGATGTCCGTGATGATGCCCGTGAACATGAATTTGCCGATGCCTGACCGCTGCCGCGTCCCGATCCGCAGGGTATCACAGCGGCGGCGCTCCCGCATGCCCGCGCCGCTGACCGTGATGCAGACAAGCTATGCGTCGCGCGCGCCCACGCGGGCCACGAGGGCGGTCGTCGCCGTATTCCGATAGACGCTGACGGAATCCGACCCGATCCCGGTCTGTTTGTGGACCGTCCACGCGCGCGCGTCTTCGAGGACGTCCAGACCGCGCGTGCCGAAGGGCAGCAAGCCCCCGGCATCCGCCCGGTCCGCCCCGCGAAACACCACCACCTCGTCGATGGCGCCGGCATCGAGGAAGGCGCTCCACAGACCTGGCCCACCTTCGAGGAGAATGCGGCGTATTCCAGAGCCGCGCAGCATCGCCAGAACAGCTGCGATCTTCGCCCCTCCACCGGCCTTCGCTTCAACCTCGCGAACCTCGACGCCGTGCTCGCGGAGCATCCTGGCGCGCTCGGCGGGCGCCGGCGCGCCGGCGACGACCCAGACCGGCGTCTGTCGTGCGGTGGTGACCAGGCGGCTTTGCAGCGCGATGGAGAGCCGGGAATCGAGCACGACACGGACCGGCGAGCGTCCCGCCATGCCGGGCAGCCGGCACGTCAGATCGGGATCGTCCGCATCCACCGTACCGCGACCGACGACAATGGCGTCCGTGCGGGCACGCAGCAGATGTCCGGCTGCGCGCGCCTCCTCGCCGGTCACCCACAGCGGCTGGCCGCGGCCTGGGGCGATGCGCCCATCGGCCGATACGGCGATCTTGGCCTGCACGAAGGGGCGATCGAAACCGGAATTGCCGAGGATATGGCCCGCCGCGATCCACGCCGCCTCGGATTCGAGCACGTCGGCGACGACCTCCACGCCGGCGTCGCGCAGCATGGCGAAGCCGCGGCCCGATATGCGGGGATCCGGATCGGCACTGGCGCAGACGAGGCGCCGGATGCCCGACGCGATGACGCTCTCCGAGCAGGTCGGCGAGCGGCCGGTATGGGCGCACGGCTCGAGCGTGACATACATGGTCGCACCGGCTGCACGGTCACCCGCGCGGGCCAGCGCCTCCGTCTCGGCGTGCGGCCGTCCGCCCGGTTGCGTCCAGCCGCGCGCGATGACCTCGCCCGTCGCCTCGTCGACCACCAGCGCGCCCACCGAGGGATTGGGCGACGTCGTGCCCAGCCCGCGCTTGGCGAGCCTGAGCGCGAGGTGCATCATCGCGCGGTCCTGGGTGTTGCGGTCGAGACGAGACATGGCAACTCAATGCTTCCGGTCAGCCGTCTCACCCGGCGGATGGCCCGGCGCAGCGATCTCGCCCAGCACCTCGTGGAAGTCGGCCGCCTCACGGAAATCGCGGTAGACCGAGGCGAAGCGCACGTAGGCAACCGGATCGAGCCCTTTCAGCGCTTCCATGACAAGCTCGCCAATGGCCGACGAGGGCACCTCGCCCTCGCCGAGGCTTTCGAGCTGGCGCACGATACCCGACACCAGCCGCTCGACCCGCTCGGGCTGGATCGGACGCTTGCGCAGCGCAACCTCGACCGAGCGGGAGAGCTTGTCGCGCTCGAAGGCGACGCGGCGGCCGGAGCGCTTGATGATCACCAGCTCGCGCAGCTGCACACGCTCGAATGTCGTGAAGCGACCGCCGCAGTCCTCACAGACGCGGCGGCGGCGGATGGCCTGGTTCTCCTCCGTCGGACGGCTGTCCTTGACCTGCGTATTCTCACAGCTGCAGTAGGGGCAGCGCATATGCGTTCTCCATTCGCGCCACGACACTCATGCGGGACGCGATGCGGCCAGAAGGAAGGACCGCCGGCCGCCGCGGGCATCGAGCCCGCCGGGCCGGCGTGGCCTCAGGCATAGATCGGAAACTTGCCGCACAGGGCGATGGCGTCCGCCTTGACCTTGGCCTCGACCTTAGCATTGCCCTCCTCGCCGTTGGCGGCAAGGCCGTCCAGCACCTCGACAATCATGCGGCCGATCTGCTGAAACTCGGCGACGCCAAAGCCGCGCGTCGTGCCGGCCGGCGAGCCGAGGCGGACGCCGGAGGTGACCATTGGCTTCTCCGGATCGAAGGGCACCGTGTTCTTGTTGGTCGTGATGTTGGCGCGCCCGAGCGCCTTCTCGACCTTGTTGCCGGTGAGCTTCTTGGGACGAAGGTCCACCAGCAGCAGGTGCGTATCGGTGCCACCAGACACGAGATTGAACCCGCCGCTCACCAGCACCTCGCCGATCGCCTTGGCGTTCTCCACCACGTGGCGCGCGTAGGTCTTGAACTCGGGACGCAGCGCTTCGCCGAGGGCAACGGCCTTGGCAGCCACGACATGCATGAGCGGGCCGCCCTGCAGGCCCGGGAACACGGCCGAGTTGATCTTCTTCGCCAGCGCCTCGTCGTTGGTGAGGATCATGGCGCCGCGCGGACCGCGCAATGTCTTGTGCGTCGTCGTCGTAACGATGTGAGCATGCGGCACGGGGCTTGGATGCGCGCCGCCGGCCACGAGGCCTGCGAAGTGCGCCATGTCCACCATCAGGAACGCCCCGACCTCGTCGGCGATGCGGCGGAAGTGGGCGAAGTCGATGTGGCGCGGATAGGCGCTGCCACCCGCGATGATGACCTTCGGACGGTGCTGGCGCGCCAGTTCGGCGACGCTGTCCATGTCGATCCGGTGGTCCTGCTTGCGCACAGTGTAGGGCACGACCTTGAACCATTTGCCCGACACGTTGACGGGCGAGCCGTGCGTCAGGTGGCCGCCCTCCTGCAGGCTGAGGCCCATGAACGTATCGCCGGGCTGCATCATGGCCATGAACGCGGCCTGGTTCGCCGTGGCGCCGGAGTGGGACTGGACATTGGCGAAGCGGGAGCCGAACAGCTTCTTGGCGCGCTCGATGGCCAGCGTCTCGGCCTCGTCGACGTACTGGCAGCCGCCGTAGTAGCGATTTCCGGGATAACCCTCGGCATATTTGTTGGTGAGAACGCTGCCGACCGCCTCCAGCACGGCGCGCGACACCATGTTCTCGGATGCGATCAGCTCGATCTCGTCCTGCTGGCGCTTCAATTCGCGCGAGACGCTGCCGAAGAGCTCCGGATCGGAATCAGCGAGCGACGTACCGAAGAAAGACGCTTGCGGCGCCGGTGCGCGCCCTGCGGCAGCAGTGGACATGGCGGTTTTCCTTGCCGATTCGAGAGGCCGAAATTGACGGCCGCGGCCCTCTTATCACGCCATTCGCCGGCGCAACAAGCCTGGGGCGCGGAAAGCCACAGATGACGGCTATTCGGCTGCCACCGCCGCCGTTTGCAGCGGCAGGCCATGCTCCGCCCAGAGCGCGAGCAGGGCATTCAAGAGCCTGTCGATCTCGGCGTCCGAATGAACCGGTGTCGGCGTGATGCGCAGACGCTCCGTGCCGCGCGGCACGGTCGGGTAATTGATCGGCTGCACATAGATCGCGAACCGGTCGAGCAGCGCGTCGGTGATCGCCTTGCACAGCACCGGGTCGCCGACGAGCACCGGCACGATATGGCTGGCGTTTTCCATGACAGGCAGGCCGGCAGCACGCAGCCGGCGCATGACGGTGCGCGCCCGTTCCTGGTGGCGGGCGCGCTCCTGAGCCGATGTCTTGAGATAGCGGATGCTGGCGACAGCGCCCGCGGCGATGGCGGGCGCCAGAGAGGTGGTGAAAATGAAGCCCGGCGCATAGGAGCGGATCGCGTCGCAGACGTCGCGGCTGGCGGCGATGTAGCCGCCCATGACGCCGAAGCCCTTGGCCAACGTGCCGTTGATGATGTCGACGCGGGCCATGACGCCGTCGCGCTCGGCGATGCCGCCGCCACGCGGGCCGTAGAGGCCGACCGCGTGCACCTCGTCGAGGTAGGTGAGAGCACCGTACTTCGCGGCGAGATCGCAGATGGCCCCGATGGGCGACATCGTTCCGTCCATCGAATAGACGGACTCGAAGGCGATGATTTTCGGGACGCCGGGATCCGTGGCGGCCAGGCGCGCCTCCAGATCGGCGAGATCGTTGTTGCGCCACACCTGCTTGGGGCCACCGCCATTGCGGATACCCGCAATCATCGAGGCGTGGTTGCTCGCGTCCGAGAACACGATGGCGCCCGGCAGAAGCTTCTGCAGCGTCGCCAGCGTCGTATCGTTGGCGACGAAGGCCGACGTGAAGACCAGTGCGGCCTCCTTGCCGTGCAGGTCCGCGAGCTCGCGCTCGAGGTCCACGTGGTAGTGCGTCGTGCCCGAGATGTTGCGCGTACCGCCGGAACCGGCACCCGCGGTGTCGAGGGCCTCGTGCATCGCCGTCAGCACGACAGGGTTCTGGCCCATGCCCAGGTAGTCGTTGGAGCACCAGACCGTTACCTGGCGCGTACCGGCATCGCTGAAATGGTCGGCGGACGGAAACGCGCCGCGACGGCGCTTGATGTCGGCAAAAACCCGATAGCGGCCTTCCGCTTTCAGCGCGGTCAGCGCATCGGCAAACCGCTTTGAATAGTCAACGGGCATGACACCCCCAGCCTTGGCCCCGCGGCAATCGCCGGACGAACGCAAGCGCGCCCGGTCTCAAAGCCGGCGACACGCTCCTCACGCGACCTGACATAGCAGGCCGGCGCCGCGAACGCGGGTACGCAAATCCGCGCACCTCGATGCGGGACCCTTGTCTTACCGGGTTTTGATATGGGTCAAAAGCCCTAACGGCGTGGGCTAATAGGCGTTGGCGACCTCGCCGACCCCGTCCTTCTCGTAGAGGTCACGCCGGAACTGCACCACGCCATCCTCCGTCGCCCAGGCGGTGAGATAGATGAAGTAGAGCGGTATCGGCTTCTTCAGGCGCACATCGAGGCGCTCGCCCGACTTCTTCATCTGCAGCACCCGCTCGGGCGACCAGCCCTGCTCCGCCACCAGCCAGGCCGCGAGCTGCTCGATGCCGTGCACCCGCACGCAGCCGGAGCTTGCGGCGCGGAAATTGCGGCCGAACAGGCTCTGCGACGGGGTGTCATGCATGTAGACGGAGTAGTTGTTGTTGAAGTTGATCTTCACGAACCCGAGCGGATTTTCCGGTCCCGGCTGCTGGCGGTAGGACAGGTTGCGCACGAGCGGGCCGCTCCAGTTGAGCTTGGCCGGATCGAGCTTCTTGCCGTCGCCGCCGTAGGCATCGATGCCGTACTTCACCAGCACGCTTTGATTGCGCTGCTGCATCTCGCGGCCCTTGGGAACGAGATCCTGCTGGATCACGGTGGGCGGCAGCGTCCAGACAGGATTGAAGTTCAGCTCCTGGATCGACGAGCGCAGGATCGGCGTCTGCCGGTCGTGCTTGCCGACCACGCCGGCATGGCGGGAGACGACATGCTCGCTCTCGACGGCCTCGATCTGCGCGGCGGGAATATTGACGACGACGTACTTCTTGCCGGGATTGCGCGAATATTCGGAGAGCCGGGTCAGGTTGACCTTGAGCTGGCGCAGCCGCGCCTGGGCGGGGACGTTGAGCGCGGCAAGCGTGCGCTTGTCG
>JBFWWW010000181.1:0-8252 GCA_050245975.1 Hyphomicrobiaceae bacterium
TCCGCGCCATGCCGGACGCGCCCTACATGCTCGTGCAGTCGGTCCTCGTGCAGGAGCATGCCCTGCAGCAGGCGGACGAGCGCATCCGCGATCTCGAAGCGCAGGTCCGCGACCTCGAGCGCGGCCAAGCGCAGACCTCGTCGGGCGGCAGTTTCCTCGGCGGGCTGTTCGGCGGCAGCCGTCCGGCTCCGGCCCAGGAGCGGCGCCCGTCCACCAGCGTTCCCGCGATGGGCAGTCGCCCGGGCGAGCCGCCGCAGCCTGCACCGGGCTGGCAGGCGCGGGGCCCTGCCAACGATCCCGGAGCGCCGCAGCCGGCTCCGGCGGGCGGCGGGTTCCTGCGCTCGGCGATGACGACGGCAGCGGGCGTTGCCGGCGGCATGCTGCTCGCCGACAGCATCCGCGGCATGATGGGCGGCGGTCACGGCAATCCGTTCGGCACCTCGACGGCCGAAGCCAAGGAGCACGGCTCCGGCTCCGACCACATGCCGCAGATCGGCCCGGCCGACGACAACGATCCGGGCAACACCGACATGACGCAGCATGCGGCGGCCCAGGGCTCGGATTTCCCCGACGACAACGATCCGGGCTGGGGCGACGACGAGATCGAGATCTGATCGGGCTTGTGCATCTCTCCTGACGCGCGCCATTCCTCCCCCTCTGGCACGCGCACCGGCAGCGCCGCGGCTCCCCTAGTCGGATGGGCTGCGGCGCTGTCTTGTCAGGCGATCTCCTTGGTCGCCTCTCCGTGATGACCGGCACGCTGCGGCGTACCGAAGATTTCCCATACCGCGGCGATGATCAGCGCGGCGGTGGCTGCGGTGCAGAGCTGCAGCGGCGTGAGCTGCCGGGCGGCGGGCACGACCAGCGCCAGCAGGACGAGCCCGACAAGATGCGAGAGCGGCAGGCGACCCGCGATCGTCGCCTTGAAGATGGTCATGCCGGCGAGATAGAGCGCCGGACCCCCTATGAGAATTCCGATCGTGCTGGCGTCCGAGTGGCCGCCGGGATGGGCCAGCACGATCTCGTCGCCTGCCGCCGTGACGATGATGCCCGCGACGATGAGCAGGTGCTGGTAGGTATAGGCCGAGCGCGCCAGCCGTCCCGGATCGCTCGCTTCCGTGATCCGCTCCTCGCCTGCCTCGGCCCCGACATTGAAGTAGATCCACCACATGGCGATGCTGGAGAGCAGCGAGACGAGAAAGCCGGTGAGCGTCGCGGCCGTCCACTCGATCCCGGCGAACGTTGCACCGGTGACGAGGATGGATTCGCCGAGCGCGATGATGACGAACAGGCCGCAGCGCTCGGCGATGTGCTTGCCTTCCACGTTCCAGTCGGCGGTCGAGGACCGGCCGAGGCCCGGCACCCAGAATGCCAGGGCCGGCGAGACATATTCGATGGCCAGCGCGATGAGCCACAGCGTGAAGCGGGCCGAGCCCTCGGCAAATCCTCCCGCGATCCAGAAGACGCCGGAAAGAGCGAACCAGATCAGGATGCGCACGAAGTTGTCGAACTGCGGCTTCTCGCTGCGCGCGGCAACCAGAAAGAACACGGTGCGCCCGATCTGCAGCGCCGTATAGGCGAGAGCGAAAACCAATCCTCGCGTGTCGAAGGCCTTCCCGATCGAGGTGGACATCAGAAGCCCCACCACCATCATCGCGAACAGCAGCAGGCGGACAGGGATCTTCTCCGGATCGAGCCAGTTGGTGATCCAGCAGGTGTAGATCCAGAACCACCAGACGGCCATCAGCAGCAGCAGCGTGCGCAGCGCGCCCCACATCGAGAGATCGTGCAGAAGCGCGTGCGACAGCTGCGTGATGGCGAACACGAACACGAGGTCGAAGAACAGCTCGACGGGCGAGACGCGGCGTGCATCCTCGCTGCCGTCGCGCGGACGCAGCAGCGATGTGGCACTCGCCGTGGATTTGCTGGTCATCGGCCCTCCGGTGCGTCCGTTGTGGGGACGTTCGGGACCCAGACTAGACTGCGCCGGCACTCCCCGCCATGGCGTCCGCCGGGCGCGTACAGGCGACGAGCAGGAACGGCGGGCGTTGCGCTTCGGCCGCCCAGTCGGGATGGGCGGCGATCTGGCCCGCGTCGGGCGCCCACTCCACCAGCCGGTCGAGCCGGAAGCCGTTGCCGATCAGGATATCGAGGTAGCCGGCGATGGAGCGGTGCTGCTTGACGACGCCGGGCGCCAGCCAGTCCGTGACGCGCGGGCCTTCGTCGAGGTAGCGGCTGACGGGCCAGGCCGCGCGCCCGTCCGCATTCGTGCTCCAGCCCGGGTGTGCCGGCGCGGTGACCATCGGGTGCTCGACCGAGAATACGAAGCGGCCGCCGGGAACGAGGGCGGCGTGGACGGCCGCGACCAGCCCATCGAGACGTTCGATGTAGTGCAAGGCGAGCGAGCTGTAGGCGAGGTCGAACGTGCCCGGCGGGAGATCGGGATGCTCGAGGTCCGCGCGACGGTAGGCGATGGCGTCGTCCCGCGTGTCGGACCGGGCGCGCGCCAGCATGCGCTCGGAGACATCGAGGCCCAGCACCGAGGCCGCGCCGGCATCGCGCGCCCAGCGGCAGAACCAGCCGTAGCCGCAGCCCAGATCGAGGGCGCGCGTGCCGGCGAGCGGCGGCAGCATCGCCCTGAGCGCCGTCCACTCGGGCGCCTCGTCGAGCCCGCCGACGGAGCGCGGCAATCGCGCATAGGCGGCGAAAAAGCCTTCGTCGTCGTAGATGTTCTGCGTCATGCCGCAAACGAGCGGGGCGCCTCGTCCAAAGGCGCCCCGGCATCCTTTCCTGTCCGTCGCGCCGGCTCAGGCCGTCAGCGGCGCGCGCCCGCTGATCTTGAGCGCGAAGGCGTAATCCAGCGCGATCTCCTTCAGCTGCTCGAAGCGCCCCGACGCGCCGCCGTGGCCGGCCTCCATGTTGATGCGCAGCAGCATCATGCTGTCGCCCGTGTTGCGCTCGCGCAGGCGCGCGATCCACTTCGCCGGCTCCCAGTAGGTCACGCGCGGATCCGTGAGCCCGCCGTAGGCGAGGATGTGCGGGTAGCGCTTGCGCTCGATGTTGTCGTAGGGGGAGTAGGAGCGGATGATCTCGAACTCCTCCGCCGACTCGATCGGGTTGCCCCACTCCGGCCACTCCGGCGGCGTGAGCGGCAGCGTCTCGTCGAGCATGGTGTTGAGCACGTCGACGAACGGCACGTCGGCGATGATGCCGAGGAAGAGATCGGGCGCCATGTTGGCGACCGCGCCCATCAGCATGCCGCCGGCCGAGCCGCCATAGGCGACGATGCGGCCGCGCTTGGTGAAGCCCGTGCGCGCCAGGTGCTCGCCCACCGCGATGAAGTCGGTGAACGTGTTGCGCTTGGTGCGCCGCTTGCCCTCCGTGTACCAGCGCGAGCCCTTCTCCTTGCCGCCGCGGGTGTGGGCGATGGCGAAGACGAAGCCGCGGTCGACCAGCGACAGGTGCGTGGTCGAGAAGCTCGCCGGCGTCGAGATGCCGTAGCTGCCGTAGCCGTAGAGGTAGAGCGGGGCCGAGCCGTCGAGCGGCGTATCCTTGCGGTAGAGCACCGACACCGGCACCAGCTCGCCGTCGGGCGCGGGCGCCTGCAGGCGGCGTGTGACGTAGTCCGCCGGGTTGTGCCCGCTCGGCACCTGCTGCCGCTTGCGCAGGACGCGCGTGCGCTCGACCATGTCGTAGTCGTACACCTCGGCCGGCGTCGTCATCGACGAATAGATGAAGCGCAGTGCCGTCGTGTCGAACTCGAAGCCGGACGAGATGCCGAGCGCATAGGCCTCCTCGGCGAAGGCGATGGCGTGCTCCGCCCCGCTGGCGATGTCGCGCACGACGATGCGCGGCAGGCCGTCCTCGCGCTCGAGGCGCACCAGATGGCGGCGGAAGGCTACGGTCTCGATGATGTAGCAGCCGGGCTTGTGCGGCACGAGCTCGCGCCAGTTGGCCCGGCCCGTCGCCGTCACCGGCGTCGTGCAGATGCGGAAGTCCTCCGCATCGAGGTTGGTCGTGATGTAGAGCAGGTCGCCAGAGTGCTCGACCTGATACTCGTGGCCGTGCTCGCGCGGCTCGACGAGATGCAGCGGTCCCGTCGGATCGTGGGCGTCGAGCAGGTAGACCTCGGTCGTCTGGTGGTCGTGCGCCTCGATGACGATGAAGCGGTTCGACTGCGTCTGGCCGACGTCGACATAGAAGCCGCTGTCGGCTTCCTGGTAGACGAGCACGTCCTCATCCACCGACGTTCCGAGCGTGTGGCGGTAGACGGCGAGCGGGCGGTGGTTCTCGTCGAGCCGCACATAGAACAGCGTGCGGCTGTCGGCGGCCCACACCATGCCGCGCGCGTCGGGAATGGCGTCCGCGAGGTTCGTGCCGGTCCGCAGGTCGCGGATGCGGATCGTGTAGAGCTCCGAGCCCTTCTCGTCGACCGAATAGGCCAGCAGGTTGTGGTCCGGGCTGTGCTCGGCGCCGCCGAGCTGCCAGTAGGCCTGGCCCTGCGCCTCGACGTTGCCGTCGAGCAGGACGATGGTCTCATCGGAGCCGCGCGGGCGGCGGCACAGGCGGGGATACTGCCCGCCAGTCACGTAGCTCGAGAAATAGTCGAACGGTCCGTCGGGTGCTGGGACGGAGTTGTCGTCCTCCTTGATGCGCCCGCGCATCTCCTCGAAGAGCTGGCGCTGGAGGATGGCCGTGTCGGCCAGCATGGCCGTGGTGTAGGCGTTCTCGGCTTCCAGGTATTGGCGGATGTCGGCGTCGAGCAGCGACGGATCGCGCATGACGTCCTGCCAGTTGTCGGCGCGCAGCCAGGCGTAGTCATCCACCAGTTCGACGCCGTGACGGGTCGAGCGGACGGGCCGGCGGGCAGCGAAGGGGGGCAGGGGCTGGGTCAGGGAGCGTGCGGGGGCGTGCATACGATTAACCTCTTGGACGTTGGAGCAGTCCACGTCGTTGTTCGGACAGTGCGGCGACCAGGCAGGGTCGACCGCTGGCGGCAGCGGATCGTTGCGGCGTCAGGTGCCGCCGGCTTTTTTGTCTTTCGGCGCCTCGCCGGCGGGGCTCTCAGGCTCGAATGCAAGGGCTGCGCCATTGATGCAGTACCGCATGCCGGTCGGCTGCGGTCCGTCGGGGAAGAGGTGGCCCAGGTGCGCCTCGCACTTGGCGCAGTGGACCTCGGTCCGCTGCATGCCGTGCGAGCGGTCCTCCTCGGACGCGACGTGTCCCTCGCCCGCCGTCTTGTAGAAGCTCGGCCAGCCGGTGCCGGAGTTGAACTTGGCGTTGGAGGCAAAGAGCGGCTCGCCGCAGCACACGCAGCGGAACATGCCGGCGCGCTTCTCATCGTTAAGCGGGTGGCTGAAAGGTCTTTCGGTGCCGTGCTCGCGCGTGACGCGATACTGCTCGGCCGTAAGCTGGCTGCGCCACTCCTGATCGGACTTGGCAGCGGGTGAACAGCTGGGAGCGGACGCACGGGTCTTCATTGCGGGCCTCTTGGCGGTAGCCGTCAGGAGACACTGGTGGTCCATATGGAGCCAGCGGGACGGCAAGGGTCATTATGGTCCGGCGTCGGGGAGACTTCGAGGCATTTGGCATCAAGAATTTGTGCCACGGTTGATGCAACCTCGGGTCGTAGGTAAACAAACCCGAAATGCAGACACACCTTTAAAGCCCTCTCGCAGGATGTCCGCGAGATTGCCGCCAGTCACGCCCAGTCGCGCCGTGTGGATACCCGCCCGATATGGGGTTCCGGCGCCGGTTTTATAAGTGCTCGAGCCGTTCAATACTTAGCTGTGGCCCGAATACACCGGCCAAAGTTGAGTGGGTGGCACAAATCAAGTATACCTGAAGCTCAGTTCGACGACCGGTTCCGATCTCGATGGCGTTATCCGGCAGAGGTTTTCTTTACACTGCGCCGCTGCTCTTGGCGGCAAGGTAAAGCCGGTACAATCGCGCAACCCGTGCCTCCGGCGTCGAGGGAAATTCTGGTGAGCAAGTCTGCGTCCGTCACGGACATTGGCCAGCAAGAGGACCCGTTCATGGATAGCGCAGACAAAAAGGACATCGTCGGTCTGACCGCAGAAATCGTGTCGGCCTACGTCAGCAACAATACTGTGGCCGCCAGTGATCTTCCCGGTCTGATCGGGGAAGTACACGACGCTTTGGGCCGTGCCGCCCAGAAAGTCGGTCAGGTCGAGCGGGAGGAGCTGAAGCCCGCCGTCACTGTCAAGAAATCGGTCATGCCCGATTACTTGATCTGCCTCGAGGACGGAAAGAAGTTCAAGTCTTTGAAGCGCCACCTCCGCACCCACTACAACCTTTCGCCGGAGGAATACCGCGAGAAATGGGGTCTGCCCCCGGACTATCCGATGGTGGCACCCAACTATGCTGCCGCGCGCTCAGAACTGGCCAAGCAGATGGGTCTCGGGACGCGCAAGGACAAATAGGCGTTACGGCCTCGCGCGCTTCCTGTCCCCGGCCGCGCGCTGCAGCGCCGCCAGCTCGGCCCGATAGGCTTTCGCGAGCTGGGCGTGCCGCGCGACGCTGTAGGTCCAGTGTCCCGCCCGTCCGCGCCGTCGCTCCGCGCGCAGGAGGCGGCGCAGCTTCATCACCACCCGCAGCCGTCCGGCACGGCTTTCGTCCGCCAGCTCGTCCGGCCAGAGCGGCAGCAGGCCGGTCAGCGCCGCGGTGCGATCGTAGGTCTCGACGGCGGCGCGCTGCGCGCGGACCTCGGGTGCGGCAGAGCTGCGGATCCGGTTGCGAGATCCGCGATACGGAGGGCGTGCGATTGGCATGCCCCAGCATCGCAGGCGCAGGACCCGCGGGGACAAGCGCGCGCACGATCCGGCAACGTTAGTGCCGGTTTACCAAACGCCGGTGTTATCCCCGCCCGCGGCCGCTCCACTACCATGCGCCATCGGCAGACGGTGACCTTCCTGTCCCGGACCACTGCCTGTCCGCTTCAGACGAGTGACACAGCCTGTCTTGAACCGGATCGGGGTCGACATGATGCATCCCAGCCTGCCGCCAGTCGGTGGCCGTCCGTCTGTCCTTCCGCAATCGTCCTGCCTCGCCGATCGCGTGCTGCGCGATGTGGTGGAGGAGATGGTTGCGCGCGTCTTCTTCATCGGCCGCGGGGAGCTGGAGTGCGCCACACGCGGACCGGCGACGGCCGCGTTCGCCCGTCAGGTGGCGATGTACCTCGTGCACATCACGTTCGGGCTCTCGCTGACCGAGGTGGGCCGCGCGTTCGGGCGCGACCGCACCACGGTCGCGCATGCCTGCTCCATCGTCGAGGACCGCCGCGACGATCCGGTGCTCGACCGTGCGCTCGAGCTCCTGGAAAGTGCGGCCCGCCTTCTCGTCGCGGCCGCGATGGCGCAGCCGCGCCGGGCCGGCTGGTGATGGCTGCGATGCGCGCGGTTCCGGCTGGTCCTGTCGAGGCCCTGCCGGGCAAACGCCTGCGCCGTCTGCTGGACGGCCTGGCGCGGAAGGGCGCCTGCCTGATGCCGCTCGCCGATGCCGGCGAATGCCGCTACGGGCTGCGCATCGACGGCAGCGAACGCACCGCGGCCGTCTTCACCCGCGCCGAGGTGGCGCGCGCCCGGGAGACCGGGTGGATCGCCCCCGGTCCTTGCGGCGTCCGCCTCGTCCTGACGCAGGCCGGTGCAGCCCGCAGGCGTCGCGCGGCGAGGCCGCAGCCGGCGCGGCGGCAACCAGCAGGAAAGCAGCAGCGATCACGGCAGACGTCGCCGCTCGCCTGGCTTCTCAACCGCCGCGACAAGACCGGCGCGCCGCTCATCTCGCGCGCCCAGTTCGACGCCGGTGAGCGTCTGGCGCAGGACTTCTGGCGCGCGCAGCTCACCCCGCGCGTGACGCAGGGCTGGAGCACGCCGTCGGCGACGCGCCGGGCGCGCCGTTCCGCGCCCGGTGCCGGGATCGACATGCTGGACGGCGTCGTCGCCGCGCGCGAGCGCGTGCAGCGGGCGCTCGCCGTCGTCGGGCCGGAGCTGGCGGACATCCTGGTCGACGTGTGCTGTCTGGAGATCGGGCTCGAGACGGCCGAGAAGCAGGAGAGCTGGCCGCAGCGGGCGGGCAAGGTGGTCCTGGACCTGGCATTGACGCGTCTTGCCCGCCACTACGGCCTTGTCGCGCCGGAGCAACCGGCGCGCAGCCGCATCCGTCACTGGGGCGCGGCGGATTTCAGGCCCGGCATCGACGCGTGGCGCTGACCGAGACGCGCGTCGTCAGCGGGC
>JBFWWW010000182.1:0-8215 GCA_050245975.1 Hyphomicrobiaceae bacterium
AGGCCCTGCCGCCGCTCGACTTCGGCCGCGTCGCCGCGCAGAACGCCAAGCAGGTCATCGTGCAGAAGGTGCGCGAGGCCGAGCGCGACCGCCAGTTCAACGAATACAAGGACCGCGTCGGCCAGATCGCCAACGGCACGGTCAAGCGCGTCGAATACGGCAACGTCATCGTCGATCTCGGCCGTTCCGAGGGCATCGTCCGCCGCGACGAGATGATCCCGCGCGAGAACGTGCGCATCGGCGACCGCATCCGCTCCTACATCTATGACGTGCGGCGCGAGCAGCGCGGCCCGCAGATCTTCCTGTCGCGCGCGCGGCCCGAATTCATGTCGCTGCTGTTCGCCCAGGAAGTGCCCGAGATCTACGACGGCAACGTCAAGATCATGTCGGTTGCCCGCGATCCCGGCTCGCGCGCCAAGATCGCCGTGCTGTCGAAGGACAGCGCCATCGATCCGGTCGGCGCCTGCGTCGGCATGCGTGGACAGCGCGTGCAGGCGGTGGTTGCCGAGCTGCAGGGCGAGAAAGTCGACATCATCCAGTGGAACAACGACGCGGCGACGTTCATCGTCAACGCGCTGGCGCCCGCCGAGGTGACCAAGGTCGTCCTCGACGAGGACAGCAACCGCATCGAGGTCGTGGTGCCCGAGAGCCAGCTCTCGCTTGCCATCGGCCGGCGCGGCCAGAACGTGCGCCTCGCCTCGCAGCTCACCGGCTGGGACATCGACATCCTGACCGAGCAGGAGGAATCCGAGCGCCGGCAGAAGGAATTCACCGAGCGTTCGCAGCTCTTCATGGATGCGCTCGACGTCGACGAGGTCATCGCCCAGCTTCTGGCGACCGAAGGCTTCGAGACCGTCGAGGAGGTGGCCTACGTCGATGCCGGCGAGATCGGCCACATCGAAGGCTTCGACGAGGAGACGGCGGGCGAGATCCAGACGCGCGCGCGCGAATTCCTGGAGAAGCAGGAAGCGGAGCGCGAAGCCCGCCGCAAGGAGCTCGGCGTGTCGGACGACCTCGCCGGCCTCAAGGGCGTGAACTCGGCCATGCTGGTCGCCTTCGGCGAGAACGGCATCAAGTCGATGGAAGACCTGGCGGACTGCGCCACCGACGACCTGCTCGGCTGGACCGAGCGCAAGAAGGAAAAGGATGCCGAGCCCGTGCGTCACAAGGGCGTGCTGGCCGGTTTCGACGTCGGCAAGACGGAAGCCGAGGACCTCATCATGGCCGCGCGCGTCGCGGCCGGTTGGATCACCGAGGAAGACCTGGCCAACATGCGGGCGGCTGCCGAAGCCGCCGCTGCGGCGGCAGCCGAGCAGGCGGCAGCGCCTGCCGAGCCCGCACCGGCCAAGGTCTGAGCCGGACAATGCGACGGAGCAGACAGGAACGTGGCGCGCGCCGGTTTGAAGGGCAGGCCCGGACTTGACGGAGCGCGGGACGCGCAGTCCCGCCTCTGTGCTCTGTCGCGCACCGAACAGCCCATCGAGCGGCTCATCCGCTTCGTCGCGGACCCCGCCGGCAGCATCGTCCCTGACGTCGCGCGCAAGCTTCCCGGTCGCGGGGTATGGATTTCGGCAACGCGCACGTCGGTGGCGGATGCCGTCCGCAAGGGCGTTTTCGCCCGCAGCCTCAAGCGCAGCGTCACGGCGGACGCCGGCCTGCCGGACCTGGTCGA
This sequence comes from Hyphomicrobiaceae bacterium, assembly GCA_050245975.1. Taxonomy (GTDB): domain Bacteria; phylum Pseudomonadota; class Alphaproteobacteria; order Rhizobiales; family Hyphomicrobiaceae; genus JBFWWW01. The sequence goes on from JBFWWW010000182.1 coordinate 1,673, forward strand.
TCGCCTGTTGCAACGGCGTCTGGAAGAGGCGTTCAGTCTCGCCAACAAGTCGGGGCTCGTCGTTTGCGGCACCGCAAAAGTCGAGACCGCGATCGAGCGCGGCGAGGCCATCGCCCTGGTGCACGCCGCCGATGCCGGCCGCGACGGCGTGGAAAAGCTGGACCGCAGGTTCGCGGCGCGAGCCGGAAACTCTGCATTTCCCGGCCCGGACGCCGGGCCTTTGGGCCGCTTATTGACGGCGTCGGAATTGAGTTTGGCCATCGGCAGGCCAAATGTGGTACATGCTGCGCTCACCGAGGGTGGCGCCAGCCGCAGGCTCCTGGACGAGGCCGTGCGTCTCGACCGCTATAGGTCGGGGACGGACGTGACCGCGGCTATCGGGCCATCTGAAGGATCGAACACGGAAAAGGCATGAGCGAGACCAAGGAATCTACCGACAAGACGGCGGCGGGCGGTCGCAAGCCGCTCAGCCTCAAGCGCACTGTCGAATCGGGACACGTCCGGCAGAGCTTCAGTCATGGCCGCTCCAAGTCGGTTGTCGTCGAGAAGAAGAAGAAGCGGACGATCGGCGGCGCGGGAGGCGAGGCCGACACGTCGCTCCAGGACACGACGGCAACGACGACGGACGCCCCGGCCGCACGCACCGGCAGCCTCTCGACCGACGAGATGGATGCACGGCGTCGCGCGCTCGAGGCCGAGCGTGGCCGCGCCGAGATCGAATCGCGCGAGCGCGCGGAAGCCGAGGTGCGCGCCGCGGAGCTGCGCCGCCAGCAGGAGGCCGAGGAGCAGCGCCTCGCCGCCGAGACCCGGCAGCGCGCCGAGACCGCCCCATCCTCGCCGCCCGCCGCTGCGCCGCAGCCGGCGCCGGCCGCCGCCGCCGAGGCGCGCGATGCCAAGGCCAAGCCGGACGCCGCGCGCAAGCCGGCCGAGGCGCCCGTGCGCCGTCCCGGCCGCCTCACGGCCGAGGCCGAGGCCGACGACGATCTCAAGTCGAAGAAGAAGGGCGGCAACGCCAAGGTCGTCCGCGCACCGGTCAAGCCCGCCGTCGACGACCGGCGCGAGCGCGTCAAGCTCACCATCAACAACGCCTTCGACGAGCAGCAGCGCGAGCGCTCGCTCGCCTCGCTCAAGCGCAAGCGCGAGCGCGAGCGCCTGAAGACGATGGGCATCCTGCAGCCGCGCGAGAAGATCATGCGCGAGGTGATCATCCCCGAGGTCATCACCATCCAGGAACTCGCCAACCGCATGACGGAGCGCTCGGTCGACGTCATCAAGCTGCTGATGAAGCAGGGCGCGATGCACAAGATCAACGACGTCATCGACGCCGACACCGCCGAGCTCGTCGTGCAGGAATTCGGCCATACGCCCAAGCGCGTGTCCGAGGCCGACGTCGAGGAAGGCTTCATCGGCGCCACCGACGCCGAGGAGAAGCTGGAGCCGCGCGCGCCCGTGGTCACCATCATGGGCCACGTCGACCACGGCAAGACCTCGCTGCTCGACGCCATCCGCCAGACCAACGTGGTCGCGGGCGAGGCCGGCGGCATCACGCAGCACATCGGCGCCTATCAGGTGACGACGCCGAACGGCAACAAGGTGACGTTCATCGACACGCCGGGCCACGAGGCGTTCACCGCCATGCGCGCCCGCGGCGCCAAGGTGACGGACATCGTCGTTCTGGTGGTCGCGGCCGACGATGGCGTCATGCCGCAGACGATCGAGGCCATCAATCACGCCAAGGCCGCCGGCGTCCCGCTCATCGTCGCCATCAACAAGATCGACAAGCCGGCCTCCGACCCGAACCGCGTGCGCACCGAGCTGCTGCAGCACTCGGTGATCGTCGAAAGCATGTCGGGCGAGACGCTGGAGGTGGAAGTCTCCGCCCTCAAGCGCACCGGCCTCGACAAGCTGCTCGAGGCCATCACGCTGCAGGCCGAGCTGCTCGACCTCAGGGCCAATCCCGCCCGCCCCGCCGACGGCGTGGTCATCGAGGCCAAGCTGGAGCGCGGCCGCGGCCCGGTCGGCACCATGCTCGTGCAGCGCGGCACGCTCAGGCCCGGCGACATCGTCGTCGCGGGCATGGCGTGGGGACGCGTGCGCGCGCTCATCGACGATCGCGGCGAGAATGTCGCGGAAGCCGGGCCGTCGGTCCCGGTCGAGGTCCTGGGCTTCAACTCGGCGCCCGAGGCCGGCGACCAGTTCGCCGTCGTCGAGGACGAGGCGCGTGCCCGCGAGATCACCGACTACCGCGTGCGCAAGCGCCGCGAGGCGCTCGGCTCCGCCGGCACGTCGCGCACGCTCGAGCAGATGATGCAGCAGCTCAAGGATGCCGAGCGCAAGGAGTTCCCGCTCGTCGTCAAGGGCGACGTGCAGGGCTCGGTGGAAGCCATCGCCGGCGCCCTGAAGAAGCTCGGCACCGACGAGGTGGAGGCGCGCATCGTGCACTCCGGCGTCGGCGGCATCACCGAATCGGACATCGCGCTCGCCAGCGCGTCGAACGCGGTCGTCGTCGGCTTCAACGTCCGCGCCAACGCGCAGGCCAAGGCCGTCGCCGACCAGCAGGGCGTGGAAATCCGCTACTACAACATCATCTACGATCTCGTGGATGACGTGAAAGCGGCCATGTCCGGCCTGCTGGCGCCGACGATCCGCGAGATCTTCCTCGGCAACGCGCAGATCATGGAGGTGTTCAACATCACCAAGATCGGCAAGGTTGCCGGCTGCCGCGTGACGGAAGGCAAGGTCGAGCGCGGCGCCAAGGTGCGTCTCATCCGCGACAACGTCGTGATCCACGAGGGCACGCTCTCGACGCTCAAGCGCTTCAAGGACGAAGTGCGCGAGGTGCCGGCCGGCCAGGAGTGCGGCATGGCGTTCGCCAACTATCAGGACATCCGCGCCGGCGACGTCATCGAGTGCTTCAACGTCGAGACGGTCCAGCGCAAGCTGTAGGACTTCCCGCCCGGACGCACGCAACCCGCGTCCGGGCGGCTCAAACCCCTGGCGGAGCCCGGAAGTGCGTGACAAGCGGCGGCCTGCCGGCACAGGCCCATCCCAGCGGCAGCTTCGCGTCGGCGAGCTGATCCGGCACAAATTCGCGGAGATGCTGACGCGCGGCGAGATCCACGACGACGTGATCGCCGCTCACGTCATCACCGTGCCGGAGGTGCGGCTGTCGCCCGACCTGAGGCTCGCCACGATCTACGTCCTGCCCCTGGGCGGCGCGGACGCCGGCCCCGTGCTCGCCGCGCTCGATCGCAACAAGCGCTTCATCCGTGGCGAGATCGCCCACGCCGTGAACCTGAAGTTCGCCCCCGACATCCGCTTCCGGCGCGACGAGACGTTCGAGGAGGCCGAGCGCATCGACCGCCTGCTCGCCTCCGGCGCCGTGCGGCGCGACATCGACAACTCCTGAGCAGCGAAGCAGCGACCCATGGCTCGGCGCAGGAAAGGCAACCCCGTTCACGGCTGGCTCATTCTCGACAAGCCGGCGGGCATGACGTCGACGCAGGCCGTCGGCCGCGTACGGCGCGCCTACAACGCCCAGAAGGCCGGTCATGCCGGCACGCTCGACCCGCTCGCGACCGGTGTTTTGCCGATCGCGCTCGGCGAGGCGACCAAGACCGTGCCGTTCGCCGTCGACGGCGAGAAGGTCTACCGCTTCACCGTTCGCTGGGGTGTCGAGACCTCGACCGACGACACCGAGGGCCCGGCGCGCGAAACGAGCCCGCTCCGGCCGGCCCGTTCCGGGATCGAGGCCATGCTGCCGCGCTTCATCGGCGAGATCCTGCAGGTGCCGCCGGCGTTCTCGGCGCTCAAGATCGACGGCGAGCGCGCCTACGACCTGGCCCGCGACGGCGAGACCGTCGTCCTCGAGCCGCGGCCGGTCGTCATCGACGAATTGCAGCTCGTCGAAATGCCGGACGCCGATACGGCCGTGTTCGAGGCCACCTGCGGCAAGGGAACGTACGTGCGCGCGCTGGCGCGGGATTTCGGGCGTGAGCTTGGATGCTTCGGCCATGTCTGCGCCCTGCGCCGGGTGCGCGTGGGCGCCTTCGACGAGAGCCGGGCGATCACGATCGGGCAGCTCGACGCGGAGGCAGCCGAGCTGCCGCCGCTGCTGCCGGCCGAGGATGCCCTGCAGGACCTCATCGGCCTGACGCTCAGCTCCTCCGATGCGGCACGCCTCGCCCGCGGGCAGGCCGTGCTCGTCCGCGGCCGGGATGCGCCGGTCCTCTCGGGCATGGCTTTTGCCACCTCCAAGGGGCGCCTGATCGCGCTCGGCGAGCTCGCCCGCGGCGAATTCCGCCCCACCCGCGTCTTCAACTTCAGTGACGCCTGACGTTCTCTGTCCGTTCCAAATTTCCGCTCGCCTGGGCCCGCGTTTCGTGTATAACCCGGCGATCCGGGCGGCCGAGGCCGCGCGGCTCCCTGCGACCCTGCTGGACGACATCCCGGCTCAGGCCGCCAATGGCGAGCGCTCTGGCGTTCCGCCGATCCATCTCTTTCAGAAAGGACAACCCGATGTCGCTTGCCGTCGAGCGCAAAGCTGAGCTCATCAAGGAATATGCCCTCAAGTCCGGCGATACCGGCTCCCCCGAAGTGCAGATCGCGCTTCTGACCGAGCGCATCAACGGTCTCACCGAGCACTTCAAGGAACACAAGAAAGACAACCACTCCCGCCGCGGTCTGCTCAAGATGGTGAGCCAGCGCCGCCGTCTTCTCGACCACGTGAAGTCGAAAGACCAGGGACGCTACCAGAAGATCATCGAGCGGCTTGGAATCCGCCGTTGAACGGGATCGCGGCAACGCGCTTCCGCATCCTCCGCCGTGCGGTTTCCTGTTTTGCCGCACGGTCATTCCGGTTTGCCGCGGGCGAACCGGAAAAACCCAACCCCGCGTCCTGAGGACGCGACCGATGTGGCCCGCCCGCTGCCGGTGCACATCCCGCAAGACCGACCGCAGAAAAGATCGAAACGAACGACCGAAACGGATAACCCGATATGTTTGACAGGCACACTGTAGAGATTGAATGGGGCGGCCGCCGGCTGACCCTCGAGACCGGCCGCCTCGCCCGCCAGGCCGACGCCGCCGTCCTTGCCCAGTATGGCGAGACGAGCGTGCTCGCGACCGTGGTCGCGGAAAAATCCGCCAAGCCGGGAATCGACTTCTTCCCGCTGACCGTGAACTACCAGGAGAAGACCTACGCCGCCGGCAAGATCCCAGGCGGCTTTTTCAAGCGCGAAGGCCGCCCGAGCGAGAAGGAGACGCTCACCTCGCGCCTCATCGACCGCCCGATCCGCCCGCTGTTCGTGGACGGCTTCAAGCACGAGACGCAGATCATCGTGACCGTGCTGTCGCACGATCTCGAGAACGACCCCGACATCGTCGCCCTGGTGGCCGCTTCGGCCGCGCTCACGCTGTCCGGCGTTCCCTTTCTCGGGCCCATCGGCGCCGCCCGCGTCGGCCTGATCGACGACAAGTTCGTCCTCAACCCCATGCTCGACGAGATGGCGCTGAGCTCGCTCGACCTCGTGGTCGCCGGCACCGTCGATGCCGTGATGATGGTCGAGTCGGAAGCCAAGGAGCTGTCCGAGAAGCAGATGCTCGAGGCCGTGATGTTCGGCCAGCGCGGCTTCCAACCGGTCATCGACGCCATCATCCGGCTGGCCGAGAAGGCCGCCCGCGAGCCGTGGGACTTCAAGGCCCCCGACAAGTCGAAGTACGTCGACAAGGTGAAGTCGCTTGCCGAGGCCGACCTGCGCGCGGCCTTCTCCACGCCGCAGAAGCAGAAGCGGCAGGAGATGGTCTCGGCCGCCTCCTCCAGGATCAAGGAGCTGCTGCCGGCGGATGCGGATGCGAGCGAGCAGGTTCTGCTCGGCTCCGTCTTCAAGGGGCTGGAGCAGGAGATCGTCCGCGGCGACATCATTCGCACCGGCAAGCGCATCGACGGCCGCGACCTGAAGACCGTGCGCCCGATCGTGTCTGAAGTGCATGTGCTGCCGCGCACGCACGGCTCGGCGCTCTTCACGCGCGGCGAGACGCAGGCCCTCGTCGTCGCCACGCTCGGCACCGGCGAGGACGAGCAGTTCGTCGATGCGCTGGAAGGCACCCGCAAGGAGCGCTTCCTGCTGCACTACAACTTCCCGCCCTTCTCCGTCGGCGAGACCGGCCGCACCGGCTTCACCGGCCGGCGCGAGATCGGCCACGGCAAGCTTGCCTGGCGCGCGGTGCATCCGCTCATGCCCTCGCAGGAGGAGTTCCCCTACACGGTCCGCATCGTCTCCGAGATCACGGAGAGCAACGGCTCGTCCTCGATGGCGACCGTCTGCGGCAGCTCGCTGGCGCTGATGGATGCCGGCGTGCCGCTGAAGCGGCCGGTGGCGGGCATCGCCATGGGCTTGATCAAGGAAGGCAACTCGTTCGCCGTGCTGTCCGACATCCTCGGCGACGAGGACCATCTGGGCGACATGGCCTTCAAGGTGGCCGGCACCGAGAAGGGCATCACCTCCCTGCAGATGGACATCAAGATCACCGGCATCACCGAGG
>JBFWWW010000183.1:0-8211 GCA_050245975.1 Hyphomicrobiaceae bacterium
GGAAAACGCTACCCGAGCAATTCGTGGACGCTGAACAGGCGCTCCGCGTCCGTCCACACCCGGCCTGCCGTCCAGCCGGCCGACCCGGCCAGGTCGCGGAACTGCTCCAGCGAATACTTGTAGGAATTCTCGGTGTGGATCGTCTCGTCCGCCGCGAAGCGGAACGCGCGCCCGCACACGCTCGCGCTCTGGTCCCGCGTGCTGACGAGATGCATCTCGATGCGCCCGTCGCGCCGGTTGTAGAGCGCGCGGTGCCGGAAGGCATCGAGGTCGAACGTGCCGCCCAGCTCGCGATTGATGCGCGCCAGCAGGTTGAGGTTGAACGCTGCCGTCACGCCCGCCGCATCGTCGTAGGCCCGCACCAGCACGCCCCCGTCCTTCCTGAGATCGACGCCGATGATGAGCCGGCTGCCGCGGCCGAGACTTGAGCGCACGACGCTCAACAGCCGCACGGCCTCGACCGGCGTGAGGTTGCCGATCGTCGAGCCGGGGAAGAACCCGGTCTTCGCGCGCCCGGCGAGAGCCGCCGGAAACTGCACCGGATGCCAGAAGTCGCCGACGATGGGGTGCACGTCGAGCGCGGGAAAGCGGCTCGCAAGCCGGCGCTTGGCGCCGTCGAGCGCGCTCGGCGACACGTCGAGCGGGACGTAGGCGGCAAGCCCCGGCAATTCCCTGAGCAGGATCTCCGTCTTCACGCTCGACCCCGAGCCGAGCTCGACCAGCACGCTGCCGTCCGGCACGCCCGCCGCCATCTCAGCGGCATGGGCGGCGAGAATGCCGGCCTCCGTCCGCGTCGGATAGTACTCCGGCAGCTCCGTGATCTGCTCGAACAGCTCGCTGCCCGCCGCGTCGTAGAAATAGCGGCACGGCAGCGTCTTCTGCGGCCGCGCGAGGCCCTGGCACACGGCCATGGCGAACGCGCTCTGCTCCGGCCCGGCCGCGCGCTCGGCCTGCTCGATCTTGCGGATGCGGGACATTCAGGCGATCTCCGATGCGAGCCGCAGTCCCATGAACTGCCAGCGCTGATGGGGATAGAAGAAGTTGCGGTAGATCCGGCGCGAGTGTCCGCGCGGGGTGGCGCACGAGCTGCCGCGCAGCACCTGCTGGCTCACCATGAACTTGCCGTTGTACTCGCCGAGCGCGCCGGCCGGCGGCCGGTAGCCCGGATAGGGCAGATAGGCGCTCTGCGTCCACTCCCACACGTCGCCGAACATCTGGCGCAGGCCGTCGCCGCGCGGCGCCGGCAGCGGCCGCAGCGCGCTCGTGTCGAGCGTGTTGCCGGAGACGGGCACCGTGTGCGCCGCCGTCTCCCATTCGAACTCGGTCGGCAGCCGCTTGCCGGCCCAGCGCGCGAACGCGTCGGCCTCGTAGTAGCTGACGTGCGCGACCGGCGCCGCCGGCTCGACCGGCAGCAGGCCTTCGAGCGACATGGCGAGCCACTGTCCGTCCCGCTGTTCCCAGTAGAGCGGCGCCTCCCAGCCCAGCCGGTTGACCGTCGCCCACCCGTCCGCCAGCCAGTGCGCGGCGGTCGAATAGCCGCCGTCGGCCATGAAGGCCAGCCATTCGGCATTGGTCACCAGCCGGTCGGCGAGGCCGAACGGCTGCAGCAGCGCCTTGTGGCGCGGGCTCTCGTTGTCCCAGGAGAAGCCGTCGCCGCCGTATCCGACATCGACGATGCCGCCGGGGAATTCGATGTAGCGCGTCCCGGACTCCGCCGGCTGCTCGCTGCGCGGCCGGCGCGCGCGATAGGCCGGCCGCAGCGGGCTCGCGGCGAACAGCGACAGGATGTCGGTCAGCAACAGCTCCTGGTGCTGCTGCTCGTGGTTGATGCCGGTCTCGATCAGCCCTGCGATGACGGGATCGTCGGCGATGCCGCGCGCGAACAGCGTGCCCAGCGCCGCGTCAACATGCGCGCGATAGTCGAGCACGCGCTCCGACGACGGCCGCGTCAGCAGGCCGCGATAGGGGCGCGGCTGCCGCGGCCCCTGGCTCTCGTAGTAGGAGTTGAAGCAGTAGTTGAAGTCCTCGTCGAAGACGCGATAGCCCGGCAGGTGCCGCGCCAGGATGAACGTCTCGAAGAACCAGGTGACGTGCGCGAGATGCCACTTGGTGGGGCTGGCATCCTCCATGGGTTGCACGACCATGTCTTCCGGGCTGAGCGGCCGCGCGAGATCGAGCGACACGTTGCGGGTCTCGAACAGCCGCGCGTCCTGGCCCTCGGGCCTGCCGTGCGCCGCGCTCGGTGTCCGCGTGCGGGTCTCGGATTGAAGTGGCTGCGCCATGGGCTCCTCGCATGTTCGATGACTGTCGCGCTGCGGTCGCGGTCTCGTTGGGAGCGCGACTTACGGGACGACTGTGCCAGTTCCTGTCAGGATCGGTGTCTCTGCTGATGGGAAAGGAAGGGGAATAACGGCCGTCGGACGGCAGCGTTCCGTCGCGTTGAAGGAAGAAATGAAATCCGCTCGAAGGTTAGAGCGTCATTTGGCCAAAATGCGGCGCCCGCCGCAATCGACGCGACGGGCGCGAGTTCTCGATGATGTGAACAGGCCGATGTGATGATCAGGCGCTGTGTCGAACAGCCGATGTGGTGATCAGGCCGGAGCCTTCTCTCCCACCTCCACCACGACGCGTCCGATGGTGGTCACCTTGAAGAAGCGGTCCATCGCCGTGTCGAGCGCCTCGAAGGCGATCGGCCGCGCGATCTTGTCGAGATGCGCCGGCTTGAGGTCGCTGCCGAGCCGCTCCCAGAGGCGGCGCCGCTCGGGCATCGCCAGCTGGCGCGAGACGTTGATGCCCATGATGTCGATCGAGCGCAGGATGAGCGGCAGCACCGTCGTCTGCAGCTCGAAGCCTACCGCCATGCCCGCCACCGCCACCTTGCCGAACGGCTTCAGCCGCGCCGCGATGCGGTCGAGATAGGCGCCGCCCACGTTGTCGAGCGCGCCGGCCCACAGCATCTTCGGCACCAGCGGCGAGGTGTCGGCGAGCAGGTCCTTGCTCGACATGATCGTCTTGGCGCCGATCGCGCGCAGGAAATCGTTCTGGTCGCTCTTGCCGGTGATGGCCGTGACGTCGTAGCCGCGCCTGGCGAACATATCGACGGCGAGGCTCCCCACCCCGCCCGTCGAGCCCGACACGCCGACGCCGCCCTGCTCCGGCTTGAGCCCCGCCTTTTCCAGCCGGTCGACCGCAAGCGCCGCCGTCAGCCCCGAGGTGCCGAGCGCCATGGCCTCGTAGAGCGACAGCCCCTGCGGCAGCGGCACGATCCAGTCGGCCGGCACGCGCGCATAGTCGGCATAGCCGCCGTCCTGGTCGACGCCGAGCTTGTAGTTCGTCACCACCACCTTGTCGCCGGCCTTGAAGCGCGCGTCGCTCGAGGACACCACCTCGCCGGAGAGATCGACGCCGGTGACGCAGGGACGCTCCGTGCGCACGTTCTTGCCGACGCCGCGCGCCGCCATCGCGTCCTTGTACGTCACCGCCGAGTATGCGGTCTTGATCACGACCGGGCCCGGATCGAGATCGTCGAGCGACAGCTCCTCGAACCGGCAGACGGGCTTGCCGTCCACGGTGTGAACGCGATAGGCGCGAAATTTCTGCATGATCTGCCCTTTCGAATACCGGCGACAGCGCGCCGGGCTTTGGCGGCTAGGCCCGCCGTGAACGCTTCGTCGTCGATGCGGTGTGGTCGCAGCCGATCACGCCGTCGCGCGCCAGCGCATCGATCTCCTGCTGCGGCATGTGCAGCAGCTCCTCGAGCACCTGCCGCGTGTCCTGGCCGTTGCGGTGGCCGGACCAGCGGATCTTTCCGGGTGTCGCCGACAGCTTCGGCATCACGCCCGCGAGCGTGACCGAGCCGACGTCGTCGTCGGGCACCTCCACCAGCATGTTGCGCGCGCGGTAGTGCTCGTGCTCGAAGATGTCCGCCATCGTGAAGATGCGGCTTGCCGGCACGCTCTCCGCCTCGAGCCGCCGCTCGATCTCGTCGAGGTCGAGCGAGGCGGTCCATTTGCCGACGATGTCGTCGATGAGATCGACGTTCCTTGCTCGCGCGCCCTGCTCGGCAAAGCGCGGATCGGTGCCGAGCTCCGGCTTGCCCATGGCGACCGCCAGCCGGCGATAGACCTGGTCGGCGAGCGCGGCGATGTGGATGTGCTTGCCGTCGCGCGTCGTATAGAGGCTGTTGGGCGCGCTGTTGGGCAGCCGCGAGCCCGCGCGCTTCGGCATCTTGCCGGTCTTGGCGTAGGCGGGGACTGAGGCTTCCATGAAGCTGAACGCGCCCTCGTAGAGCGCGGCATCGACGCACTGGCCCACCCCCGTCTTCTGCCGCGCCATGATCGCCATGACGGTGCCGAAGGCGGCATAGGTCGCCGTGATGTAGTCGGTCAGCGGCAGGCCGACGCGCGAGGGCGCGCGGTCCGGCTCGCCGATCATCTCGCGCAGCCCGCTCATCGCCTCGCCGATCACGCCGTAGCCCGGCCGCTGCGACATCGGGCCCGTCTGCCCGAAGCCGCTGATGCGCGTCATCACGAGATCGGGCTTCACCTTGGCGAGGTCGGCGTAGCCGAGCCCCCATTTCTCCAGCATGCCGGGACGGAAGTTCTCCACCACCACGTCGAAGTGCGGCACCAGGCGGCGCACCAGCGCCTGCCCCTCCGGCTTGCGCAGATCGACGGCGACGATGCGCTTGTTGCGCAGGATCGTCGCCGCGTAGAGCGACTTGCCGTCCACCGTCTCGCCCAGCGCGCGCACCGGATCGCCGCCGACGTCCTCGACCTTGACCACGTCGGCGCCGAAGTCGGCCAGCAGCCGCGCGCAGAACGGGCCGGCCACCGTCGATCCGAGATCGAGCACGCGGATGCCCGCCAATGGTCCGATGTCCTTGATGGCGTCAGATGCGCTGGTCACGTGCTGCAAGCTCCCGGTCGCCTGTCAGCCGCGGAACGGGTCGAGGCCCGTCAGCTCGCGGCCGTGGATGAGGGTGAGGATTCCCGGCGTCCCGTCGGGAATGGAAATCATGCGCACGTCGCGCGCCATGCGCTCCAGCCCCAGCTCCTCGCTGAGGCCCATGGCGCCGTGCACGCGCATCGCCAGCGCGATCGCCCGGTCGCACGCATCGACCGCGTAGCGCTTGGCCATCGCCGACAGGCCGTTGGCCCGCTCGCCGCGGTCGATCGCGGCCAGCGCGTGGTAGCAGACGAGGCGGCTCGTCACGACCGCCGTGTGGATGTCCGCGAGGTCCTGCTGGATGAGCTGGAAGGCGCCGATGGCGCGGCCGAACTGCTTGCGCACCTTGGCGTAGTCGACCGCCAGGTCGAGCGCCTTCTGCGCCAGGTTGACGGCCATGAGCCCGACCAGCGGCCGGTTGGCGAGCCACGTCAGCGTGAGCAGCTTCGCCGTGTCGCCGGTGTCCGGGCACAGGTTCGCCACCGGCACGCGGCAGTCGTCGAACACCACCTCGCCGTGCGGCGACTGCTTGAGGCCCAGCAGGTGCACCTCGCGCGTCTCGAACTCCGACTCGGCCCGGTCCACCATGACGCGCACCAGGCTCGACGTGCCGTCCGCCTTCGCCATGCGGCACGTCACGTTCATCACGTCGCACACCGTGGCGTTGGAGATCCACAGCTTGCGCCCGTTGATGACGAGCTGCTTTCCCTCCTGCGTCACGCGCGTCTTGACGCCGCGCGGATCGGAGCCGACGTCGGGCTCCGTGCTGCCCGTGCACGCGATCCTGCGCCCCGCGACGAGATCGGGCACCCAGCGCTCGCGATGCTCGGGCGTGCCGCCGAGATGGATGCGCGTCGTCGTCGCCTCGTGCGGCTGCAGGATGAGCGCCACGCAGGGCGGGATCTGCTCCGCCATCAGGCCGTAGTCGAGAGCCCCGAGCCCGGCGCCGCCCTCCTCGGCCGGAATGCGCGCCGAGGTCAGCCCCAGCTCGGCCGCCTTCTGCATGATCTGCAGCACGGCCGCCTTCGGCAGCGGGCGGTTGGCGTCGTTGGCCTCCAGCACCGGCTGGATGTGCGCCTCCACCATCTTGCGCGCAGCATCCACCAGCATCTGCTGATCAAATGTCAGCGAAAAATCCATTCTCTACGCGTCCTGCTGCGGTTTGATGGGCCTGCGCGCCGGCCGATGCGGGGCGCGCGCGCGGATATCAGGAGCCATGCCGCCTCAGCTTCGGCTCGCCGGCCCGGTATCCGAGCTGCTCGGAGATCGTGGCGGCGGCGGCGATCACCAGCGGCACGCTGCGGTCGACGAGCTTGCGGTCCATGCGGAACACCGGGATGGCGATGCCGCACGAGGCCACCACGTCGCCGTTGTGCTGCCGGATCGGCGCGGCGATGCCGCCCATCTCCGGATGGTTCTCGGCCTTGGTGATGGCGACGCCCTTCTTGGCCACTTCCGACAGCAGCGTACGGATGCGCTGCGGGTCGGTGACCGTGTTGGGCGTATTGCGCTCCAGCGGACGGTCGAGCACGCGATCGACGACGTCGGGACGGAAGGCGATGATGGCGCGGCCGGTCGCCGTCGCCCACGACTTGTTGAGCTTGCCGAGCTGCGTCTGCACGCGGATCGAGCGCGGGCTCTCCACCTTGGCGATGTAGATGACGTTGCCCGACGGATCGAGCACCGACAGATGCACGGTCTCGTCGGTCGCCGCCATCAGCTCCTCGAGCTGCGGCCGCGCGACCTTGACGATGTCGAGGTCCGCCAGTGCCGCCATGCCGATGCGCCACATCTTGAGCGTCAGGCGATACTGCGAGGTCTGCGCGTCCTGCTCGACGAAGCCGACGCTCAGCAGCGTCGACAGCGCGCGGTGCACGCTGCTCTTCGGCCGGCCCGTCGCGTTCGCGAGGGCGGTGAGCGACATCGGGCCCGGCGTCTCGCCCAGCACTTCGAGCAATTCGAGCGTTCCGGCAACGGAGGCAATGAAACGATTGCGGTCTTGCGCCATGGTCAATCTCTATTCTGCAATGCGGAACGATATCCGAATTGCTTGAATGTTATTTCTCTCATACCACGTAAAGTCAATATGTATCGCGCCATATCGTTGTTCTACATTGCAGAACCTCTCGATTTTGCTGGGTCTTCCGAGCACCGGCTCCCGGCGCGTCGCTCGCGCAGGCCCGAAGACACCGACCGAAAGGCACCGGATCTTCGCGGACGCGGCGTGCCGCGGCGGCACGAGCACGGGTGGGGCATATGATGACGTCCATTCTACATTGCAGAATATTTGATTTGGCCGGAATTGCCGTATATGAAAAGGCCCACACGGGGAGTATAGCGCCCCGGAGACTGGGATCAATCAAATAAGTTCTGCAAAGCAGAACAAGTTGCGAAAGGCAAGCTCGGTATGCTGGCTGGCATCGAACTCAGCATGAAGCAGTGGGACTGGGACTATTTTCTCGCCCAGCGGCGGGAGGTGCTGCGGCTGTGGCCGACCGGCAAGGAGCTGGAGCACGCCGGCGCCATCGACGAGGCCATCGCCTACCACCGCGCGCAGCCGAAGATGAAATACGCCGCGCTGCGCAACGAGGCCGCGGAAAAGGAAGGCCGCATCCAGATCGTGCCGCAGGTCGGGCACGCGCTGGTCGACCAGACCGTCGACCACATCAAGCACTCCGAGGACCTCCGTCCCGACCGCTGGTACGTCCTCACCGACACCTACACGCGCAAGTCGGAGTACGCGAAGGCCGCCGACGCCGTGGAGCGCAGCCGCAAGGCCGGCGTGTCCTATCTCAACGGCTATCCGCTGGTGGCGCACGGTCTCAAGGGCGCGCGCTCCCTCAACGAGGCCACCAGCGCCGCCGTCGGCACCGACAACAACGACGAGGACGCGCGCCTGCCGTGGGAGTTCGCGCTCGCCGGCGGCTGGACGTGGGGCACCATCAAGAGCATTGAGGAGCTGATCCAGCACTCGCGCGACTATCCCGTCGACAAGAACGTCCACAACCAGCAGTACATCGACCGCCTCGCCGCCTATTTCACCGAGCAGGGCGTGCCCATCCTGCGCCGCGCCTCCGCCAACCTGCCCGGCTGGGACTCGCTCGGCTTCAAGGTCACGGTGTCGCTGCTCGAGGTGCTCCTCTCCGCCGCCCAGGGCGTGAAGTGGATCGATCTCAGCCTCGGCATCGGCATGAACCTGGTGCAGGACGTCGCCGCCATCCAGGTGCTGCGCCAGCTGGCGCGCGAATACCTCGACGCGATGGG
>JBFWWW010000184.1:0-8033 GCA_050245975.1 Hyphomicrobiaceae bacterium
GACCAGCGCCTTGTAGAGCCGGCTCGTCGGCCCGGCGCCGGCGACACGCATGAGCAGATCGAGCGCCTCGGCCTCGCCCGGCGCCGCCGTCGTGTAGCTCGGGGTCGAGTAGTGGCGATAGATCGACGCCTTGCCGGCGCGCGCATCCTTGAGCTCGACGCGGCGCGCCGCGCGCGGCTCGGGGTCCATCGGCCGCGGCGTCGGCGCCACGGCCGGGTTGGCGGGGATCTTGCCGTAGGTGGCGTCCGCGAGGCTGCGCACCTCGTCCGGCGTGACGTCACCCGTCACGACGAGGATGGCGTTGTTGGGCGCGTAGTAGCGCTTGTAGAAGGCGAGCGCGTCCTCGCGCGACAGCTTGGCCATCTCGTGCTCCCAGCCGATCACCGGGATGCGATAGGGGTGATTGAGGTGCAGCTCGGCGCCCATCTGCTCGTCGAGGATGCTGGCCGGGTTGTTGTCGACGCGCGAGCGGCGCTCCTCGAGAATGACGTCGCGCTCCGTCAGCACCTCCTTCTCGTCGAGCTTGAGGTGGACCATGCGGTCGGCCTCCATCTCCATCACCGTCTTGAGGCGCTCCTTGGAGATGCGCTGGAAGTAGGCGGTGGCGTCCTGCGCGGTGAAGGCGTTGTCCTGCCCGCCCAGGCGCGAGACGATCTTGGAGAACTCGCCCGACGGGATCTTGTCCGTCGACTTGAACATCAGGTGCTCGAGGAAGTGGGCGATGCCGGACACGCCGGGCTTCTCGTCGGCGGCGCCGACGCGGTACCAGACCATGTGCGTCACGACGGGCGCGCGATGGTCGGGAACGACGACGACGCGCATGCCGTTGGCGAGCGCGAACTCGCTGGCCGCGCCCGCGGCGCGGGCCCCGAGACTTGCGAAGGTGTCAATGAACATGGTCAGTGCCATCAGTGACAGGAGGGAGAAAGCGAGGCGAAGGTGTCGGCGCAAGGCCCCCGTCGTGGTCATGTCTGTTGATCCTCACCGGGTGTTGCAGCGCCCGCGCGCGAGCACAGGCCGGGACCGCGCGCATCGCAGCGGCGTCACTGCGCGAGTTGTTGGGCCCACGCAGGCGGAAGTCAAATGACAAGGGCTTAATGTTCAGGTCTGCCGGAGATTCTGCCGGAGATGCGGGCCGCGGAACCTTGCCCAAGCGGCCTCTCCTCACTCGGCGTTGTTGATGACGTTCTTCACGCCGCCGAACAGCGACGGACAGGGGCCGTACGGGCTGCGGTTCTGCTGCACGCCGTCCTTGTTGGCCATCGCCCGGTCTTTCCAGTTGAGCTCGCCGCGGCAGTAGGCGAGATGCAGGCGCTTGCGCTCCGCTTCGGTGCGCGCCTTGCGCTTGTCGGGATCGTCGGGCCAGGCCGCCGTGGCGGTTTCCTGCGGCGGCGGCTCGCTGCCGGGCGCGGGCAGGCGGTTGAAGTCGGGCGGCATGACGAGGCCGGCGCGGTCGGGCAGCTTGTCCTCGCGCTTGGAGGCCTCCAGCGCCGCCGGGCTGACGCCGAGCCAGTCGAAGACCTTGCCGTTGAGTTCCACGCCGTCGGCGCAACCGCCGAGCGATGCGGCGAGGATTGCAACGGCGGCAAGTCCTGTCAGCCTGACCGGCAGTCGGACCATGTTTGTGCGCCCCTGGATCGAACGGCAGCCTTCAGGTGGCGGCCTGTTCCCTTCTCGACGTTCCCACACGACGACGGACTGTTCAGTCGCCCCCGGCCGACGCTTAGGAAGGTTTTGCGGCCGGATTGCGACTCGACCTCAGCGAGTCATACAGGAGGCCGATAACCCCAGCAACTATGGCCACATCGGCGATGTTGAAGACATACCAGTAGAAGCCGAAGGCGTGCAGCGAGAAGAAGTCTGCAACTCCGCCGATCAGCACCCGGTCGAGCGCATTGCCGAGCGCGCCCCCCATGATGAGGCCCAGGCTCAGCGCCATCAGCCGGCTGGCGGCCCCGCGCGCGAGCCAGACGCCCAGGCCCAGCACCGCGACAAGCGAGAACAGGGCGAGAACCCACTGCCCCGACGCGCCGTCCTGCGTGAACATGCCGTAGCTGACCCCGGTGTTGCGCACGAACACCAGGTCGAGGAAGGGCGTCACGCGCACGCGGCCGCGCTCCTGGATGCGGTAGACGGCCAGCATCCACCACTTGTGCGACTGGTCGAGCGCGAAGACGAAGACGGCGACCCACACGCCCAGCGGCGACAGCGGACCCCACGTCCAGCTCGACCTCTCAGGACCTGGCGCGGGCCCGGCCATGCTCAGGCGCCGGCCGGGTGGCGGGCGTCGAACTCGCGCACGGCGGCCGCATCGCGCGCCGACAGGTCCGGGAAGTCCGGGTCGGCGCCGACATCGGACGTGATGCGCCAGGAGCGCGCGCACTTGCGCCCCTCGGCCCGCTTCGGCACGACGGCGACGCCGGCGACGTCGGGCAGCGTGAAGGCGCCCGCCGGGGCCGCGCCGGTGCGCACGTCGATGGCCGAGGTGATGCACACCTCGGCGAGGTCGACGCCGGCGAGCGCGGCGGCGAGACCGGCGTCGGTGACGTAGACCTCGGGCGCGGCCTCGAGCGAGGAGCCGATGGCCTTGTTGGCGCGCTCGATCTCCAGCGCGCCCGTCACGACGCGGCGCACGCGCTTGACGGCCTCCCACTTCTCGGCCAACGCCGCGTCGCGCCACTGGGCCGGCGCGGGCGGGAACACTTCCAGATGCACGGAGACCGCGTCCGGATAGCGCGCCAGCCAGGCTTCCTCCGCCGTGAAGCAGAGCAGCGGCGCCAGCCACTGGCAGGTGTGGCGGAAGATGTGGTCGATGGTCTCCAGCGCGGCGCGGCGCTTCACGCTGGAATAGGGCTCGCAGTAGAGCGCGTCCTTGCGCACGTCGAAATAGAACGCCGACAGGTCGGTGTTCATGAACTGCGACAGCGCGGCGATGACGCGCTTGTAGTCGTACTCGGCATAGGCCTTGCGCACGATGGCGTCGATCTCGGCGAGACGATGCAGCATCAGCCGCTCGAGCTCGGGCGCGGCGGCAAAGCCGACCGCCTCCTTCGGGTCGTCGTGGGCGAGCGTTCCCAGCATCCAGCGCAGCGTGTTGCGCAGCTTGCGGTAGGACTCGGCCGTGCCGGTGAGGATCGCGGGCCCGAAGCGGATGTCGCTCGAATAGTCGGACGAGGCGACCCACAGGCGCAGGATGTCGGCGCCCGACGTCTTCATCAGCTCCTGCGGCGAGAGCGTGTTGCCCTTCGACTTCGACATCTTCTCCTCGCCCTTCTCGTCGAGGATGAAGCCGTGCGTCAGCACGACGTCGAAGGGCGCGCGCCCGCGCGTGCCGCAGCTTTCGAGCAGCGAGGACTGGAACCAGCCGCGGTGCTGGTCGGAGCCTTCGAGGTACATGACGCGGTCGGTGCCGCCGTCGCGCTGCCGCCGGATGCCGGCGAGCTGCGGGAAGGCCTCGGGGTCCTCCAGCGTGAAGGTGTGGGTCGAGCCCGAGTCGAACCAGACGTCGAGGATGTCGGTCACCTGCTCCCACTGGGCGGGATCGGCGACGAGACCCGACAGGAAGCGCTCGCGCGCGCCGGCCTCGAACCAGGCGTCGGCGCCACGCGCCTCCATCGCCGCGCGCACGCGCGCGATGAGCGTGTCGCTATCAAACTCGGAGTTGGCCGACGGGATCACCTGGCCCGTGTCCTTGTGCACGAACACGGCGATGGGCACGCCCCAGGCGCGCTGGCGCGAGATGACCCAGTCGGGCCGCTGCTCGATCATGCCGCGCAGGCGGTTCTGCCCGGTGGCGGGCACGAACTCGGTCTCGGCGATGGCGGCAAGCGCGGTCTCGCGCAGGCTGGCGTTGCCGCGGCCCTCCCTGTCGCCGGGCGTCTTCACCGCCTTGTCCATGGCGATGAACCACTGCGGCGTGTTGCGGAAGATGACCGGCTTCTTGGAGCGCCAGGAGTGCGGATACTGGTGCTTGAGGCGGCTGCGCGCGATGAGCATGCCGGCTTCCGCCAGTGCCTTGATGACGGCCTCGTTGGCATCGCCCTTGTTGCCGGTGTCGTCGATGACGCGGCGGCCTTCGAAACCCGGGGCTTCCTTGGTGAGGCGGCCGTCGCCGTCGACGGTGAAGGGGATGGCGGTGTCGATGCCGAGCGATTTCAGGCGCGGCGCGTGCTCCATCCAGGCGTCGAAGTCCTCGCGGCCGTGGCCGGGCGCGGTGTGGACGAAGCCGGTGCCGTCCTCGTCGGTGACGTGGTCGCCCGGCAGCAGCGGCACCTTGAAGTCATAGCCCAGCGCCTTGAGCGGATGGTCGCAGATCAACTGGGATAGCAAGTCGGCCGATATTGTCCGAATACGTCCAAATTTCTCGACGCGTGCCGCCTTCATGACGGCATCGGCGAGCTTGTCGGCGATGACGAGCCTGTCGCCGGCCCTGGTCCAGTTGCCATCCGGCGCGGCGGTGACCTCGTAGAGGCCGTAGGCGATCTTCGGCGCGAAGCTGATGGCGCGGTTGCCGGGGATCGTCCACGGCGTCGTCGTCCAGATGACAATTGAAGCAGCCATCAACTCGTCGAGAGCCGCAATGGGGTGTTCTTTTTCAAAATCCACCAGGAGGTCTACGGGTGGATAATGATAGTTCAAGGGAAACTTCACCCAGATCGTGTCGCTCGTGTAGTCGTGGTACTCGACCTCGGCCTCCGCCAGCGCGGTCTTCTCCACCACCGACCACATGACCGGTTTCGAGCCGCGGTAGAGCAGGCCGTTCATGGCGAACTTCATCAGCTCGGCCGCGATGGTGCCTTCGGCCTTGGCCGCCATGGTCGAGTAGTAGTGCTCCCAGTCGCCCTCGACGCCGAGGCGCTTGAACTCCTCGCGCTGCACGCCGATCCAGTGCTCGGCGAAGGCGCGGCACTCTTTGCGGAACTCGTTGACGGGAACGGTGTCCTTGTCCTGGCCCTTGGCGCGATACTGCTCCTCGATCTTCCACTCGATGGGCAGGCCGTGGCAGTCCCAGCCCGGCACGTAGTTGGAATCGAAGCCGAGCATCTGCTGGCTGCGCGTCACCATGTCCTTGAGGATCTTGTTGAGCGCGGTGCCGATGTGGATGTTGCCGTTGGCGTAGGGCGGGCCGTCGTGGAGGATGAACTTCGGGCGGCCCTTCGCCGCCTGGCGCTGGCGGTTGTAGAGGCCGAGCCCGGCCCAGCGCTCCAGCAGGCGCGGCTCGAGCTGCGGCAGCCCCGCCTTCATCGGGAACGCGGTCTTGGGCAGGAACAGCGTCTTGCCCCAGTCGCGCCCCTCGCCTGCGGGCTTTTTCGGCATGTCCTTGGCCATGGTGCTCTTTCCGCGCCTCGAGATCGCTGCGCGCCTTCTAGCAATGCGCGCGCGAACAATAAAGGGCAGCGGGCTCGAACTCTGGTGAACGCTGGTGACCGTGATGTCTCAGGCGTCCGGTCTGGTCCGGAGCCGCCGGCGCCTCAGGGCTGGCGCGACAGCGCGAGCCTGAGCCCGAAGGCGATGAAAATCGAGCCGGCGACGCGGTCCATGCCGGCGATCACGGCCGGCCGCGACAGCACGCGCGCGAGCGGAAGCGTGGCGGCGATGAGCACCGCGCACCACAGCGCGCCCATCACGACGTGGATGACCGCGAGCAGGAACGAGAACGGCGCCACGGCGACGCCGGGCGGCACGAACTGCGGCAGGAACGTGATGTAGAACACGCCCACCTTGGGATTGAGCAGGTTGGACAGGAAGCCGCGCCGCAACGCCGCGAGCGCATCGCGATCGGCGGAAGGGGCCGCGCCGCCCGCGTCGAGCGCCGTGCGCGGACGCCACACAAGCGTGACGCCGAGCCAGAGCAGATAGAGCGCGCCCGCCCACTTGAGCGCGGTGAAGGCGACCTCCGATGCCGCCAGCACGGCGCCGAGACCGAGCGAGACGATGACGCCCCAGGCGAGGCAGCCGAGCCCGATGCCGGCGGCGGCGAAGGCGGCGGGCCGCGGGCCAGACGCGGTGGCCGTGCGCAGCACGAGCGCGGTGTCGGCGCCGGGCGTCAGCGTCAGGATGCCGGCGGCGAGGAGATAGGCGGCAAGCGCCTGCGCGACCGTCATGCCTGGAACCTCATTTCACTTCCGGACTGGGGTGCTACATCGCAGCCCGGGCAGCCGTCACTTTCTTGGGCCGCGTCGCACGCTTCCTGGAACTCGGCCACTCGTCCCATGTGCGGCCGTCGAGCATGCGCCCGGTCTTTTTCTTGTTCTTGCCACCCCATTGCTTGAAGTGGAACGCGACGTCGGCATCGATGCACTGGTCACGGATCGAACGCACCCATTCCGCCGGCATCGGACGGGCTCCGGGTCCGCTTTCGCCGCCCGCAATCGCCCAATCGATGCCTGTCAGGTCAAGATTGTCGAGCGGGCCGAGCAGCGGCTCCAAGCTCAGGAACTTCGTCCTTGCCTTCGTGCGCCGCAGATGGTCGATGCGGAATTGATAATCGGCGCTCTCGACCGAAACGCCCATCCATACGTTCGCGGGCCAGCTAAGTTCCTTCGACAGGTCTTCGAGCCGTTCCGCACGCTTGGTCAGGACCTGATAGGTATGCTGCGGCGTGTCCTCCATCACTTCGAAGACTTTCTTGATGAAGGCGAGTGGCACCGATTCGTGAAAGAGGTCCGACATCGAGTTCACGAATATCAGCCGGCCCTTCTTCCAGCGCCGTGGCGCATCGAGTGACGACGGGTCGATTTTGACGACGCCGTTCCATTTGTAACGGCCGCCCGTCTTGCGCGTCGTGCCGACATACTTCTGCTGACCCATGACAGCCAGACGCGCGGCCATTCGCATGGCATAGCAGTTGGTGCAGCCCGGCGAGAGGACGCTGCAGCCCGCCACCGGATTCCACGTCGCTTCGGTCCACTCGATCCTGGAGTTGGTGGCCATGCGCTCAGCCCTTCAAAAGACGATTGGCTATCCTCGACGCAAGAACACGCGCGGCAGGGGACGGATTCGAGCAAGCAAACATCAAAGTAAACAGCACTCGCCCTTGGTCTTTAAGCTGCATCCGATTTTTTGCAACGAGTGGAAAAGCTGTTCTTAGGCGAGCCTGGAAATGATCCTCGATCAGGCCAACATCCACCACCTTCTCGACGCTTTCAATTGTGCCGAACAACCCGTCTTCCTCGACGCGACGGTACCAGCGCGTGCGCCATTCGTTGCTGCCCAAAGATCGGTCCAACCGATCACTCCAGGCCTTCGACATCTTCCCTGACTTCGTGGCCATGCGGTTCAAAGCGAGGCCGGTCGGCACCAGATACCAGAAATCGATGATAGGGCATGCAGCGACGGCCTCGACGGTCTCCCAATCAAGCTGCATGCCAAAGGGATCTGCGAAGACGACGGCGCGGTTCCGCTTCACGTTGAGGTTGGCAACTATGCGCGGCAATTCCACGTTCACGTCGCCCGGGTGAAAATGCATCCGGTTCGCCAAATCAGGCCGCAACTTCGTAAGCCGCGTCTGCAGCTGCGCCAATGATTGTTTCGATTTATCGATGAAGTGATAGCGCTGGAAAGGCACCTCAAGTTCGACGGCGCGTTGCGCCGAACCGCGCATAAATTCCCGCGCTCCAATCATAGATAGCTGATCGTCGTTTTCCTTCAGCTTCTGGGAGCCATTGCCACAGAATGCGTCGATGTAGACCAGCTCAAAGTTCTTGTTCTTCAGTGCTGTTTGATACGCCTTCAGGTACTTTGAGACGCAATCGAGCTTCTTCGCCGACCAGGCTCCGCCAAATTCCCTCATGGGAAATCCCCTAAATATATTCAAAGCAATAGAAGTTCACTTTTTGTTCTTAGGTGAATTCGCGCCCTCCGTAAAGGCCATTCAGTGGGCTCTCCGCAGGCTTTTTCAGCGCGCCGGGGCGAAGCGGGCCATGGGATCGTCGCGGTCGGCGGCGGCGAGGATGGCGCGCGCGGCGTCGCAGTCGGCCGCCATCTGCACCTTGAGGTCGTCCGGGTTCGTGAAGGCGCGGTCGCCGCGCAGG
>JBFWWW010000185.1:0-8010 GCA_050245975.1 Hyphomicrobiaceae bacterium
TGGTGGCGGCTGCCGAGCCCCAGGCGCACGAGATGTCGCTCGATGTCGCCTGCGGGCCCGGCTCCGTCGTGCTGGCCTTCGCGGATCACGTCGCGCGGGCATCCGGCCTCGATGCGACGGCGGCGAGGCTGGATGAGGCGCGGCGGGCAACCGCGAAGGCCGGCCGCGACAATGTCAGCTGGCATCAGGGCGAGGTCTGCGCGCTGCCGTTCGCGGATGCGGCGTTCGACATCGTGAGCTGCCGGTTCGCGCTGCATCACTTCGAGCAGCCGGTGCGCGCCTTCGCCGAGATGATCCGCGTCTGCCGCCCCGGCGGGCGCATCGTGCTGTGCGACGCTACGGCGAGCGATGATCCCGCGAAGGCGGCGGCCTTCAACGCCATGGAGCGCCTGCGCGATCCTTCGACCGTGGAGTTTCGCACGCTCGGGTTCCTGCGCGGGCTGTTCACGCTCGCCGGGCTGCCGGAGCCGTCGGCCCGCTTCTACGGCGTCGCGTTCGATATCGATACCATCCTCGCGCATTCGTTTCCGGCCGGCGACGACCGGCGCCTGCTGCGCGCCATGCTCGCCGCGTCGGTCGAGGGCGACAGCATGGGGCTCGACGCCCGCGCCGATGGAACAGGGGTGCATCTTGCCTACCCTGCCGTCGTGCTCGTGGCGGCAAAGCCCTAGCGGCGACCGCCGGGGTCGCGTCCACGATTTGCCAAATGGCGGCAAGCGGTTATCGTGCCCGGCACGGCGGACGGGCGCGGGAGGCGCGGATCGGCGGCATGCGGACGGGCGGCAGGCGCGTATTCTCGAATGACATCGCCATCGACCTCGGCACGGCCAATACGCTGGTGCACCTGGTCGGTCGCGGAATCGTCATCGACGAGCCCTCCGTCGTCGCCGTCTCGTCGCGGCGGGGCATGCGCGAGATGCTGGCCATCGGCAGGCAGGCGCTGGCGGTGGCGGCGCGGTCGCCCGAGCCGATCGAGCTGGTGCGGCCGTTGCGCGACGGCGTCATCGCGGATTTCGTGGCGACCGAAGAGATGTTGCGGCAGTTCATCCGCCGCGCCCGCACGACGTCCGGTTTCCGCAGGCCGCGCATCCTGATCTGCCTGCCGGCCGGCGCGACACCGGTGGAGCGGCGGGCGGTCCACGAGACGGCGGCGTCGGCCGGGGCGCGCGAGGTGCTGATGCTGGAGGAGCCGGTCGCTGCCGCCGTCGGGCTCGGCCTCGGGATGGACGACGAGGAGCCCGCGCTCGTCGTCGACATGGGCGGCGGCACGACCGACATCGCCGTGCTGGCCGGCGGCGAGATCATCGAATCGCGCTCGATCCGCATCGCGGGCAACGCGATGGACGAGGCCATCAGCCGTCACGTCCGGCGCATGCATCAGGTCATCATCGACGACGAGAGCGCCGAGCGCATCAAGATCGAGGCGGGATCGGCCGGCGCGGTCAACGGCAGCCGGGCCGAAGTCCGCATCCGCGGCCGCGACATCCGCTATGGGCACGACAAGGAGGTCGTGCTGGGCCCGGGCGAGGTCGGCCTGGCGCTGGGCGCGCCCATCGGCGAGCTGGCCGAGTTCATCGTGCGCACGCTGGAGGATCTCGAGCCGCAGGTCAGCGGCCCCATCGCCGAACGCGGGATCCACCTGACGGGCGGCGGCGCACTGCTCGACCGGCTCGACGCCGAGCTGCAGCGCCAGGTCGGCGTGCCGTTCCACGTTCCGCCGGCGCCCATGCACTGCGTCATACGGGGAACGGCGGCCGTTCTGCAGGACCTGGACGACCATCGGCACCTCCTGATCCGGCCGTGAGGCGGCGGGAAACAGGCCCGGATGCGGTCCTCTGGACACACCCGGCCCCGGATGATAGACGGGGCCCCGCGGTCCAAGGCCGCCCGCGGGGGTGATTAGCTCAGTTGGTAGAGCAGCTGACTCTTAATCAGCGGGTCGAAGGTTCGAGTCCTTCATCACCCACCATTATTTTCAATGATTTACGAGATTTTTGCTTTCGGGATTTCTTGCTGGGGTTCCACTGGGGTTCCAAGGTGACGGGTACATCGGAGCGAACCAGCAGGAGTTTGAGCAGGGCGTCTGGCGAACAGCGCCATCGTCAGAAGACGGTGCGCAACATTTGGAGTTGGCCCCGTGATGCCTGAGCCGGAGAGCAGGACCAAAGACTTCGACTGGCAGCTGTCGAGCACGTCAGGCGGCTTGGGTTCAGCGGTCCATTCTCCTCCGACGACCTGTCTGCCGGCTTCAAAGTCGATGGCGTTCGCATTCCGCTCACCAACCCGCAGCGCGGGATCTACAAGCCAGTGCAGATGCGTCATCTGTTGAGCGTGAAGACGGTTTTGCCTACGGTCGCGGTGATCCGATAGCCTCCGTCGCGCGTCATTGCACCCTTTTGGACCACTTGAGGACCGCCGGGCCAAGCAGGGTCGGAATTGCGAGCAAGGCAAATCCGGCAAGCCAGCCAGATTGCTGCGCCGGTCCGCCGCCAATATCAATGGCGGTGCCCATGGCCCACGCGCCGACAGCTGACAGGCCGAAGCCGACCGTTGAGTGAACCGCCATCGTGGCACCTCTCTGGCCGGGTGCGGCACTGGCCGTCATGCCAGATGTCAGGGCTCCGGAGTCCGCAGGCACTGTGAAGCTGTAGATCGCAAGCAGCACCAGCAGAACCCACGGGCTCGCGCCGTCCAGCAACCCGATAAGCAAGCTCGTTGCGGCCGATGCCAGCATGATCGTGCTGATCGCGCGGTGGCGGCCGAACTTGAGCGCCAGCTCGTTGCCAATGATGCTTGCAGGAAACGCCATCAGGCTCACGAGCACGCTGACCGCAAGTGAACCTAGCGGAGCTGTCCCGCCATTGTGCGCAACGACGAAGGTCCAGAACGCCACGATCCAAGTGCGCATGCCGTAGAGCTCGAAGCAATGCAAGCCATAGCCGAGGATATAGCCAAGGGCCGGTCGATTGTGCAGCACGGGGCGAAAATCGAGCAACGGCGCCCTTGATGGCGTCGGCGTGATGGGTTCCATGGACCAGCACGCAAGCAACATGAGAACAGGTCCGACACCGGTGAGAAAGAAGGCCCATCGCCAGCCGAGCGTATCCGCCGCGAGTTGCGCGACAAGGAATGAAATGCCGACCCCGAACGAAAAGCTGGAGGTGTAGAGCGTCACGCTGCGCGATGAATCTCCCGGTTCCAATCGATCGGTGAGCGCCTTGAGGCCCGGCATGTAGGCGCCTGCAAAACCGATACCCGCCAACGTCCACCAGATCACGGCGGAGAGGAGATCGTGGGCGAGGAACCCGAACGCCAGTGTGGCCAGGCCCGACAACGCCGATCCCGCAAACAGGATGCGACGGGCATCGATGCGATCGGTGAGTGTGGTGAGAACGGGAACCGCGACCATGTACCCGAAGGCGAACGAACTCGCCATCATACCCGCCTCGGTGGCGCTGAGGTGCCACTGGGGCATCAGATGCTGGGCCATGATGGCGGGCACGGCAACATGCGGCAGAAGATTGCCGATCTGGCCGACACACATCGCGGCGACCAGAGCTTTTCCATGCAGCTTCATGCGATCGCCGCGCGGCAGGCCGGTATGTGGGCGGGGAGAGGTCGAGATTTAGCCACAGCAGGCCGTGGCAGTGCCCTTCTGCGGTTGCTGAACGGTTCCGCATCCGCACCCCGCCTTGCCTTCGGCCTTCGCGGTCTCGTCCGCCGCACAGCAAGCACTTCCATCCTGCTTGGGCGGCCCGCCGCAGCACGCTTGCACGTCTTCAACCGGCAAGCGCGAGCAAACTCCGGTTTCCGGCAGTACCAGTTCGACGCGCGCGGCAGCCTCCTTGTCTCCGGCAATATCGGCAACAATGGAGCGGACCTGCTCGTAGCCGGTGAGCATCAGGAACGTCGGCGCGCGGCCATAGGCTTTCATGCCCGCGATGTAGAAGCCTGCTTCGGGATGGGCCAGCTCGCGTGCCCCATGCGGGCGGACCGTGCCGCAGCTGTGCTCATTGGGGTCGATCAGGGGAGCGAGTGCCATCGGACAGTCGAGCGCCGGATCGAGGGAGAGCCTGACCTCAGAGAGGAAACCGAAGTCCGGCCGAAATCCGGCCGCTACGATCAGTTCGTCCACGACCACATGCCGGCCACAGCAGGCGGAACCGGCACCGATACGCAGGCGATCGCCTATCTCGGAGATATCCGTAACGCCGAAGCTCGTCTCCACCTGCAGGCGGCCTTCGCCCACTAGGCGCGCGAAAGCGGAACCGAGCTCGCCACGTGCTGCGAGCTTGTCATTGGCGCCGCCGCCAAAGGCCTTTTCGGGCTCGTCGCCACGCAGCAGCCAGACAATGGACGTTCCGGGCGCCTTGTCCTTCAGGCAGACGAGGTCGATCAGAGTGCCGATGGCCGAATGGCCGGCCCCGAGAACGGCAACCGTCTTGCCTGCATATCGCGCGCGACTTGCTCCGAGCACATCCGGCATGCCGTAAGCAATGCGGGACGTGTGCTTTGCTTCGCCGATCGCGGCCAAGCCGTTGACGCCGGCGGAGCGCGGCGAGAACCATGTGCCCGATGCATCGATCACGGCATCGGCCGTCAGTGACTCCGATCCCCTGCCGTTCTGATAGCGGATCTGGAACGGTGCGGACGCCCGTCCCTTGCTTTTGACCTTGTCGAAGCCGACACGGCTGATTGCCGTCACGCGCGCGGAGGTCTTGATGCGGTCCTTGAGCGCGGTGCGCGTTGCCAGCGGCTCTATATAGCGCGCAATCAGATCACCACCGGTCGGGTAGGCGTTGGGATCAGGCGCGTTCCAGCACGCCGCCACGAGCAAGCGCTCCGCGGCTTTGTCAACATTGTATTCCCACGGCGAGAACATGCGCACGTGGGCCCATTGCCGGATCGCATGACCGGCCGCTGGGCCGGCCTCCAGCACGATGGGATTGAGTTTGCGTTCGAGCGCATGCGCGGCCGCGGTCAGACCAACCGGGCCGGCGCCAATGATCGCAACGGTCTTCTTCGTGTCGGTCATGGATAAGTCATAGGATACGGCCTCGTCAGGCGGCATCGGTTTTCGCGCAAACCGGCGGGCACACGCCCTCGGCGCAGCATTCGGCAACGAGGAAATCGACGAGCGAGCGCATGATCTCGTAGTTGGCGCGGCAGATGAGCGTCGTCGATTGCCGTTCCTGATGGATGAGGCTGACGATCAGCATTGTCTTCAGATGATGCGAGAGCGTCGAGGCCGCGACATCGAGCTTGCTCTGCAGCCTGCCGACGCTGAGGCCGTTGTCGCCGGCCTTGACCAGGGCACGATAGATTTTCAATCGGGTGGGATTCCCCAGAGCTTCGAGGCGTGCGGCTGCATCATCGAGTTTCATGGAACTATCATAACAGGAGTGTTGACGCGAAGAAATGTTATTTCTAGAAATATAGAATTAATAGATTCGCGAGGCATGAGCACGTGTCGATCTTCGAGCGTTACCTGACCCTCTGGGTCGCCCTGTGCATCATTGCCGGCATCGCGCTCGGCTGGATGATGCCGGGTCTGTTTCAGGCCATCGGCGAGGCAGAGATCGCCAAGGTCAATCTTCCCGTCGCTCTCCTGATCTGGCTGATGATCATTCCGATGCTGGTGAAGATCGACTTCGCGGCGCTCTCGAAGGTGAAGGAGCATTGGCGCGGCATCGGCGTCACCCTCTTCATCAACTGGGCGGTGAAGCCGTTCTCGATGGCGCTGCTCGGCTGGCTTTTCGTCGGCTGGCTGTTTCGGCCGTATCTGCCGGCGGATCAGATCAACAGCTACATTGCCGGGCTCATCCTGCTTGCCGCCGCGCCGTGCACGGCCATGGTGTTCGTCTGGAGCAATCTCGCCGACGGCGAGCCGCATTTCACGCTGAGCCAGGTGGCCCTCAACGACGTCATCATGGTGTTCGCCTTTGCGCCGATCGTGGCGCTGCTGCTCGGTCTGTCCGCGATCACCGTGCCTTGGGAGACGCTGCTGCTGTCGGTCGCGCTCTACATCGTGGTGCCGGTGATCATTGCGCAAACGGTGCGGCGCTCACTGCTCGCCTTCGGCGGCGAGTCCCGCCTGCGGGCGCTGCTCACCCGTTTGCAGCCAGTGTCGCTGCTGGCACTGCTGTCCACGCTCGTCCTGCTGTTCGGCTTCCAGGGCAAGCAGATTCTGGCGCAGCCATTGATCATCGCCATGCTGGCCGTGCCGATCCTGATCCAGGTGTATTTCAACTCCGGCCTTGCGTATTTGCTCAACCGCAGCGTGGGCGAGGCGCACTGCGTGGCGGCGCCGTCGGCGCTGATCGGTGCCAGCAATTTCTTCGAGCTTGCCGTTGCCGCGGCCATCAGCCTATTTGGCTTCGAGTCCGGCGCGGCACTTGCGACTGTGGTGGGTGTGCTGATCGAGGTGCCGGTCATGTTGTCGGTCGTCAAAAGCGTGAATGCGTCCAAGGGATGGTACGAGGCGGGTGCAGGCCCACACCCAACAACTCAGCGCGAACGGTGAACATGACCATTACGATCTATCACAACCCGGCCTGCGGGACCTCACGCAACACGCTCGCCATGATCCGCCAGTCGGGTGAGGAACCCAAGATCATCGAATATCTGAAGGCGCCGCCTTCGCGCGACCGGCTCTTTGAGCTCATTGGAAACATGGGTATCACACCGCGCGCACTGCTTCGGCGCAAAGGCACGCCTTACGATGAGCTCGGTCTCGGCGACCCCAAATGGTCGGACGCCGAGCTCATCGATGTCATGCTGGCGCACCCCATCCTGATCAACCGCCCGATTGTCGTGACGCCTAAGGGGACGAAGCTTTGCCGACCTTCCGAATTGGTTCTCGATATACTGCCCAATCCAAATATTGGCCCCTTCACCAAGGATGATGGAGAAGTGGTCGTCGATAAAAGTGGAAAGCGCGTGCCTAAGAGCTAAAAGTCTTTGTTCACGTGTTCGCGCTGACGGACCGCACGTCGGCTTCGGATCACTTACGACGTTTGGCATCCGCTGGCTGATGTCTGCTTCGGGCCGTTGCTGCCGCCGTCCGCACGACGGCGACGAGCTTGCAACTCGTCCGGTCTTTCGTAGGTTAGCCAATAGTCGCGTGTCTCAAGTTAGATCGACGACATGATCATCGAACCTTCGACCTCGGCCGACGACGCCCATCGAATCGCCGCGATCCTCGTGGCGCATAACAACCTGCACACGCCAGCGACCAGCCGCGAACCGTTCTGCTTGGTTGTGCGCGAGGCCGATGTGATTGTCGGTGGAGCGCTGGGCTGGACAGCGCATCGCTGGTGCTATGTCGATATCCTCACGCTGGCGCCCGACGCGCGCGGCTCGGGCCGAGGCGCTCTCCTTCTAACGGCCGTCGAAAACCTCGCGCGTGATCGCGACTGCCTCGGTGTTTACCTGTTCTCGTATTCGTTCCAGGCCCCGAGCTTTTACGAGCACTTTGGCTATACCTCTTTCGGAAGGATCGAGAACCTGCCCCCTGGTCACTCACAGGTCTGGCTGTCGAAGCGGTTGACCTGAACAGCCTCACGTCTCAAGCAAGGGCCCTGAGTAGAAGATGCAATAATCGCTAGCCATCAGCGTCGGTTCGCCACATCTTCCGCGATGGCAGGTCCACCCTCAACACCGGAACATCGCGCCGGCACGCTGAGGTCGAGATGGGCCAGGAATCGGCGATCCGTCACTAGTCAGATTTGGCGCGTACATACGCGCTTCGGTACCGCGGCGGCGCGCCGAACTCCCAATCTAGTGATTTCAGGGCTTGCTGGGCCAGTTCTCTTGCTTCCCTCCATTCTGGTCGCTCAGTCAGGGCCTTTTCCGTCCAAAGCTCCGGGTCGCGCGCCAGAGTCATTTGATCGAGCAGGTCATCGACGGCCTCCAATGTTGCTCTCTGCGGCGCCGTAAAGCACTCCCTCCATTTCGTTGCTCCGTACCAATTGTCGAAGTCCAAGGCCAGTTCGTCGGCAACGACCACAT
>JBFWWW010000186.1:0-7978 GCA_050245975.1 Hyphomicrobiaceae bacterium
ACACGCCGTTGGCCTCGACCGGCGCGATGAGCCGCAGTCCCGGCAGTCCTTGGATCTTGGCCGCCAGCCGATGCGCCATCGCGTTGGCATGGCGCGCATTGGCCAGCCAGACGCCGTTGCGCAGCAGTCCGAGCCAGGCCGCCGCCACTAGCCGCATCTTGGAATTGAGCTGGCCCGCCTGCTTGACGCGCCACTCGAATTCCTCCGCCAGCAGCGGATCGAATATGACGACCGCCTCGCCGACACCCAGGCCGTTCTTGACGCCGCCAAAGCTCAGCACGTCGACGCCGGCCCGCCACGTCACATCAGCGGGGTTGCAGCCGAGGGATGCCGCCGCGTTGGCGAGCCGCGCGCCGTCCATGTGCACGCGCAGCCCGTACTTGCGCGCACTCGCGGTCAGGGCCTTCACCTCGCTGACGGTGTAGGCCGTACCCAGCTCCGTCGATTGCGTCAGCGAGATCGCCCGCGGCTTGACGTGGTGGAAGCCCCGCCCTCCGGTGCAGAGCCGCTCGATATCATCCGTCGTGATCTTGGCATTCGGCCCATCGACGCCGAGCAGCGTCGCGCCGCCCGAGAAGAACCCCGGCGCACCGGCCTCATCGGTCTCGATATGCGACAGCTCATGCGCGATGACCGCATGATACGGCCGGCAGATCTGCGCCAGCGCGAGCGCATTCGAGGCGGTGCCGTTGAAGACGAAAAAAACCGCGCAATCCGCTTCGAACAGCTTACGGATTTCGGCACACGCATCGTCGGTCCATTTGTCCCCGCCGTAACCAGGCGCGTGGCCTGCGGAGTTGGCCTCGATCATGGCGGCCAGCGCCTGCGGACACATGCCGGCGTTGTTGTCGGAGGCGAAATGGTACATGGCGCTGTCCCGTCTTTCAGATCGGCGCAGCATAGGGCGTTGTGCGCCGCCGGTCAGCACCGCGTGCATGGCGCATCGTCGCATTGACGGAGCGACGCCGGCTCCTCAGGCGCAGCCGGCAAATCCGTCCGCCGCCATCTTGGCCTCGTAGGAGGCAGTCACCTGCGGCCCCGGGGTCAGCGTCGGCTTGACGGCCGCCCAGTCGGCGGGCTCCAGGATGATGAACCAGCCCTTGTCGTAGGGGTCCTGGTTGGCAAGCTGGGGATTGGCGACGAGATCATCGTTGATGGCGACGACCTTGCCGGCCGCCGCCGATTTGGCCGGCCCGACCCACTTGCCGCTCTCGACCGTCGCGCAACTCTTTCCGGCATCGACACTCCGGCCGACACGCTTGGGCGTGAACGCGACGAGCTGACCCGCCATGGCCGTCGCCACCGTGGTCATGCCGAGCCGCACGGTGCCGTCGCCGATCTCCCGGAACCAGATGTGGTTGTCGACGTCATAGAGGAGATCGTCGGGAAGATTGCACCCTTTTACGACCGGCATTGCGTCCTCCAGCTTCCCTTCATTCGACCGTCTCGGTGGAGCGCAGCGGCCGCGAGGAACAGCAGAATTCCCCCAGACCCGCCTCCTGCATCTTGCCGGCAACGAACAGGCAAAGATGCTTGGCCAGCATGGCCGCGAGGCGGCTGCGCTTTCCCGTCTCCGGATGCTCCGGCTCTAGCTGCACCAGGTTGTGGTGATACGCAAGCTCGCGGCACGTCTCGCGACAGGCGTTGAACGACGGATCGCCGCGCGCGCCCTGACGATGGAGCGCCAGCAGGCGAAAGCCCTCGCGGGTCTGGTCGGTAGGCACCTCCCCGCGCGCAACGATCCAGTGTTCCAGCACCTGTTCGGCCAGCGCGACGAGCTCGGGAACGGCGTCCGCTCCGGGCGAGGCTTCGAGCCTGCAAATGCGCTCCTCGATCGCAGTCAGATCGAGGCGTGGCCTGTCATGCAGCGAACCGGCGTCCTCCCACATCCTAGGCCAGCCCCTTCTCGACGATGAGGCCCATGCCGTCGGAGATGTTTTCCTGCACGCCGAGGGCGCGCGGCCCGATCCCGAGCGCCAGTCCGAGAAGCTGGGTGAAATAGAGCATCCTGACCTTGGTCTTGATGCCGAATTTCTTCTCGGCGCGCACCTGGTGCATTTCGAGGCCGGTATGGCAGGTCGGGCATTCGGTGGCGATCACATCCGCGCCCGAGGCCTCGGCCGCCTGCAGGATGTTGAGCACCAGCTTGGTGGAGGTGTCGCTGTCCGACAGCGTGTGCGCGCCGCCGCAACAGGCGGTCTTGAGCGGAAACTCGACGTTCTCGGCACCGGCCGCGGCCAGCAGATCGTCCATGAAGTGCGGCTTGGACGTGCTCTCGGAGCCCGGCCCCTTGTCCTTCTCGGGAAAGATATGGCGCGGGCGCACATACATGCAGCCGTAGTAGTTCGCGACCTTCAGCCCGGCGAGGCGCCCCTGCGTGCGTTCGCGCAGACCCTCCTCGCCGATGGCTTCCTTCAGCCAGTCGAGCGCGTGAATGGTCTGCGCCTGCCCGACCTCGAACGTCTCGTGCCCCGCCTTCTTCGACAGGCGGTCGACCACCGCACGCGTGTCGTCCTCGTGCGCCAGTTCGTGCTCGGCCTTCTTCAAGTTGTGGTAGCACCCGTTGCAGGGCGCCATCACGACGTCGTGCTTCATCTCGTTGGCGGCAATGGAAAGGACCCGGCTCGACAGGTACGTCTGCACCTTGGGGTCGATGTTCTTGACTTCCATCGCCCCGCAGCAGTTCCAGTTCTTCACCTCGTCAAGCTCGAGACCGAGGTTCTTTGCCAGCGCCTTGGTCGAGCGGTTGTAGGCGTGGCCGGTCCCTTCCAGCGCGCAGCCCGGATAGTAGGCGACGCGTTTGTATTTCCTGGCCTTGTCCGTCACATCGACCATGGCTTCACTCCGATACGCCGAGCTTGCTTTCGACAAGCGCGCGCGTTTCCTTTGCCGGGACCACGGGCACGATCTCGAACGATGCGAGGTCGCCCCAATGCAATATCCATTCCTGCAGCAACCGCGGGTCGTCGCACTGCATGAGCTGGAAACACCGGTCGAAATTCGGCTCGATCCAGCTGTCGACGTAGGCGAGGCCCTCCGGCAGTCCACGTCCCTTGTCGCGCAGATGCCGATAGATCGGCTTGGGATCGCGGTTCTTGAAGCGCTCTATGATCATGAACATCATCGCCGTCACTCCGCCGCCTGACGGACCGGCGTCCGCTGCGCCTCTGGCGGATCGTTGCCGCTGATCGCGCGCCTGCGCTCGTCCTCCACCTCGTGGATGTAATCCTCCAGCGCGCGGCGCGCCTTGCCCCATTCCCGCGTGCGCGGCTTGAAGACCTGCGCCAGCGCCATCTTCAGCCCCCACATCACCGGCAGCTTCTTGGCGACACGCCAGCCGATCTCGACCAGCCAGTCCTGCAGCAGCGGCTGCCCCGTGCGCTTGAAGAACCCGTGCAGCACGGCGGTATCCTCGATGCGTCCGCGCGCCAGGATCTGCTCGGTGAACTCCTCGTCGAACTGCATCGAGGGCGACTTGGGCGTATGGCCCTTGAGCTCGAGCCAATGCGCCGTCGCCTTCATCACCCCTTCCGGCACGACGTCGCGCGGGCACACGTGCGTGCACTTGTGGCACGACACGCACTGCCAGATGATGTCCTTGTCGCGGAGAAGCTCGCTCTCCATGCCCATGCGGATCAGGTAGATC
This sequence comes from Hyphomicrobiaceae bacterium, assembly GCA_050245975.1. Classification (GTDB taxonomy): domain Bacteria; phylum Pseudomonadota; class Alphaproteobacteria; order Rhizobiales; family Hyphomicrobiaceae; genus JBFWWW01. The sequence continues at coordinate 3,647 of JBFWWW010000186.1, forward strand.
CAGTAGCGCGGATTGAAGCGCGGCTCGATCGCGTTCACCGTACAGGAGTTGGTGCACGAGCCGCACTGCCAGCAACGGTGGATGTGCTCGCCACCCGGCAGCGCGGCAATTTCCTCCTCCAACCGCTCGTTGTAGTCCGTCACGACGCGGGATTCGATGAAGGTGGACCAGTGACCGGAGAGGTTCACCCCGTCGATGACGAGATCATCGTGCACCTTGAGGTTCTCGGGACGGATCAGCGATTTCTCGTGGATCGGCATCAGCCCGTCCCCTCTACGGCAGCAGCCAGGTCAAGACCGGGTCTTCCCCGCCCGCGACGCCCATCGAGGCCCAGGATGCGCCGCGTGTGCTCGGTTGGGTTGTGTTCGCTGCCGAACTCGGTCTTGAGGTACGACCCGCCCTGCTCGTTGATATAGCCGGCATAGACCTGCGCCTTCAGCAGATCGACATACCAGGGCATGTCCCGGAACAGGCCCTGATCCGACAAGAACTGGGACAGCTCCTCGCGCAGGACCAGAAATGTCTCGTAACCGTCCGGCACATCGATGATGCGGCCGTCGACATCCTCGCCGTGCCATATCTCGCGCAGGACGCCAGTATTCGTCCGGTTGTCCCAAACCCACCGCGTGGCGAGCGGGTAGATTTCCGGCAGCATGTTGTGGAGGATTTCAGCGGCGAGGTCGCGGACGAAGCGGTTGGCTTTGTCCGCCTCTCCCCTGCGCACCGCCAGTCGCGCCGAGAACGCCGCCACACGCGCGTCCGCCGTGCCCGACACGCCGGCATCGTGCAGAAGGCCGGCGATCGCATCCCGCACAACCGGCCACCCGGTCTCGTCGATGAGCGCCGGCGCGCGACGGCGCACGGTAGCCATCAGCGTGCACAGCTCCTCGAAATCGGTGCGCTGGAGGCTGGCCACCCTGCCCTCGCCGAGCCGCTCCTGGAACGCCAGCGATTTGAGGCGCGCAGCGGTCGCCATGCGCTCGATGCCGCCGAGCGCCTCCGCGCCATGGATCAGCTGCTCCAGCGCCAGCCGCAGCTTCGGCCCCGACAGGTCGAGCACGGGCCGCGCGGGTCCCGATGTCTGAACGCTCGGCGCCTGCGCCATCGGTCTACTCCGCAGCCGTTGCCACAGGTGCGCGCGCGGACGCCAGCGCGCTCAGCACTGCGGCATTGGCCTGGGCAATAGAGTCGTCGATCGTCTCGGGGCCGGTCGCAGCCCCGGCAACGAACACGCCGGGACGCGACGTCGCGCCCATGACGCCATAGGTGTCCTTGCGCGCGATATAGCCTTGCGGATGCAGGTCGACGCCGAACACCGCCGACAGCGTCATGTTGTCGACGTTGGGGTCCATGCCGATGGCGTGCACGACGAGGTCGAAAGGAATGGTGATCGGCCGCTTCACCAGCGTGTCCTCGCCCTTGACGATGAGCTGCCTGCCGTCGCTCGTCACCTCGGCGATGCGCGCCTTGATGTACTTGACCTTGAACTCTTCCTGGCTGCGCCAGTAGTAGGACGTCTCGTAGAGGCCGTAGGTGCGGATATCCATGTAGTAGATGTAGACGTGCGCATCGGGCAGCTCCTCGCGGATTTCCATGGCGAGGTTGGCCGAGACGGTGCAGCAGATCTTGGAGCACCATTCGCGGCCGATCTGCCGGTCGCGCGAGCCGACGCACAGCAGGATCGCGACACGCTTCGGCTTGCGGCCATCCGACGGACAGCGCACGCCCGCGCCGGAGGAGATCATCTGCTCCACCTGCGTCGTCGTCACGACGTCGGGAAATGTCCCAAATCCCCACTCCGGCTTGTTCACCGAGTCGAAGTGCGTGAACCCGGTTGCGAGTACGACGGCACCCGCCTCGATCGCGGAGCCATCGGACAACGTTGCCACGAATGCTCCGGGCTCCCCGGCGAAGGTCTTGACCGTCACTCCCAGACGCTTGTCGACCAGGGGCTCGCGAACCACGCGCGCCACCATGCCGCCGATGGCGTCCTTGGCCCACAGGCCCGATGGAACGAGCTTGGCATAGCCGGACTGGATCGGCGCTCCGCCAAGCACGCCTGCCTTCTCGACCAGCACCGACGACTGGCCGATGCTCGCAAGCCCGTGAACGGCCGCAAGGCCGGCGGGCCCGCCGCCAACGACAAGCACAGGGCGCGTCATCGGGCAGCCTCCGCGGCTGCGTGTTGCGTTGCCTCCAGCATCAGCTTCATGCCCTCATGCGTCGCCTCGAACCCGAGACCTTCATAGAACCGCCGTGCGTCCTGGCGCGACTTGTCGGTGGTGAGCTGGACGAGCCCGCAGCCGCGCGCCCGGCAGCGTTCGATTGCCCACTGGAACAGCGCGCGCCCGAGCCCCGATCCGCGCTCGCTCTTTGCGATGCGCACGCTCTCGATCTGCCCCCGCCACAGGCCGAGGCGGGAGAGACCCGGAATGAACGTGATCTGCAGACACCCGACGACGCGCCCACCACGCTCTGCAACCGCCAGGAGCTGGTTGTCGTCGCGCTCGATGGCGGCAAACGCCGATACGTAGGCGTCGTTGAGCGGCAGGGCGGCATCCTCGCGCTGCCGCCCGATCTCGTCGTCGACGAGCATGGCGATGATGGCCGGCAGGTCGCTCTCACGCGCGCGACGGAAGACGACAGTCTCGGACGCAGACACCGGCTTGTTCACGTCGGGCTCCGAACCTCTGCCAACATCGTCAGCTCCCCGGCGGAGGTGGGGGAATGACCTCGCGGCGCATCGGCTTGAACCCCGGCCCGGAGGTGATCCGCAGGCGCGGGTCGTAAAGCTGCTCGGCGCTGCCCGACTGGATTTCCTTCAGGTAGGCCTCGAACTCCACCTTCTTCGCCTTCCAGTCGATCCCCAGCTTTTCCATCAGGTTCTCTATGGGCGAAGCATGCCAGTGCGTCTGCACGATCTTGTAGGGGTGCGCCCCGCAAACGAGCGCCGCGAACTGGCAATCGGCCAATACCGGCAGGTCGACCGCCTTGCCGGCGGCGCGCGAAATCCACTGGTTCTTGTCGAGCGTGGTGATGCAGCCGGTGTCATGGCCGATCATCACGTCGGCGTTCGCCTCCTCGACCGCCACCCTGATCTTGCGGTCGATGGCGAAGGAGCGGGTGAACTCGCGCTCGGAGATGATGTGGCGGAAACCGAAGCCGCAGCAGTCGTACCAGGTCTTGTAGTCGATGACCTGCGCTCCCAGCGCCTGCATCAGGCCGGTCGAGACGGCCACCCGGTTCCCCTCGAGAACCTCGTCGTCGTAGATCGCGTCCTCGGGCACCATCTTGTAGACGTGGCAGGCGGGATGGATCGTCGCCCGCACCTGCGACGCATCGATCTTCTGATGCTCGACGATGCGATGGCGCATGACGTGCAGCCATTCGGAATAGTGGACGATCTCTTCCGGGATCAGCAGCTTGCCGTCGACGAGACGGCCGAGCTTGCCGAGGATCTTGGTCACGCTCTCGCGCAGGCGCGCCGACTGCATCAGGTAGCCGCGCACTTCCTTGTAGTTGCCGAAGGACGTGCCGCAGTGCACGAGCGGATAGTAGGTCCCTTCCGGCAGTCCCTGCGCCTTTGCCGACACATAGGCCTGGTGGAAATTGCGCAGAAAGACCGCGGCAAGGCTCTCGATGTTGCCGATACCGGAGCCGTGGTAGTTCCAGGCCGTGCAGCTCGTCTGGTCCGTCTCGTCGAGATAGCTGATGCCCATCGTGTTCATCAGCCAGAGCAGAGAGACGGGATAACCCGGGATGTTGCCGCACTGGCCGCAGCTCTTGTGATGCCAGAGCTTGTTCGTCGGCACCTTCTTGTCCCAGCCGTAGAGCGTCTTCACCGTTACGGGCGCATGCTCGTCGCGGATGCGGTGGACGACGATCTGCCCGTCCTTCTCCAGCTCCCACATGGCATCGCGCACATCCGACACGCGATCCTTGTTGGTCAGCATCGAGCGGCGGTCGATGCGCTGCTCGACCCAGGCCGTGGCGCGCGCCGCCTCGCCCGCCGACAGGTTGGCGGGACGCCATTCAGCCCCGTGCCCCGTGAAATGCTCTCCCGGACGTGCCGGAACCTTGCCGTCGGTGGTCATGCGTCCATGTCCTCCTGGCTGTCGAGAAAATCCTGCCAGTCTTCGCGTTTCTCGCCCATGATGTCCGTGATGACGTCGAACAGGTTCTCGTCGATGCCTTCGAGCTGATCAAGAACCCCGGTCATTTCCCAGATCGTGTAGAGCTCCACCGAGGTCTTCAGGTTGACCTCCCAGGCGGTCTCCGTGGTGTTGAGCGTCGCCATCGGAATGGCCTTGCGCAGCACCTTCAGCGGCGCAT
>JBFWWW010000187.1:0-7771 GCA_050245975.1 Hyphomicrobiaceae bacterium
GGGCCTTGCCCTGTTCCGCCAAAACCTTCGTGATCGCAGCCGTCAGCGACGTCTTCCCGTGGTCAACGTGACCGATCGTGCCAATGTTGCAATGCGGCTTCGTCCGCTCAAACTTCGCTTTCGCCATTGTCGGCTCTCCTCACGTCGTCTTCGTCTGTCGGGCTCCGGCTTCACGGCCGGGGGCCGGCATCAGGCGTATTTTGCTTTCACTTCTTCGGCCACATTGCGCGGCACCTCGGCATAGTGCGCAAACTGCATCGTGTAGGATGCGCGGCCCTGGCTCATGGAGCGCAGCTGGCTCACGTATCCGAACATGTTGGCCAGCGGCACGTTGGCGCGAATGACCGTCGCGTTGCCGCGCATCTCCTGGTTGCGGATCTGACCGCGCCGACTATTGATGTCGCCGATGACGCCACCGACGAAATCGCCGGGCGTGACCACCTCGACGTCCATGATCGGCTCCAGCAGCTTCACACCGGCCTTCGCGCAACCCTCCTTCATCGCCTGCCGCGAGGCGATCTCGAAGGCGATCGCGGAGCTGTCCACCTCGTGGAATGCGCCGTCAATCAGCGTTACCTTCATGTCGACCATCGGGAAGCCGATCAGCACGCCGGCGTCCCAGACGCTGTTCACGCCCTTCTCGACGCCGGGAATATATTCCTTCGGCACGGCGCCGCCGACGATCTCGCTCTCGAAGTCGTTGCCCTTGCCAGCCTCGTTGGGCTCGAGCTTCAGCTTGACGCGGGCGAACTGGCCCGTGCCGCCGGTCTGCTTCTTGTGCGTATAGTCGATCTCGGTCGCGCGCGCCAAAGCCTCGCGATAGGCAACCTGCGGAGCGCCGACATTGGCCTCGACGCCATGCGTACGCTTCAGGATATCGACCTTGATGTCGAGATGCAGCTCGCCCATTCCCTTGAGAATGGTCTGACCCGACTCCTGGTCGACGCCAACCCGGAAGGACGGATCCTCCAGGGACATGGCATTGAGCGCCAGCGCCATCTTCTCCTGATCGGCCTTCGACTTCGGCTCGATCGACATCTCGATGACAGGGTTCGGGAACTCCATCTTCTCGAGCAGCACGGGCTTTGCCGGATCGCTCAGGGTCTCGCCAGTGCGGGTATCCTTCAGGCCGGAGAGGGCAACAATGTCACCGGTGAAGGCTTCCTTGATCTCCTCGCGCTGGTCGGCGTGCATCAGATACATGCGACCGACGCGCTCCTTCTTGTCGCGCGTGGTGTTGGCGAGCGCCATGCCGCTCTCGAGCTTGCCCGAGTAGATGCGGCAGAAGGTGATCGAGCCAACGTGCTCGAAATTCATGATCTTGAAAGCCAGCATCGACAGCGGCTCGCTATCGAGCGGTTTGCGCTCCGTCGGCTGGCCCGTCTTCATGTCGATGGCCTTGTAGGCCTCGCGATCGGCGGGCGAAGGCAGGAAATCGACCACAGCGTCGAGCAGCGGCTGGATGCCCTTGTTCTTGAACGCCGAGCCGCACATCATCGGATAGAAGGCGCGCGTGATGGTTGCCTTGCGGATGCACTTCTTGAGCGTGTCGAGATCGGGCTCCTTACCATCGAGGTAAGCACCCATCACGTCGTCGTCCATCTCGACGGCCGCCTCGACGAGCGCAGCCCGGTACTCGGCGGCCTTGTCCTGCAGGTCGGCCGGAATATCGGTCTCGGTAAACTTGGCGCCTTTGTCGTCGCCGTCCCAGACGAGAGCCCTCATCCGCAGGAGGTCAATGACACCCTTGAAGTTGCTCTCGGCGCCGATGGGAAGCTGCAGCGGCACGGGACGCGCACCGAGCTTCTCCTTGATGTCATCGACGCACATGAAGAAGTCGGCGCCGGTCTTGTCCATCTTGTTGGCGAAGATGATGCGCGGCACGCCGTACTTATCGCCCTGGCGCCAGACGGTCTCAGTCTGGGGCTCAACGCCCTGATTGCTGTCGAGCACGCACACGGCGCCGTCGAGCACGCGCAGCGAACGCTCCACCTCGATGGTGAAGTCGACGTGACCGGGAGTATCGATGATGTTGAGCCGCAGGCCGTTCCAGAAGCAGGTCGTCGCGGCCGACGTGATGGTGATGCCGCGCTCGGCCTCCTGCTCCATGAAATCCATCGTCGCGGCGCCGTCATGCACCTCGCCGATCTTGTAGTTCTTGCCGGTGTAGTAGAGGATCCGCTCAGTCGTCGTCGTCTTCCCGGCATCGATGTGGGCCATGATGCCGAAATTGCGGTAGTCCTCGATTTTATGCGAACGGGGCATATCGTTGCCTCAATAGATCCTGGTCACCAGCGGTAATGCGAAAAGGCGCGGTTCGCCTCCGCCATCTTGTGCGTGTCTTCGCGCTTCTTCACCGCTGTTCCGCGATTGTTGGCTGCATCGAAAAGCTCGCTCGAAAGCCGCTCTTCCATCGTGTTCTCGTTGCGGGCGCGCGCCGCTGAAATGATCCAGCGGATGGCCAGCGCCTGACGCCGCTCGGTACGCACCTCGACCGGCACCTGATACGTCGCACCGCCGACACGCCGCGAGCGCACCTCGACCGAGGGCATCACGTTGTCGAGCGCCTGGTGGAAGAGCTGGATCGGGTCCGACTTCGCCTTCTGCTGCATGCGGTCGAGCGCGCCGTAGACGATGCTCTCGGCGACCGACTTCTTGCCCTCCTTCATGATGGAGTTCATGAACTTGGACACGACGAGATCACCGAACTTCGGGTCCGGATTGATTTCGCGCTTATCAGCTGAATGCCGACGGGACATTTCGCCCTTCCTTCTCTAAACCCGTTCGCTCAGACGGACCGCAGCGGGCCATCCAATACAAAGAGGCCCAAAATCACTTGGGCCTCTTGGCTCCGTACTTCGACCTGCGCTGCTTGCGGGCACCAACGCCTTGCGTGTCGAGAACGCCGCGAATGATGTGATAGCGGACGCCCGGAAGGTCCTTCACGCGGCCGCCGCGGATCATCACCACCGAGTGCTCCTGGAGGTTATGACCCTCGCCCGGGATATAACCGATGACCTCGAAGCCGTTGGTGAGGCGGACCTTGGCGACCTTGCGCAGCGCCGAGTTCGGCTTTTTCGGCGTCGTTGTATAGACGCGCGTGCAGACACCGCGCTTTTGCGGGCATCCCTGCATGTGTCGCGATTTCTCGCGATAGGTCTTCTGCTGCCTCGGCTTGCGGATCAGCTGCTGTATCGTTGGCATGCGCCACTTCCACGTTGCGGCGCTTCTCAAACGAAAGCGCCAAACCCACGATGCCGAGACGGCATTTCGCGCGTCCGGCTCGAAAAACCAGAGGATCACAGGTCCGCCGAAGCGCCCCCGGGATCATGGCCCGAAAATTGTGCTCTGCTTTGTGACGGCAGCGTTTAGGCCTGGCCGGGAATTACCCCTGGCCGCAGGTGCGACCTACCACCTACCGTGAGAGTTGGCGCAAAATATACAGCTCGTCCCGCAAGGTCAACACCTCACGCGCCGGCGACGAGAATAAATTTCACCCCTTCGAGCAAATCCGGCCGCGCGCCTGCTGCAGGGCCAAAAGCCCAGCAAATCTGCTGCTGCTGCACGGCGCCAGGTCGCCGAGACTCCGGCAAAAAGCAAACGGCCGCCCTGCGGCGGCCGTTCACGTTGTTCATGCGGTTGGCGCGGCCTATTCGGCCGCTTCCTCCGGCGTGCGCCGCCGCCGGCGAACGGGCGACACCCCCTCGCCCTCGGTCGGCGCCGCGAGCACCTTGTCCGCATCGAGCTTTGCCTTTTCCTTGGCGATAAGCTCGTCACGCTTGGCAGCCACCTTGCGGAGGCGCCGCAGCATGCCGCCAGTGCCCGCCGGGATCAGGCGGCCGACGATGACGTTCTCCTTGAGGCCTTCGAGCGTGTCGGCCTTGCCGTTCACCGCGGCATCGGTCAGCACGCGCGTGGTCTCCTGGAAGGAGGCCGCGGAGATGAAACTGCGGGTCTGCAGCGATGCCTTCGTGATGCCGAGCAGCACCGGCTTGGCGGTCGCCGGCCGCTTGCCCGCCTTCTCCAGCGTCGCATTGAGCTCCTCGAGCTCGATGCGATCGATCTGTTCGCCCTTCAACAGCTCCGTCTCGCCGATATCCTCGATTTCCACCTTCTGCAGCATCTGACGGACGATGACCTCGATGTGCTTGTCATTGATGGTCACGCCCTGCAGCCGGTAGACGTCCTGGATCTCGTTGATCAGGTAGTTGGCAAGCTCCTCCACGCCCTTGATCGCCAGGATGTCGTGCGGGGCCGGATGGCCGTCGTAGACAGCCTCACCCTTCTCAACACGATCGCCATGCTGCACGGCCAGGCTCTTGCCGCGCGGGATCAGGTACTCGATGGCGTTCAGGCTTTCGTCGTCCGGCTTAATCGTGATCCGCTGCTTGTTCTTGTAGTCCTTGCCGAACTCCACAGAACCGGACACCTCGGCCAGGATCGCGTGGTCCTTCGGACGGCGCGCCTCGAACAGCTCCGCCACGCGCGGCAGACCGCCCGTGATGTCGCCGGTCTTGGCACTGGCGATCGGAATACGCGCCAGCACGTCGCCCGCCTTCACCTTCTGGCCGGGTTCGACCGAAAGGATCGTCTCCACCGACAGCAGATACCGCGCGTCGACACCGCGCGCGACCTTGATGGTCTTGCCGCCCTTCGAGTCCTTGATGAGGATTGCCGGCTTCAGCTCCGCACCGCGGGGCGTGGCGCGCCAATCCATGATAACGCGGTTGGTGGTGCCCTTTACCTCATCGGTCTGCTCGTTCATCGAGATACCCTCGACGAGGTCCTCGAAGTCCACGACACCGTCCACCTCGGTCATGATCGGCCGGGTGTACGGATCCCACTGCGCCAGGCGCGCACCGCGCTTGACCTCGTCGCCATCCGCCACGTGCAGCCGTCCGCCGTACGGCACCTTCTGCGTCGCCAGCTCCTTGCCGGACTGGTCGACGATCGTGATGGCGACGTTGCGCCCCATCGCGATCGAACGACCCTGGCTGTCCTTCACAACCGCGGGATTCTTCAGCCTCACCGTGCCGTTGAAGTTCGATTCGATGAACGACTGATCGACCACCTGCGCCGTGCCGCCGATGTGGAACGTGCGCATCGTGAGCTGGGTCCCCGGCTCGCCGATCGACTGGGCAGCGATAACACCCACGGCTTCGCCGATGTTGACCGGCGTACCGCGCGCGAGATCGCGGCCGTAGCACTTGCCGCACACGCCCGTGACGGTCTCGCACGTCAACACCGAACGAATGCGCACCTCCTGGATCTGCGCCTTCTCGATCAGCTCGATAGCGCGCTCGTCGATGAGATCGCCGTTCTTGACGAGCACCTTCTTCGTGGCGGGGTCTGTAATGTCCTCAGCCGCCGTACGTCCAAGAACGCGCGCGCCGAGCGACACGATGACCTGGCCGGCATCGACCACGGCCTGGACGTTGATGCCCGCATCGGTACCGCAATCTTCCTCGGTGATGATGCAGTCCTGAGCCACGTCGACAAGACGCCGGGTCAGGTAGCCCGAGTTGGCCGTCTTGAGCGCCGTGTCGGCGAGGCCTTTACGTGCGCCGTGCGTCGAGTTGAAGTACTCGAGAACCGAAAGGCCTTCCTTGAAGTTGGAGATGATCGGCGTCTCGATGATCTCGCCCGAGGGCTTCGTCATCAAGCCGCGCATGCCGGCAAGCTGCCGCATCTGCTTTTCGGAGCCACGGGCGCCGGAGTGGGCCATCATGTAGACGGAGTTGATCTGCGCCTGCCGTCCTTCCTTGTCGGTCTGAACGGCCGAGATGCGATCCATCATCTCTTTGGCGATCTGGTCCGTGCACTTCGACCAGGCGTCCACCACCTTGTTGTACTTCTCAAGCTGGGTGATGAGGCCGTCGTTGTACTGCTGTTCGTACTCGCGCACGAGATCGTTCGTCTGATCGACGATCTTGGTCTTCGTGTTCGGGATCACCATGTCGTCCTTGCCGAAGGAGATTCCGGCCTTGAAGGCATGGTGGAAGCCAAGGCTCATGATCCGATCGCAGAAGATCACCGTCTCCTTCTGACCGCAGTTGCGGTAGACGGCATCGATCAGGCCCGAGATGCTCTTCTTCGTCAGCAGCTGGTTGGCGAGCGCGAACTTGACGCCCGGCTTGCGAGGCAGCAACTGGCCGAGCAGCAGCCGGCCCGGAGTCGTCTCATAGACCTCCGTTACGTCCTCGCCCTTCTCGTTGACCGACGTAAAGCGACCCTTGACCTTCGCATGCAGCGTGACGAGGCCGGCGGCGAGCGCATGTTCGACCTCGGCAAGCGAGCCGAACATCATGCCTTCTCCCGGCTCCTTGTCGCGTTGCAGCGACACGTAGTACAGGCCGAGAACGATGTCCTGGCTCGGCACGATGATCGGCGAGCCGTTTGCCGGGTGCAGAATGTTGTTGGTCGACATCATCAGCACGCGGGCTTCGAGCTGGGCCTCCAGTGACAGAGGCACGTGCACCGCCATCTGGTCGCCGTCGAAGTCGGCGTTGAAAGCCGCGCAAACCAGCGGATGAAGCTGGATCGCCTTGCCTTCGATCAGCACGGGCTCGAAGGCCTGGATGCCGAGGCGATGCAGCGTCGGCGCGCGATTGAGCAGAACGGGATGCTCGCGGATGACCTCGTCGAGGACATCCCAAACCTCGCCCTTCTCCTTCTCGACCAGCTTCTTGGCCTGCTTGACGGTGGCCGCCTGGCCGAGGGTCTGCAGCCGCGCGTAGATGAACGGCTTGAACAGCTCAAGCGCCATTTTCTTCGGCAGGCCGCACTGATGCAGTTTCAGCTCGGGCCCGACCACGATGACCGAGCGGCCCGAGTAATCGACGCGCTTGCCCAGCAGGTTCTGGCGAAACCGCCCCTGCTTGCCCTTCAACATGTCGGCAAGCGACTTCAGCGGCCGCTTGTTGGCGCCCGTGATGACACGGCCGCGCCGGCCGTTGTCGAACAGCGCATCGACCGCTTCCTGAAGCATGCGCTTCTCGTTGCGGATGATGATGTCCGGCGCCCGCAGCTCCATCAGCCGCTTCAAACGATTGTTGCGGTTGATGACGCGCCGATAGAGATCGTTGAGGTCGGACGTGGCGAAGCGGCCGCCGTCGAGCGGCACCAGCGGACGCAGCTCCGGCGGAATGACCGGAACGTTCGTCAGGATCATCCACTCCGGCTTGTTGCCGCTCTCGATGAACGCCTCGATCACCTTCAGACGCTTGCCGAGCTTCTTCGGCTTCAGCTCCGTCGTCGCCTCGGCGATTTCCTGGCGCAGCTCATCGCGGATCTTCGGCAGGTCCATGCCGATCAGGATGTCGCGGATCGCTTCCGCACCGATGCCGGCCGTGAAGCTGTCCTGGCCGAATTCTTCAATGGCCTGGTTGTACTGATCCTCCGACAGGAGCTGCTTCTCGCGGAAGGTCGTGACACCCGGCTCGATGACGATGTAGTTTTCGAAATACAGAACGCGCTCGAGATCCTTAAGCGTCATGTCGAGCAGCAATCCAATGCGGCTCGGCAGCGACTTCAGGAACCAGATGTGGGCCACCGGCGCAGCGAGCTCGATATGGCCCATGCGCTCGCGCCGCACCTTTGCCAGCGTCACCTCGACGCCGCACTTCTCGCAGATCAGGCCCTTGTACTTCATGCGCTTGTACTTGCCGCACAAGCACTCGTAGTCCTTGATGGGACCGAAGATGCGCGCGCAGAACAACCCGTCGCGCTCGTGCTTGAACGTGCGGTTGTTGATCGTTTCCGGCTTCTTTAT
>JBFWWW010000188.1:0-7740 GCA_050245975.1 Hyphomicrobiaceae bacterium
AAGTTCAGCCACGTCGTGGCCAACGACACGCCCAAGGGCAAGGGCGCGCTGAAGTTCAAGGAACTGGCCGAGAAATACACCAACGGCAAGGTGAAGGTCGAAGTCTATCCGAACTCGCAGCTCTTCAAGGACAAGGAAGAGATCGAGGCGCTCCAGCTCGGCTCGGTGCAGATGCTGGCCCCCTCGACCGCGAAGTTCGCGCCGCTGGGCGTGAAGGAGTTCGAGGCGCTCGATCTGCCGTGGTTGTTCAAGGATGACGCGACCTACGCCAAGGCCATGAAGGGCGAGGTCGGCCAGTGGCTGTTCAAGAAGCTCGAGGCCAAGGGCATCTCCGGTCTCGCCTTCTGGGACAACGGCTTCCACATGGTCTCCGCGAACCGTCCGCTGCTCAAGCCGGCCGACTTCCAGGGCCTGAAGGTCCGCATCTCCGGCTCGAAGATCGCCGACCAGTACTTCCGTCTCGTCGGCGCGATCCCGCAGATCATGGCCTTCTCTGAAGTCTACCAGGCGCTGCAGACGGGCGTCGTCGACGGCTGCGAGAACACGCCGTCGAACTACCTGACGCAGAAGTTCCACGAGGTGCAGAAGGACATCACGGTGTCCAACCACGCTCACCTTCAGTATGCGGTGATCGTCAACACCAAGTTCTGGAACGGCCTGCCGCCCGACATCCGCAAGGAACTCGACAAGGCGATGGAAGAGGCGACGGACTACACGAACTCGATCGCGCACCAGGAGAACGTCGAGGCGCTCGAAGCGATCAAGAAGTCCGGCAAGACAACGCTGCACTATCTGACGGACGAGCAGAAGGCGGAGTGGAAGAAGGCCATGGCGCCCACCTACACCTGGGCCAAGGGCCGCGTCGGTCAGGAGATCCTCGACGTGCTCTCGAAGAACCTCGGCATCAAGATGAACTGATCCGATGTCTCATCTTTGAAATAAACGGCCGGGGGTGGACACGCTCCCGGCCGAAAAATATTCGGGGGGAAGTCCGTGCTGCTACGTTTTCTCGACCGGCTCGAAGAGTGGCTGATCGCGACGCTGATCGCCGCTGCCACGGGATTGATTTTCATCGCCGTCATCCATCGCTACGGCGCAGGCCTGTCGATCGATTTCGCGCGCTGGTGCACCACGCAGGGACTGACCACCCTCGCAGCATTTTTCCAGGCCATCTTCGGCTGGCTCTCCGCCCGCGACCTGTCCTGGGCGCAGGAGCTGTGCATCTACATGTTCATCTGGATGGCCAAGTTCGGCGCCGCCTATGGCGTGCGGACGGGCATCCACGTCGGCGTCGATGTGCTGGTCAACATCCTGCCGCCGGCCTCGCGCAAGCGCGTGATCGTATTCGCGCTGCTGTGCGGCGCGCTGTTCACCGGCATCGTGGCCGTTTTCGGCGCCTCGTTCGTGTCGCAGATGTGGCACACCGGGCAACACTCCTACGATCTCGAAGCCCCGATGTGGATCGTCTACCTGACGCTGCCACTCGGCTCGGGCCTGATGTGCTTCCGCTTCCTGCAGGTGGCCTGGTCGTTCTACCGCACGGGCGAGCTGCCGCATCATGACGCGAGTCAGGTCGACGGCATCGACACAGCCGAGGACCTGCATCCGGCAGACGCAAAGTCGACGGGCGACAAGGAGGACAACGTCGCGCTCAGCTGGATCATGATCCTGCTGCCGATCATGATCGCCGCCGTTTGCGTGGCGCACGAAGCGCACGTCATCCAGCTGCCGCAGGGGCTGCGGGTCGTGGTCGTGTTCGCACTGCTGCTGTCGCTGATGGTGACGGGCATGCCGGTGTCGATCGCGCTCGGCCTCACCGTGCTAACCTTCATGTTCACGCTGACGGACGTACGAACGGAATCCGTGGCGCTGAAGCTGTTCACCGGAATCGAGAACTTCGAGATCATGGCGATCCCGTTCTTCATTCTGGCCGGCAGCTTCCTGACGCACGGCGGCGTCGCACGCCGCATGATCAACTTCGCCACGGCGATGGTGGGTCACTGGTACGGCGGCCTCGGTCTGGCCGCGGTGGTGGCCTGCGCCCTCTTCGCGGCCATTTCCGGCTCGTCGCCGGCAACGGTCGTCGCGATCGGCTCCGTGCTGATGCCGGCGATGGTCGCCCAAGGCTTCCCGAAACGGTTCGGCGCGGGCGTCATCACGACATCGGGCTCGCTCGGCATTCTGATCCCGCCGTCGATCCCGATGGTGCTCTATGCGGTGTCGACGAACTCGTCGGTCGGCAAGCTGTTTATCGCGGGCATCATACCGGGCCTCACGCTGGCGACCCTGCTCGGCATCACCACCTGGTATCGCGCCTGGCGCAACGACTACCCGCGGATGCCGAAGGCAACGTTCGGCGAGCGGCTGCGGACGTTCCGGGATTCGATCTGGGGCCTGCTGCTGATCGTCATCGTGATCGGCGGCATCTACAGCGGCATGTTCACGCCGACAGAAGCTGCCGCCGTGAGCGCCGTCTACGCGTTCGTGATCGCCGTCTTCGTCTACCGGGACCTCAGGCTCAGCGATGTGCCGCGCGTTCTGCTGGCTTCGGCCAACCTGAGCGCGATGCTGCTCTACATTATCACCAACGCGGTGCTGTTCTCGTTCCTGATGACCTACGAGAACATTCCGCATGCGCTGGCGCAGTGGATGATCGACCAGGGACTTGGCTGGGTCGGCTTCCTGCTGATGGTGAACGTGCTGCTGCTGCTGGCCGGCAACGTGATGGAGCCGTCATCGATCATCCTGATCATGGCGCCGATCCTGTTCCCGGTCGCCATGCAGCTCGGCATCGACCCGATCCACTTCGGTATCCTGATCACGGTGAACATGGAGGTCGGGTTGTGCCACCCGCCGGTGGGGCTCAACCTCTATGTCGCCTCGGGCATCGCCAAGATGGGCATCACCGAGCTGACGGTTGCGGTCTGGCCATGGCTGATGACGATGCTGGGCTTCCTCGTCATCGTCACCTACTGGCCCGAGCTGTCGCTGTGGCTGCCGCGCGTGCTGGGCATGCTCTAGCCGCGCAGCAACCTAGGCGAGGCGGTCGACGATCCGTCGCTCCGCCTCGCGGGCCTCCGCCGACCAGGCGGCGGAGTTGGAGGCGACGAGGCAGGCCTCCGAGCGCAGGATGAGGCCGTCGTCCAGGGGACGCAGGGCGTTGGCGCGCAGCGTCGCACCGGTGGTGGTGATGTCGACGATCAGCTCCGCGAGGCCCGCGGCCGGCGCACCCTCCGTCGCGCCCAGGCTCTCGACGATGCGGTAGCTCGTCACCCCGCGCTCGGCGAAGAAGCGCCGCGTCAGGTTCATGTATTTGGTGGCAACCCGCATGCGGCGGCCGTGCACGCGGTGGTAGGTGACGGCCGCCTGCTCGAGCGCGGCCATGCTGGCGGTGTCGATCCAGCAGTCGGGAACGGCGACGACCACATCGGCGTTGCCGAAGCCGAGGCGCTTGAGAAAGCGCACGCTGGCCGCCGCGTCCGGCACGGTCTCGCGCACGAGATCCTCGCCGGTGACGCCGAGGTGGATCGCGCCGGTCTTGAGGAACTGGGCGATGTCCGACGACGACATGAACTTGACCTCGACGCCCGGCATGCCGGCGATGCGGCCCGTGTAGTCGCGCTTCGAGCCGGTCGAGATGTCGAAACCCGCAGCGGCGAACGCGGCGGTGCACTGCTCCTTGAGCCGGCCCTTGGAGGGCAACGCCAGAATGAGTGGATCGCTCATGACATTGGTCATCACGCGGCTCCCTGGCTGACGGCCAGCACGCGCTCGGTGTGGATGGAGGCCCCGACGGCCGGCACATCAACGGGCGCGCCGACGTCCCGGAGCAGGTTGTCGTAGCGGCCGCCGCCCGCGAGCGGGCTTTGCGCGCCGAGCATGGGAGCGACGATCTCGAACACGAAGCCGGTGTAGTACTGCAGGTTGCGGCCGAACTCGGCGGAGAACTCGACCGCGCTCGTGCGCCCGCCCTCCCCGTCGAGCAGGTCGAGCCGGCGCACGAAGGCGTCCAGCGCCGGCGCGATATCGAGCCGGCGGCCGGCGGCGAGCCCGGCGATGCGATCGACGGCATCGCGTGCCGGGGCGCGGATGGCGAGATAGCTTTCGATCAGCGTCGCGGCCCCGGCATCGAGCGGCGCGGTACGGGCATCGGCCGCCATGGCCAGCAGGCTGTCGACGATCTCGGGCAGCGTGCGCGTACCGATGAGCTCGAGGCCGGCCGCATCGAGATGGTCGGCAACGATCTGCGTGGCGCCGGCCCGGTCGTCAGGATCGAGCTTCGCCACGAGGTTGCGGGGCGCACCGGGCGCCGCGCCGACCGGATCGGCCGTGAGGCGCCGCAACTCGGTGCGGAACGCGTCGGGCCGCCCGAAGGTCTGGCGCAGACGGCGCTCCCAGCGCTTCGGCATGCCGAGCGCCGAAAGCAGGTTGGCAAAAATCCCGAGGTCGCCGATGCGCAGCGCCGAGTCCGCAATCCCGGCCGCATCGAGCGCCCGCGCGCACAGCGCGACCGTCAAGGCATCGGCGGCCTCGCGGTCCGCGGCAGCGAAGTTCTCGATGCCGGCCTGGCGGAACTCGCGCGGGTGGGCGGCGGACGCGCCGCCACGCTGATAGCGGAACACCGCGCCGTTGTAGCAGTACTTCGCCGGCACATTGCCCGCCGGGTGGCGCGCCAGATGCAGCCGGCAGGTCGGCACCGTCAGATCGGGGCGCAGACACAGCTCCTCGCCGTCGGGGTCCGTGAACACGTAGGTGCGCGCGCGCAGGGCCTCGCCGATGACGTCGAGGAAGAGACCCGCCGGCTGGATCAACGCCGGCGCAACGGGCTCATAATCCGCCTGCGCGAAGACGGAGACGAGCTTCTGCGCCTGGGCTTCGAGAGCCTCGAACTGCTGTGCGGCTTCTGCGGCAGGCATGACGGCGTGACTGAACCTGTTGATGGTGCGAAACGTGACGCGGCGACGGCTAGGCCCGGTGTCGCGTCAGGATGTCCCGGACGGCGGCGACGAGGTCGGCCTCCGGCACGGACACCTGCGCCGGGCGACCTTCGCGCCATGTCTTGGAATCGGCGATGGTTTCGGCCGCCTTGGCGCCCTCGATGAGGTCCTTGATCTGGATTTCGCCCTTCTCGCGCTCCTGCGAGCCCTGGATGACGACACAGGGGCTGCCGCGGCGGTCGGCGTATTTCATCTGCGCCTTCATGCCCGCGGTGCCGAGGTACATCTCGGCGCGCACGCCGGCAGCGCGCAGGGCCTGCACCATCCGCTGGTAGCTGGCGAGCTCGCCCTTGTCCATGACGAGCACCACCACCGGGCCGACCGCTGCGGCGGGCTTGTCCCGATCGAGGATGGCGAGCGCGGCCTGCAGGCGCGAGACGCCGATGGAAAAGCCGGTGGCCGGCACCTTCTGGCCCATGAAGCGTTCGACCAGGCCGTCATAGCGGCCGCCGCCGCCGACCGAGCCGAAGCGGACGGGCTGACCGTCGTCGCCCTTGACCTCGAAGGTCAGCTCCGCCTCGAAGACGGGACCGGTGTAGTACTCGAGGCCGCGCACGACGGAAGGGTCGATGCGGATGCGGTCGGGGCCGTAGCCGGCCGCCGCGACAAGATTTTCAATCCCCGCCAGCTCGTCGAGACCCATACTGGCGAGCGGCGATCCGCCGAACAGCTCGCGCAGCCGGGAAAGCGAGGCGGCGCCGCCAGGTCCGATCCCGCTCTGCACGTAGGCCATCACTTGCGAAATCTGACCCTGGTCGAGCTCGGCGCCCCTGGTGAAGTCTCCGCTCTCGTCCTTGCGGCCCCGGCCCAGCAACGCCTCGACGCCGGCAGGGCCGAGACGGTCGAGCTTGTCGATAGCGCGCAGCACGGTGAGACGACGGCCGGCGTTGTCCTCGCCGCCAAGGCCGATCGCCTCCAGAACGCCGTCGAGAATCTTGCGGTTGTTGACCTTGACGATGTACTGGCCGCGCGGAATGCCCAGCGCCTCGAGCGTGTCGGCGGCGAGCATGCAGATCTCGGCGTCGGCGGCGATGTTTTCGGTGCCGACGGTATCGGCGTCGAACTGGGTGAACTGGCGGAAGCGGCCGGGCCCCGGCTTCTCGTTGCGCCACACGGGACCGACCGCGTAGCGCCGGAAAGGCTTTGGCAGCCGGTCGAAATTCTCCGCCACGTAGCGGGCGAGCGGCGCCGTCAGGTCGTAGCGCAGCGACATCCAGCGCTCGTCCTCGTCCTGAAACGAGAACACGCCGGCGTTGGGCCGGTCCTGATCGGGGAGAAACTTGCCGAGTGCGTCGGTGTACTCGATCGCCGGCGTCTCCAGCGGATCGAAGCCGTAGGACTCATAGACGCGGCGAATGACGTCGAGCATGCGGCCGGTGGCGCCCATTTCCGCAGCGGAAACGTCGCGAAAGCCCTTCGGCAGCTCGGCTGCGGGGCGCGCTGGTCGGCTCGGCTTGGTCATGGACCCAAAGGCGTCCTGAACGGAGTGCGGCCTTATAGCGGATCGCAGGCGGACCTGAAAGGCGCAGCCTCCCGAATTGAGCGAAATCGCGGCTGTGACGGCGGAAAAACAGGCCTAGCAGCCCGATGCCGGGGGCCTAGAAGTGGTACCCGTAGCGGATACCGAGATCGTCGAGGCCCTGGTTGTAGCGGGAAGTCGAGGCGTTCGAGATGTGCTCGAAGTACAGCGAAATGCTGCTGTGCCGGTCGAGGTGATAGCCGATCTCGATGGTCGGATGGAACAGGAAGCGCTTGCCGAGCGCCTTCAGGTCAGGGTCCGACTTGTCGATATTGCCGTCCTGCCAGGCACCGCCGATGCCCAGTCCCAGGAACATGTTGTTCCGGAATTCGTACTGCCAGCGGGCATCGATATAGGCCTTGCTGGTGCCGCCGTCGAAATTGAGCGTGCCGCCGATGGCCGGGCGGATCGTACCGCCGAGAAAGCGGATCGAAGGCGTGAGGATCAGTTCGGCGTTGGCATCGACACCCGACGGCTCCACATGGAAGCCGCTCCACAGGTAAGGCACGTCGTGCGCGAGGGCGCCGATGCGGATTTCGTCGATGAGGCCCAACGGCGCGCCGTCGCCGGCCAGACTCTGGCCAGCCGCCACCACGCAGAACAGGCCGAAAAGTACCGCTCTGAGCATTCCCATACCCGCTTCTGCGCTACGCCAAACGCAGGCGACCGATATCACTACACCGGAACGGGGTGTCGACGGAATGAACGGCGCGCCGTCAGCACCGCTTTTGTGACGCAGCGTTGCGAAAAAGCCAGAGCGCTCGCGATGCGTGTATACGCCGTCCTAAACGACCACCTGGGTTCCGACCTCGACCACGCGGTCGCTCGGGATGCGGAAATAGGCCGTCGCATCCTCTGCCGTTCCGGCGAGCCAGATGAAAAGGCGCTCCTGCCAGCGGGGAAGCTCCGACTTGACGGTCGGCTTGAGCGAGCGGCGCGACAGGAAGAACGAGGTCGCCGACGGCTCGATGTTGAGGTCCTTGCGCCGGCAGTGCTCGATGATCTTGGGAATGCTCGGGCTTTCCATGAAGCCGTAGCGGGCGATGACCTTGATGAAGGTATCGGACACCCGCTCGATGGTGATGCGGTCATGGCGCAGCACGCGCGGCGTATCGACGGTACGGATCGTCAGGATGATGTTGCGCTCGTGGAGCACGCGGTTGTGCTTCAGGTTGTGCATCAAGGATGTCGGCGCGGAATCGGGATCGCCGGTGAGAAAGACGG
>JBFWWW010000189.1:0-7711 GCA_050245975.1 Hyphomicrobiaceae bacterium
CGAAGACGGGCAGATCGTCGGCCGGCTGGTCTACGAGCGCCTCACCGAGCCCCCCGAGGTTCTCTATGGCCGGGACCTTGGCTCCAACTACCAGGCGCAGGGGCTGAAGCTGTCCAAGCACTTCCGCTGAGCCGGCGCCGTTGCGGTCTCCGGCCGCGTTGCCATATTGGTGGCAATGCGGCGCACTAGCGTCGGCCTTCGGGCGTGATGGAGAAGATCGGCGGATGCGGCGTGTCCTCGCAATCATGGCGGTGCTTGCCTGTGTTTTCGTCCAGGCAGCGGCGGCGCGCGCCGACGACACGTTCGACTGCTTCAGCGACGACATCGAGCGGCGTATTGCCGGCTGCACCGCGCTCATCGACCGCGGCGCGGCGAGCGGCATGGACCTCAGCGTCGCCTATGCCATGCGCGGGCTCGCCTATTCGCTGAAAAAGGAATACGGCAACGCCATCCCCGATTACGACGTCGCCATTCGCCTCAACCCGGATTTCGCCGTCGCGCTCAACAACCGCGCCTGGGCGTATTATCGCTGGGGCCGCGCAAGCCAGGGTCTCGCCGACGTCGAGCGGTCCCTGTTCCTCAATCCCTTGAGCCCCCACGCGTTCGACACGCGCGCCCACATCCGGCAGTCGCAGGGCGACACGGCCGGCGCGCGCAAGGATTACAACGAGGCGATGCGTGTCGGCGGCAGCCGCATGATCCGGCTCTACCAGTGCGGGCTCACGGAGCAGGGTCGCTACAAGGGCGAGATCGACGGCGTCTGGCGGCCGGAGGTCGACGCGGCTCTGAACGCCTGCGTCCTCGATGCGACCTGCGATCCGCTGCCGGCCGACGAGCAGTGCCGCGCCGCGACGTCCTAGACGGCTGTCGCGTCTGCCGTCGTCCGCCTGATGACATCGAGCAAGGCCGCCAGGGTGCCGGCTTCGTCGCGCGCCGAGGTATCCACTTCCGCGTGCGCCCGCGCATAGAGGGCGGCGCGGCTGTGCAGGATCGCCTCGAGATCCTCCATCGCCTGCGTGCTGTCGGCCATCGGCCGCAGATCGCCTTGTGCGACCACGCGCGCCATGTGCTGCTCGGGCGCCGCCTTCAGCCACACCACGTGGCAGGCGGACAGCAGCAGCTCGTAGGTCGCCGGCTCCGCGACGATGCTGCCGCCGGTGGCGATGACGGCCTTGTCGAACCGCGTGATGATCGTTGCAAGGCATTCGCGTTCGAGGCGCCGGAAGGCCGACTGCCCTCCTGCAGCGAAGATTTCGGCCATCTCCATGCCGCTGGCGCGCTCGATCTCGCGGTCGAGCTCGATGAACGGCAGGCCGAGCGCGGCAGCCGCACGCTGGCCGAGCGTCGTCTTGCCCGCGCCGCGCAGTCCGATCAGCGCGATGCGACCGGACCCGCTCGCCGACGGCGCGAACCGCTGTGAGAGCAGCGCGCTCGCTTCAGCCAGCTCCGCCGGTGACAGGCGAGACAGGTGCTGCAGGGCAAGCCTGAGCTCGGCCGGCTCGTCCGTGCCTTCGCCGGCGAGATCGGCGACCGCGAGCCCCATCGCCTGGGCGATGCGCCGCAGCACCAGCAGGGACGCGTTGCCGGCGCCCCGTTCGAGCTCGGCGAGAAAGCGCTCCGACACACCCGACGCCCGCGACAGGATCTTGCGCGACATGCCCCGCCGCGCCCGGAAAAGCCGGACCCGGTCGCCGACGTCGCGCAGGTAGCGCTCCTCGGCGGGGGTGCCGCCGCGGCGGCCTTCGGTCTGTGTATCTTCTGCCTTCGACATCGTGCTGGGTCGGTAGCGGGCCGGTCGCTCGGACAGTTGGCCCCCGGTTACATTGCAGTATAATGCACCGATACGAACAATACAGGCCGGCCAACCGGCCTGCACCGCCTCGTGGGGCGGTCCCGGGAGGACGCATGACTTACCCGCGCAGCTACAACGCGGCGACCGATCTGGTCGACCGTAACATCGCCGAGGGCCGCGGGGACAAGCCGGCCTTCATCGACGGCGCCGAGACGCTCACCTATGCCGGGCTCGCGCGACGCTGCAACCAGATGGGCAACCTGCTCGCGGCCTACGGCCTGCAGCGCGAATCGCGCATCGCCCTCCTGCTGCTCGACACGGTCGACTTTCCGGTTGCCTTTCTCGGCGCCATCAAGGCCGGCGTCGTACCGGTCGCGCTGAACACGCTCCTGACGACGGAGCAGTACCGCTACATCCTGTCCGACAGCCGCGCCCGTGCGCTGTTCGTCTCCGCGCCGCTGCTGCCCATCGTGCAGCCGTTGCTGGGCGAGCTGCCGTTCCTCACGCACGTCTTCGTCGCCGGCGGCCGGCCGCCGCCGTTCGCGCTCGCTTTCCGCGAGGAGCTCGATGCGCAGAGCCCGGACTTCGCCGCCGCCGACACGTGCGCCGACGAGATCGCCTTCTGGCTCTATTCCTCCGGGTCCACCGGGATGCCCAAGGGCGCGCGGCACGTGCACACGTCCATGATGGAAACGGCGCGCCTTTACGGCCAGGCGGTCGCCGGCTTCCGCGAGGACGACATCGTCTATTCCGCCGCCAAGCTGTTCTTCGCCTACGGCCTGGGCAACGCATTGAGCTTTCCGTTGTCCGTCGGCGCCACGACCATTCTTCTGCCCGAGCGTCCCACGCCCGACAGCGTCCGTCGCGTTCTCGCGCAGCACCGGCCCACGGTGTTCTGCGCCGTGCCGACGCTCTATGCCGCCATGTTGTCCGATCCCAAGCTCTCGCCGCAAACGACGTCCGATCGCATCCGCCTGTGCATTTCGGCCGGCGAGGCGCTGCCGGAGGCCGTCGGCGTCGAATGGACGAAACGCTTCGCGGTCGACATCCTCGACGGCGTCGGCTCGACCGAGATGCTGCACATCTACCTGTCGAACCGGCCCGGCGACGTGCGCTACGGCACGTCGGGCAAGCCTATCGCCGGCTACGACATCCGCCTCGTCGACGAAACGGATGCCGACGTTCCGCCCGGCGAGGTGGGCGAGGTCCTGGTGCGCGGCACCACCGCGGCCGATGGCTACTGGAACCAGCGCGAGCGCTCGCGCCGGACATTCGTCGGCGAGTGGATGCGCACCGGCGACAAGTACATCCGCGATGAAGACGGCTACTACACCTACCAGGGCCGCACCGACGACATGTTCAAGGTTTCGGGCATCTGGGTCTCGCCCTTCGAGGTCGAGAGCGCGCTCGTCGGCCATGACGCCATCCTCGAAGCGGCCGTCGTCCCGCACGAGGACGGCGAGGGGCTGCTGAAGCCCAAGGCCTTCATCGTCCTCAAGCCGGGGCATGCGGCGGACGATACGCTGATCGGCGCGTTGCAGGAGCGCGTGAAGGCCGTCGCCGGACCGTGGAAATATCCACGCTGGATCGAGGTTGCCGAGCAGCTGCCGAAAACCGCGACCGGCAAGATCCAGCGCTTCAAGCTGCGCCAGCCCTCCGGCGCGGCATAAAAAAAACCCGGCTCGCGTGGCGAACCGGGCCAAGGATAGGACGACGAATTCACAATGTGCGGCGGACCAGGTGCGGCGGACTAGGCCGCCTTGCGCTCCGGGGCCGCGCACAGCGACTGCGCGATGCGGTCGACGGCGGCGCTCCAATCGGTCGGCGCGGCGCCGTCGCCCAGGCCGAAGGCGCTCAGAGCGTCTTCCGGACGTCCGCCGTCGCGAAAGATGCGCGCGCAGATCTGGCGCGCGTAGCCGATCGACTGATGCCACTGCAGGGGATTGATGTGGGGGTGGGGTGTCATCTCTGTTTGGCCTCTTGTTAAAGCCGCACGTGAACCGCTGCGTGAACGGGCCGGGAAGCGGCAGACACAGAGAACGCGGCCGGCATCACGACGCGGAACCATGGAATGTGAGCCGTTTGTGACATGCGATGTCGTGCGCTCAATGTGCCTGCCTTCCAGTGAAGGAGCGGGGTTTCAAACTCCTTCGAACTCGACCCTGGACCCTGCGCGCGAACGGGGATCGCGATACAGGCTCCTGCTTGACGTTTCGGTCGTTGCCTGATCGGGGCGCGGTATGGGGGCTTGCGCTTCGATCGAGCTCAGAACCGAACTCACGACATCATTCAACTGACGCCATGACACATCGTGCGAACTCTCACGCATCGGGACGATACGCATGCGACAACTCACTCTTGTGACGGCGCGCGATCCGTTCAACGGACGCAAACATTACGCAACGATGCGCGACGGCTGCCTCTCACACTCGAAGGACGCAATACGGGGGACGCGACACAGGGCAACCGGAACGGGAACACGCGGGCAAGACGCGAACAAATTTTGGCCCGCAACCTGATCCGGCTGGCTCGCCTCAGCTCCTCGAACACACGCTGGAGCACGGCTTTCGGCGAGCGACGCAGCACTGAACGCACACGCAACTGACGCAACGCAACGGACGCGGCACCGGACGAATACAACACCGGATCAACGCTCGAGGGGGCGGGTCGATCCTTGAACAACACGTCGCGGGGCGCTTGGGTGGTGGAAAACTTCACGCGCACGAGCCACCCCGCAATTGATACACTGTGACACAACGGACACTGGCGAACCGTACGCAGACCTTTGGAACTCGACCGCGATGTTCGCCATGTGTTCGCGGGTGAGGAGTACTAGACAGTCGCATTCAGGCAACGGCATGGCACAATCAAGCCGACCCCGTGGAATCTTCATTGACGTGTGTTCACATTGCGACACTCCGTGCACGGGAGGACGCACCCGGGTTCCGAATTCCTGAGCAAACTCAACGCATGCTCCCGCGCCCACCCCCTCCGTGTCCGCCACCGAGGGCATTTGGGGACTTTGGGATAGCTTCCGGCAAGAAGCGGAAACGGGACAGGCAAGCCCCGCTCGACGCCCCTTTGGACGCCAGGCCGGGGCGTCATTTTGCGTCCGCGGGCGGCGGACATGGACACGACTCATGGTGCAGGAGGGCGGGACCACCTGCTTTAAACAGCATGCCGGCGGCGGCGGCATTGCTTGCGTCGTGTCCTGTCGGGGTTCGTCCGGGCGCGCTTGGATGCGCCTCCTGTGCCCGCTTGGCGGCGCCCGGCTCGCTCTCTCCTCTCGCTCTCTCCTGACGTGCATCGGCTCGACCGCTGCAACCCCGTGAGCTACCGTCGCCCGCCGACCGCAATCCACGCCCCGCACCGCGACAGCCGCCGGAGATGAAATGAGCCTCCCGCCCATCCTGCAGACCCTGCGCCTGCCCGTCATCGGCGCGCCGCTGTTCATCATCTCCAATCCCGATCTCGTCATCGCGCAGTGCAAGGCCGGCATCGTCGGCGCCTTCCCCGCGCTCAATGCCCGCCCGCAGGAGCTGCTCGAGACCTGGCTCAAGCGCATCCGCGAGGAGCTCTCCGCCCACGACGCCGCGCACCCGGACCGCCCGGCCGCGCCCTTCGCCGTCAACCAGATCGTCCATCGCTCCAACGACCGCCTCGCGCACGACCTCGACCTGTGCGTGAAGTACGAGGTGCCCATCGTCATCACGTCGCTCGGTGCGCGCGAGGACGTCAACGAGGCCGTCCACTCCTACGGCGGCATCGTGCTGCACGACATCATCAACAACACCTTCGCGCACAAGGCGGTCGACAAGGGCGCCGACGGCCTCATCGCGGTCGCCGCCGGCGCGGGCGGCCACGCCGGCACGCTGTCGCCCATCGCGCTGCTGCACGAGATCCGCGAGTGGTGGCAGGGACCGCTGGCGCTGTCGGGCGCCATCGGGTCGGGCCGCGCCATCCTCGCCGCGCAGGTGCTCGGTGCCGACCTCGCCTACATGGGCTCCGCCTTCATCGCCACGCAGGAGGCGAATGCGCAGGCCGACTACAAGGAGATGATCGTCAAATCCGGCGCCTCCGACATCGTCTACACGAACCTCTTCACCGGCGTGCCCGGCAACTACCTGAAGCACTCCATCTCCGGCGCCGGCCTCGATCCCGACAACCTGCCCTCATCCGATGCCTCGAAGATGAACTTCGGCACCAGCCGCGAGAAGCCGAAGGCGTGGCGCGACATCTGGGGCGCCGGACAGAGCGTCACCGCCGTCAAGGCCGTCGTGCCGGCGGCGGAGCGCATCGCGCAGCTCGCGCGCGAATATGACGACGCGCTGGCTTCGATCGCCGCCCTGCGCCGCGCCCGCACCCCATGATTCACCGGCTCGTTATGCGCCGGCCCGTCGCTTGATTCCGGAGGCCGAGAATGCCCGTCACCCACCGGCCCGCGTGCTGGGCGTCTCGCGTGCCGAGCACCACGCTGGCCCCGCGGCGGCAGCATTGCGTTTCGTAGTCAAATCCACCTGATCTCAGAGTGGCCGTTTAATATTTGTAAATATGCGCCGAGCCACTATATTTATTGCCAAGAGTGGCAATGATTTGTGAGCTGTCATGCTATCCCTGAAGGCCCTTGTCGCCAAAAGTCGGACCCGAGAGTACTCAACCCGAGAGGCTGCTGCAGTCACCGGGATGCCTTTGGGCACGGTGAACAAGTTTATCTCGCGCGATCTGGCCGATCTCGGCGTTGCCGTGTGGGGCGACCGCAAGCGGAGCTTGAGCTATAACGGGCTGATTGCTCTGCGCATGGCCTATGAGTACCCCCGGTCTTTGTCTGCTGCATCAAGAGTGGATATCATTCGAAAGGTGCTCAAGTCTCCCCGTAAAAAATATATCGCGTTAGACGGCGGGAAGGTCGTGGTCCGTATAAATACGGCTCGAAATGCCGTAGCTCAGGGGTTGCGGAATTTGCATGCAGCAGAGTCCGCCGTGGATGTTGATGCGACAGTTCTCGGCGGTGAGCCTTGTCTCAAGGGGACGCGTATTCCTGTCTATGTGGTGGCAGGAATCGCAAAGGCGAGCGGCAAGTCAGCCGCAAGCCGAACCTATTCTTCCCTCACCGCATCAGATATTGATCTGGCCTGTTTCTATGCAAATGCATATCCGCGCCGCGGAAGGCCGCGGCTGGTCGGTTCAATGCTTGCCAAGGGAAAGTCGATTAAGTCCAAATCTTTTGCGGTGACCATTGATTGAATGAAGATGTTCAGGGCTTCCTTGTCGACGAGTGCTTGAGCCATGAACTGGCCGATATGGCCGTCGAGGCTGGGTATCATGCACTTGCCGCCAGTCGCATGTGGTCACTGCGCAAGCGCAATGACTATCGGCTCGCAAAGTATGCCGTCGATCGCAATCTTATTCTTGTCACGAACGATTTCTTCGACTTGGAAAGCGTTTATGAGCGTATTGAGATTCATCCAGGCATAATATTCATTACCGCATCGTCCTCGAAGCTCAGGGAACTCGCCTTTCAAAAGAAGATGTTCGCGTTGGCGCTTCATGAAGTGGAAGGGGAGGAGCCTATCCAGCAGGCGATTAACGTCCATGCCCGCAAGAGCGGCCGCGTCGTGCACATGGATGTGGAGCGCTACTACCTGCCTGACCTGCGATAGGATTTATCGGTAGGCCGACGGATCGCACCTCACGGCGTCAGATCGGTCCACCGCTCCGTCTCGAAATCGAACCACGCGCTGATGGTCCGCCCGTCCCATTTGAGCGCGAGGCGCTTGCCGGGCTTCGGCCGTCCGATCACGTCCGGCCAGAAGGCGGCGAGGCATTCGCCGGTCGCGTGCCGCACGCTCGGGTAGACGAGCCCGTTGCTGCCCGCCCCGCGCAGGCGCGCGGCGAACGCCTGCGCCGCCGGATAGCTGG
>JBFWWW010000190.1:0-7630 GCA_050245975.1 Hyphomicrobiaceae bacterium
AGCCGCGTGATGCCGGCGTCAGGCTCGTAGCGGGGCACGCGCGCGAGGCCGCTGTCCACGACGACGCGCACGCCTTCGATGGTGAGCGACGTTTCTGCAATGGCGGTCGACAGCACGACCTTGCGCCGTCCCGGTGGCGTCGGCGCGATGGCGCGGTCCTGCGCCTTGAGGTCGAGCGCGCCGTAAAGGGATACGAGGTCCACTTCGGGCAGTCCGGCGAGTGCATCGGCGAGACGCTGCTCGGTGCGGCGGATCTCGGACTGGCCGGGCAGGAACGCGAGCACCGAGCCGGGTTCTGCCCGCAAGGCCCGCAGGATCGCCTGCGCCATCTGTTCGTCGATGCCGCGTCGCGTATCGCGCCCGAGATATGTGGTGGTGACGTGGAAAGAGCGCCCCTCGCTCAGAATGAGGGGCGCATCTGCGAGCAGGCGCGCAACCGGTGCGGTATCCAGCGTCGCCGACATGACCAGCAGGCGCAGGTCCTCACGCAAGGCCTGGCGGCTCTCGAGCGCAAAGGCGAGCCCCGTATCGGAGGCGAGGGAGCGCTCGTGGAATTCGTCGAACAGCACGCAGCCGACGTCCTGCAGCGACGGATCGTCGAGGATCATGCGCGTGAACACGCCCTCCGTGACGACCTCGATGCGCGTCGCGGGGCCGACCCGCGTTCCCAGCCGCGCCCGCAAGCCCACCGTTTGCCCGACCTCCTCATCGAGCAGCGCCGCCATGCGTGCGGCCGCGCCTCGCGCCGCCAGCCGCCTCGGCTCGAGCAGCAGGATTTTCCGGCCCTACAGCCAGGGTGCAGTCCTCAGCGCGAGAGGAACGCCCGTCGTCTTGCCCGCGCCGGGCGGCGCGACCAGCACCGCGGTCCCGGTGTCGGCGAGCGCGCGCTCGACGTCACCCAGCACGGCGGCGATCGGCAGGTCGGCGATGGCGGGTATCGGGTTCACGTGACGGCCGGCGTTCTCTCCACTGTGCACCCTCATAGGCCAACGCACGCTCCGGGCAAACCGGGGTGGCTGACGGCAATAATATTCTTTTTCATGCTTTTTGCCTGTGTTAGCTTCCCGTTCTCACGGAGGAAGCGTGATGGCTCCAGAACAGGGCATCGCCGGCGGCATCTCCTATCTGGCGGCCGGGCCTGCCGGCGGTCTGCCGGTCGTGTTCCTGCACGGCATTGGCGGCGGCGCCGGCGCGTTCACCCCCCAGCTCGAAGCATTGTCGGGCAGTTGCCGTGCGATCGCCTGGGACATGCCGGGATATGGCGCCTCGACGCTGCCGGCCGTGGAAGGTATCGGCGCGCTTGCCGAACGGCTCTCGGGTTTTCTGTCGGCACTCAATGGTCCGCCCGCCGTTCTCGTCGGACATTCCATCGGCGGCATGATCGTCCAGGAGTATCTGGCGCGGGCTCTCGGGCCGGCGCGGGCAGTCGTGCTCGTCGGCACCAGTCCGGCCTTCGGCAAGCCCGACGGCGACTGGCAGCGCGAATTTCTCGCCGCGCGGCTCGGCCGGCTCGATGCCGGCCGCACGATGCGCGAACTCGCTCCGGAGATGGTCGCAGGTCTGGTCGGCGACAATCCCGACAGCGCCGGTCGCGCGCTTGCGGTCGCCTCGATGGCGGCGGTGCCCGAGGCGACCTATCGCGCGGCCGTGCGCAGCCTGTTGGGCTTCGACCGGCGCGAGGCGCTGGCCCGCATCGGCGTGCCGACGCTGCTCATCGCCGGCACACGCGATCCCAATGCTCCGGCGCCGATGATGCAGCGCATGGCCGACAGGATTTCCGGCGCGCGCATCGTCATCCTCGAGGGCGCCGGCCATCTGCAGAACCTCGAGCAGCCGGCCGCCTTCAACGCTGCGCTCGGCGAGTTCCTTGCCACCCTGCCGGCATATCCGGGAGAGACCCAGTGATTGCTTC
Source organism: Hyphomicrobiaceae bacterium (assembly GCA_050245975.1). Taxonomy (GTDB): domain Bacteria; phylum Pseudomonadota; class Alphaproteobacteria; order Rhizobiales; family Hyphomicrobiaceae; genus JBFWWW01. The sequence goes on from JBFWWW010000190.1 coordinate 1,913, forward strand.
AACCTTGTCCGCACCAGCCGCCATCGACGCGCCGATGTTCGATCCCGTGGCCTTCCGCCTGTCGCAGCGGCAGACCGAGTTGTGCGCGCTGGCTCGCGACCTTGGCAGGACGCATTTTGCTCCGCGTGCCGCCGCTTACGATCGCGAGGCCCGGTTCCCGACCGAGAACTACCAGGATTTGCGGGCGGCCGGCCTGCTCGGCATCTGTGTTCCCGAACGCCACGGCGGTTTCGGCGCCGACTACACCACCTACTCTCTCGTGGCGGCCGAACTCGGCCGTTACTGCGGCGCGACGGCGCTCACCTGGAACATGCATGTCTGCTCGACATTGTGGTCGGGCCCGCTCGCCGATGACCTCGACATGAGCGCGGAGGACCGGGCCGAGCACGAGCGCCGCCGTGCGATCCACTACCGCCGCATCGTCAAGGATGGCGCCATCTACGCGCAACCGTTCTCGGAGGGCGGCGCGGCCGCCGCGGGTGCCGCGGCTTTCGCCACCGAGGCGCGCCCGGTCGACGGTGGATGGATCGTCAACGGCAAGAAGATCTTCGCGTCGCTTTCCGGGAACGCGGACTATTACGGCGTGCTTTGCACCGAGCTCGCGGCCGACGGCGCGCTCTCCCGCCGCAACACGCTCTACCTCGCCATTCCGGCGACAGCGCCCGGCGTCTCGGTCGTGGGCGACTGGGACCCGCTCGGCATGCGTGCCACGGTCTCGCGCACCCTGCTGTTCAAGGACGTCTTCGTCCCCGCCGACGAGCTGCTGATGCCGCGCGGCGTCTATGCGCAGGCCGCGCTGCGCTGGCCGCACATGTTCCTGACGCTGAGCCCGAGCTACATGGGGCTCGCACAAGCCGCCTACGACTTCACGGTGCGCTATCTGCGCGGCGAGATGCCCGGTACGCCGCCCGTCAAGCGGCGCATGTATCCGACCAAGCAGATCGCCGTCGCCGAGATGAAGGTGAAGCTGGAGCAGACGAAAGCGCTCTGGTTCCAGGCGGTCTCGGAAGCAAGGCCCAATCCCGGCAAGGACCAGATCATGCGCGCCTGGGCCGCGCAATACACCACGATGGAGAACGCCAACGCCATCGCGCAGCTCGCGCTGCGCACCTGCGGCGGACAGGCGATGCTGAAATCGCTGGCGCTGGAGCGCATCTTCCGCGACAGCCGCTGCGGCTCGCTGATGCTGCCCTGGACGGCGGAGCTGTGCATCGATCGCATCGGCCGTGCGGCCCTCTACGAGGACGGCGAGACAGACGAGGCGCCGGCCGGAGGCGGGGCGTGACGCTTGCCGACCTGATCGACCGCAATGCCGGGTTTGCGCCGGACAAGCTGGCGCTGCGCTTTGCCGGCGAGGAGATCACCTACCGGGCTTTTGCGCGGCGCATCGAGGCCGCTGCCGCGGGGCTGGCGCAAACGCTGGGTATCGGCTGCGGCGATCGCATCGCCCATCTGGGCGTCAATTCGGCGGACTTTCTCGTCCTGCTCTTCGCGGCCGCCCGGCTCGGCGCCACCGTGGTGCCGATGAACTGGCGGCTGGCGCCGCCGGAGCATGCCTACATCCTGGCCAATGCCGAGCCGAAGGTCCTGCTGGTCGAGCGGGAGTTTGCGGCGACGCTTCCGGTCCTGCAGGCCGCGGCCCCCTCCTGCCGCATCGTCGGCTTCGATGCCGAGCTCGCCGGGCTTTCCTTCGCCGGCATCGTCGACGCCGGACGGTCGCAGCGCGCGCCCCGCACGGGCGGTGTCGCCGATCCTTTGCTGATCGTCTACACGTCGGGCACGACCGGCCGCCCCAAGGGCGCCGTGCTGACGCAGGATGCGATCCGCTGGAACGCGGTCAATGCCACGCACATGCACGGTTTGATGGCCGCCGACCACGTGCTGACCGTGCTGCCGATGTTTCATGTCGGCGGGCTCAACATCCAGACCACGCCGGCGCTCATCGCCGGTGCGACCGTCACGATCCATCCGCGCTTTGCGCCCGGCGATACGCTCGCCGCCATCGCGCGCGAGCGGCCGACGCTGGTCGTCCTCGTTCCCGCGACCTTGCAGGCGATGATGATGCATCCCGATTTCGCGCGCGCCGACCTGTCGAGCCTGCGCGTGATCACGACGGGATCGACCATCGTCGCGGAATCCTTCGTCACCGCCTTCGCGACGCGCGGCATCCGCGTCATCCAGGTGTACGGCTCGACCGAAACCTGCCCGGTCGTGGTCTACGAGCGTTTCGACTGTTCCCGCTTCAAACCCGACACGACCGGCGTTGCCGGCCTCATCAACGAGGCTGCCGTCGTCGACGATAAGGGCCGCGAGCTGGCCCCCGGCGAGGCCGGCGAGATCGTGGTGCGCGGGGCCAACCTGTTCTCGGGCTACTGGCGCGATCCGGTCGCGACCGAGGCCGCGTTCCGCGACGGGTGGTACCTCACGGGTGATATCGGGACGCGCGACACGGACGGCCATTTCGCCGTGCGCGAACGCAAGCGCAACGTCATCATTTCCGGCGGCGAGAACATCTACCCGGCCGAAGTGGAACGGGTGATCGGGACATTTCCCGGCGTCGCCGACTGCGCCGTCGTCGCGCGCGCCGACGAGAAGTGGGCGGAGGTGCCTGTGGCCTTCGTCGTGCCGGCGCCCGGCGCGGCTCTCGATATCGGCGCACTCGAGCGGCACGTCGGCGCCAGCCTGGCGCGCTTCAAGCAGCCGCGCGCCTATCACCTGCGCGACGTCCTGCCGAAAAACGCGCTCGGCAAGGTGCAGCATTTCGCGCTCAAGGCCGAGCTGGCCGCTGCCGGACAATAGCGATCAGCCGAACACCGGCAGCAGGCGCCCGTTCTCGACCACGGCCTCGCCGTCGAGCTTGATCGTCGTCCCCATCATCGGCAGGTCGAAATGGCCGGCCGTGAAGCGGCCGGCGAACTCGTTGGCGCCGGTCGAGAACAGGAAATTGCCGGCGACGGCGCGGATTTCGGTGCCGTTGGTGTCGCGCTGGTCGTACATGGTCAGCGCCTCGAGCCTGGCGCGCTCGTTCATGCCGAAGCCGACATGGCTGACCGCGTAGGCGTTCCGGTCGCCCCAGGCGGCAAGCGAGCGCCGCATCAGCTCGGCGTCGGTCCCCGTACCGTCGATGCGGGTGATGTAGTCGTTTTCGAGCGTGGCGGTGACCGGGGTCTCGAAGTAGCGCTTGAACGTGAGGTTGACGTCTCCGGGCGCGAACACCAGCCGCCCGTTGGTCGTCGCCTTGCGCGGAAAGCTCACCACGAGGCCTGCCGGCACATGCTGCAGAGTGCCGGGCTTGGCGGTGAACCCCCAGACGCCGACGGTTGCCGCACCTGTCATGTCGACGGCGAGGTCGCTGCCGGCGGCCGACGTGACGGTCATCCGCGTGGCGGCCTTGAGCCGTTTCACGGCGGCGCGCACGCGTGCCTCGTCGTCCTCCGTCGGGATGAGCCGTTCGAGCGCTTCGGGGTGCTCGTTGGAGAGGGTGAGGATGCGTGCGCCGGCCTTGAGGATTTCCGCCGTTTCGCGCGCGTGCATCAAGCCTTCAACCGTCAGATCGAGGATGGCCGGCGCGGCCTTGAGCGCGGCCAGCGCCGGCGCGAGCCCGCCGATGGCGAGCGAGGCACCGGTGGAGCGCACGGGAACCGGCGCCGTGTTCCGCGGCGTCGGCAGGACGACATGGAAGGGCAGGCCGCCGAGCCGCTGAACGGCAAGCTCGGCCAGATGGACGTTGAGCGACCGCGATTGCGTCTCCGACAGGATGGCGACGGCCTCGCCGCCCTTGCCGATCTGCGAGCGGCCGAGGATCTCGGCGAAGACGTCGATCCACTTGGCTTCGATCCGGTCGGACAACATCTGCCGATCCTTTGCTGGCTGCCCCGCAGGTATTGGACACGAAATATGAAAAAGCATAGGATATGCCGCATGGCCGGCGCAACCGAAATACAGCTTCACGGTTCTGGCGCGAGCGACCCCGAGGTGCGTCTCAAGCTGCGCACCGCGTTCGGCCGCTTCGCGACGGGCGTCACCATCGTGACGGCGCGCGCAGGCGACGGCGAGATCGTTGGTATGACGGCCAACTCGTTCGCATCCGTGTCGCTCGATCCGCCGTTGCTGCTCTGGAGCATTGCCAAGGCGGCGCGCAGCCGCGGCGTGTTCGAGATGGCCGATCATTTCGCCGTGCACGTGCTGGGCCAGCACCAGCAGCCGCTGGCACAGCGCTTCGCCGTCGCCGGAGCCGACAAGTTCGAGGGCGTGCCGCTCAAGCTTGGCGTCATGGACCTGCCGCTGCTGGCGGAGGCCACGGCCACCTTCCAGTGCCGACGCTGGGCGGCGCACGATGCCGGCGACCATGTGATCCTGCTGGGCGAGATTTTGAGCTTCCATCACACCAGCGAAGCACCGCTGGTGTTCCATGCGGGTGCCTACAAGTGCGTGACGGACGCGCCGTGAAAGGTCGGAAAAAGCCCATGCAGGACGCCGGTCGCCTGCGGCGGCCGCGGCCGTCCGAGACCATCCGGCCCGGACCGTTCGTCGGCGATTATCTTCTCTATCTGCTGGCGGCGGCGAGCCATGCCATCAGCTCGGATTTTCACGCGCTCGTCCGCAGGCACGGGATGCGCGTTCCGGACTGGCGGGTTCTGGCCTGCCTGTCGGATGTGGATGGCCTGATGATCACGGAGCTGGCGGCGCTCGTTCTTTACGAGCAGTCCCGGCTGACGAAGGTCGTCGATCAGCTCGAGCGTCGCGGGCTCGTCGAAAGGCGCGGAGACCCGGCCGATCGCCGGCGGGTTCGTGTCTTCATCACGCGCTCGGGGCAGGCGGCCGTCATGCCCCTGGTGCGCGAAGCGGAGGCGCACGAGAGTGCGCTGCTGCGCTCTCTGCCGGAACGCGAGGCGCGGAGCATCAAAAAGAGCCTGCGGGTCCTCATCCGCCACGGAGGGATCCAGCTTGCCGCACCGCCGCAGGACGGGTCTCGACAGGAAATCGTTTAGGTTTAAAATAATGGCGCGGGCGGAGCCGCTGCGCGCCGGCTCCGCAGCCAACACAAGAGCGCGCCGGAGGGTCGCCCATGACTGGACTTGCGGGGCGCCATGCCCTGGTGACGGGAGCCAGTCGCGGCATCGGGGCAGCCATCGCACGGCGTCTTCTCGATGAGGGAGCCGCCGTCACGCTCCTTGCGAGAACGAAGCCGTCGCTGCAGGGATTGTCCGGCAGAACGTTCGCGGTTGCCGCCGATGTGCGGGATGAAACGGCGGTGACCGTGGCCATCGGCGCCGCCCGGACGGCGAACGGGCCCATCGACATACTGATCAACAACGCCGGCGGAGCCGTGTCCGCACCGTTCGCGCGCCACGAATCCCAGCTTGTGCGGGGCATGCTCGAGCTCAACCTCGTGAGCGTGTTCCTTCTCACGCGGCTGGTGCTGCCCAGCATGGTCGCGCGCGGCTGGGGGCGGGTCGTCAATGTCGCCAGCACGGCAGGTCTCAAGGGGTATCCTTATGTGTCGGCCTATTGTGCCGCCAAGCATGGCGTGGTCGGGCTGACGCGCGCGCTGGCGCATGAAACGGCGCGCACCGGAGTGACGGTCAATGCCGTTTGCCCCGGCTACGTCGATACCGGCATGCTGGACGCTGCCGCGCAGGAGGTCGCCGGCAAGACCGGGCGTGATCCCGGCGATATCCGCGAGGGACTGGCTGCGGCAAATCCCGGCGGTCGCCT
>JBFWWW010000191.1:0-7609 GCA_050245975.1 Hyphomicrobiaceae bacterium
TTGAGAGACTTAGATTCGACGAGCCATCTGTCCGGCACGATATCGATCACCAGCAGCGCGAAGTCTGGCTGCCCCGTCACTGGGCAAAGTGACGTGAATTCCGGCACGGTAAACCGCGCGGCATAGCGGGTGTCGGGGTGCGGGTTGGGCACGCGTTCCAGCACGGCCGAGGCGGGGTCGGCGGGAATGGCGACGCGCGTGCCGAGCTGAGTGAGCAAGCCGGTTTTCTTGGCCATTGATATCTCCGTCTGGCGAGGTTCTAGGCCAGAGCGCCGGCTGGTGCCACGGCCGAATTGCGGCAAGGTTGCCGGCCGACGAGATAGCCGCGCTGGCCCGGGACGTGTAAAAGCAGCGGTCGCCAGCGGGATCCATAGGGGAACAGCCATGCAGCCGCGGACCTACCGCTACTACGATCTGGTGATGGTCGCGTTTGTCGTCGTGCTTGTCTGCTCGAACCTGATCGGGCCGGCCAAGGCGGCGCAGGTCGACCTTCCTATCATCGGTGCCGTCACGTTCGGTGCCGGCGTGCTGTTCTTTCCCATCTCCTACGTCTTCGGCGACGTCCTCACCGAAGTGTACGGTTATGCCCGAGCCCGCAAGGTCATCTGGTCGGGCTTTGCCGCATTGCTCTTCGCCGCGGTCATGGCGTCCGTGATCGTGGCGCTGCCGCCGGCGCCGGGCTGGCCGAACCAGAAAGTCTACGAGATCGCCTTCGGCAACACGTGGCGCATCGCGCTGGCGTCGATGTTCGCTTATTTCTGCGGCGAGTTCGTCAATTCCTACGTCCTGGCGAAGATGAAAGTCGCAACCAGCGGCCGCTACCTCGGCGCGCGATTCATCGGATCGACGGTTGCGGGCGAGGCCGTGGACTCGGCGCTCTTCTATCCGCTGGCCTTCTACAACTCGGGCATCATGCCGAACGAGCTGGTGTTCACCCTCGTGCTCAGCCAGTTCGTGACCAAGACGCTGGTTGAGATTGCGTTCCTGCCCATCACCTATCGGGTGGTCGCATGGCTCAAGCGGGCCGAGCAGGAGGACTATTATGACCACGACACGGACTTCAATCCGTTCCGCGTCGAGGCCTGAGCGGCAGGATCGTGGGTCTCAGTAGGTCAGCACGGCCTTGATGGCGGCGAGCTCCCAGTCCGGGTTGGCATAGGCCTCGTAGGATTGGCCAGCGCGTCGATACCAGTAGCGCGCATTTGCGGCGTCGCCCTCGATCTTGTGCAGCACGGCATGGATCCAGCAGGATTTGGGGTCGGATTCATCCTTCTGCACGATGGCATGCGCGCCATCCCAATCGCCGGCGAGGGCGAGCTCGACGGCCTTGATCAGGTCCTGCTGCTCTGCCATTGGCTCCATCCTTTTGCCCGCAGCTCGCAGGCCGGGCAGGTGCCGCAGCCATAGCCCCAGTCGTGACGGTGGCTGCGGTCGCCGAGATAGCACGAGTGGGTTTCGCTCGCGATGAGATCGACGAGCGGCTGGCCGCCCAATGTGTCCGCCATCCTCCATGTGCCGGCCTTGTCGATCGACATGAGGGGCGTCTCGATGTCGATCTTGCGATCGATGCCGAGACTGATGGCGCGGGCGAGCGTCTGCAGGGTGTCATTGCGGCAGTCGGGATAGCCGGAATAGTCGGTCTCGCACATGCCGCCCACCAGCGCGCCGATGTTGCGGCGATAGGCGAGCGCCGCCGCATAGGTGAAGAACAGCAGGTTGCGGCCGGGAACGAATGTGCTCGGCAGACCGGCCGCGGTCATGGCGATCTGCGCGGGGCGCGTGAGCGCGGTCTCGGATATGCGTCCGAGCGTCGGAAGATCGAGCAGGTGATCCTCGCCGAGGCGCCGCGCCCATTCGGGGCTCAGCTCAGCGAGACGCCGGCGGATGACCGGCCGGACGTCGAGTTCGACGGCGTGGCGCTGGCCATAGTCGAAGCCGACGGTTTCCACCGCATCATAGCGCTCCAGTGCCCAGGCCAGGCAGACCGTGGAGTCCTGCCCGCCGGAGAACAGCACCATCGCGGTTCCCGATGCGATTCTGGCGCCCATCTACAGTTTGCGCCCGTCGAAAGGTTTGGGCGACAGCGTGCCGAGGTCGACGCCGTCGAGACAGCGCACGTTGACCATCAGCATGGGCAGTCCGTCGCGGCCAGCCCCGCGCGCGAAAGGCTCGACGCCGCAGGTGCTGCAGAACTGATGCGCGATCTTGTGGGTGTTGAAGCGGTAGTCGGTCAGCGCGTCCTGGCCGGACAGCAGCCTGAAGTCATCGCCTGCAACGGCGGACAGGATCAACCCCTTCGCCTGGCAGATGGAACAATTGCAGGCCACCGTCTGGCCAAGGTCCGCTTGGGCCTCGAAGTGGACGGCGCCGCAGTGACAGCCGCCCGCATAGGTTTGCTTTCCAGCCATCTCCGGCTCCTCCGTTGGGCTCTCGCCGATACAACCTTGTTTCGCCGGGAACAAGCTCGGCCTTTGCGTTCCAGGCGCGGCACGGCTAGAACGCCCACCAATCATATCCGTTTCGCCCTGCCGGGCCCAAGCTGCTGGAGACGCCCATGACCGCCATCGTTGATATCGTCGGCCGCGAAATCCTGGACAGCCGCGGCAATCCGACGGTCGAGGTGGATGTGCTGCTCGAGGACGGCTCGCGCGGCCGTGCGGCGGTGCCGTCGGGAGCCTCGACGGGCGCTCACGAAGCGATCGAGCTGCGCGATGGGGACAAGAAGCGCTACCTGGGCAAGGGCGTCCTGAAGGCTGTTGCCGCCGTCAACGGCGAGATTTTCGACACCCTCTCGGGTTTCGAGGCTGAAGAGCAGCGCCACATCGACGCCACCCTGCTGACGCTCGACGGCACGCCGAACAAGGCCCGGCTCGGTGCCAACGCCATCCTCGGCGTGTCGCTTGCCGTGGCCAAGGCCGCCGCTGTCGCCCGTGGCGAGCCGCTCTACCGGTACATCGGCGGCGCGAATGCACACATCCTGCCCGTGCCGATGATGAACATCGTCAACGGCGGCGCGCATGCCGACAACCCGATCGACATCCAGGAGTTCATGATCCTCCCGGTCGGCGCGGCAACGTGCGCGGATGCCATCCGCTGCGGTGCTGAAATCTTCCACACGCTGCGCACCGCGCTCAAGAACGCCGGCCACGCCACAAACGTGGGTGACGAAGGCGGCTTCGCGCCCAATCTCAAGTCGGCCGACGAGGCGCTGGGCTTCATCGCCAAGGCGATCGAGGCGGCGGGCTACAAGGTCGGCGACGACGTCGTGCTCGGCCTCGATTGCGCGGCGACCGAATTCTACAAGGACGGCAAGTACCGCATGGAGGGCGAGGGCAAGACGCTCGACAGCGCCGGCATGGCGAAATACCTCGCCGATCTCGTGCAGCGCTATCCCATCGTCTCCATCGAGGACGGCATGGCCGAGGATGACTGGACCGGCTGGAAGGCGCTGACGGATCTTCTCGGCAGCAAGTGCCAGCTCGTCGGCGACGATCTCTTCGTCACGAACACGGAGCGTCTCGATCGCGGCATCCGCGAGGGTGTCGCCAATTCCATTCTCGTCAAGGTGAACCAGATCGGCTCGCTCACCGAGACGCTCGATACGGTGGCGCTTGCCCAGCGCTCGGCCTACACGACGGTGATCTCGCACCGGTCGGGGGAGACCGAGGATGCGACCATTGCCGACATTGCGGTGGCCACCAACGCCGGCCAGATCAAGACGGGCTCGCTGTCGCGCTCCGACCGGCTGGCGAAATACAACCAGTTGATCCGCATCGAGGAGGAGCTGGGCGACACGGCCAGATACGCCGGCCGCGGGGCGATCGCCGGCTCGCGCTAGGGGGCGCCCCGATATCGGGCAGCGCTTTACCGTGGTTTAACCGGCCGCGTGCTAGGAAATGAGCGTCCACGGTTTGGACGCGTCATCATCAAGTAGTGCGTAGACCCATGTTCGATCGGCGTACGGGCTGGCCACGGCAGTCTCTTGTTTTGCTTCTCTGCCTCAGCGCGCTCGGCTATTTCGCCTTTCATGCAAAAACCGGCAAGCACGGTCTCGACGCCCGCGCCCAATTGATCGAACGCTCCGCCACCCTGGAGCCGGAGATCGCGCGTCTCGAGGCCGTGCGCGCCCGTCTCGAGCGCGATATCCGCCTGCTGGACCAGCGCGTCCCCGACGCGGATCTCGTCAACGAGCTGGCGTTCGAGGTGCTGGGCTTCGCGGCCCCGGGCGACCGCATCGTTGCTGCGGTCCGGACGGACCGCTAGGGCCTCCGCTGCCCCCAATTTTGCAGGCCTGACCGCCGTCAGCCGGGGCGATCCCGGGCTGGCCTTGCCCCCCACGTTCCGCTAGGCTCGCCGGGCCGGGGACGGGTGCGCCCGCGTCTGCTGCGAGGCTGGCGCGCCCTTCGTTTTTCCGGCTGCATGTCCGACGCTCACCCCAGGAGGATCGTCGCCCCGATGGCCGCATCGCTCGCCAATGGACGCCACGCCGTACCCGAATTCACCAAGGAGCAGGAGCTTTTCGCCTATCGCGAGATGCTTCAGATCCGTCGCTTCGAGGAGAAGGCGGGCCAGCTTTACGGTATGGGCCTCATCGGCGGGTTCTGTCACTTGTACATCGGGCAGGAGGCCGTCGTCGTCGGCATGCAGATGGCCTGCAAGCCCGGCGACCAGGTCATCACCACGTACCGTGATCACGGCCACATGCTGGCCATCGGCATGGACCCGAAGGGCGTGATGGCGGAGCTCACCGGCCGCCGCAGCGGGTACAGCCGCGGCAAGGGCGGCTCGATGCACATGTTCTCCAAGGAGAAGGCGTTCTATGGCGGCCACGGCATCGTCGGCGCCAACGTGCCGCTCGGCGCCGGCCTCGCCTTCGCCAACAGCTATCGCGGCAACGATCACGTCTGCCTGACATACTTCGGCGACGGCGCGGCCAATCAGGGACAGGTCTACGAGACCTTCAACATGGCCAAGCTGTGGAAGCTGCCGGTCATCTTCATCATCGAGAACAACAAGTATGCGATGGGCACCGCCATCGAGCGCGCAGCTGCCACCACGGACTTCTCGCATCGCGGCGCCAGCTTCGCCATCCCGGGCGAGCAGGTGGACGGTATGGACGTGCGGGCCGTGAAGGCGGTTGGCGATCGCGTCGTCAAGCAGGTGCGGGAAGGCAACGGCCCTTACATCCTCGAGATGCTGACGTACCGCTACCGCGGCCACTCGATGTCGGACCCCGCCAAGTACCGCTCGAAGGAAGAGGTGCAGAAGATGCGCGAGGAGCACGATCCCATCGAGCAGGTGCGCCGCCGCCTTCTTGAGAACCGCATCGTCACCGAGGACGAGCTGAAGAAGATCGACCAGAGCGTGCGCGAGGAAATCAACGGGGCGGCCGAGTTTGCGCAGACCGAGCCGGAGCCTGATCCATCCGAGCTCTATACGGATGTCCTTCTCCCGGCCTGAGCCATGTAACCCATGGCCCGATGCATAGTCGCGACCCACAAGAAGACGAGCGAGACCCGAGGAAATGCCCACTGAGATCCTGATGCCCGCCCTGTCGCCGACCATGGAGGAGGGCAAGCTCTCCAAATGGCTGGTGAGCGAGGGACAGACCATCAAGCCCGGCGACGTGATCGCCGAGATCGAGACCGACAAGGCGACAATGGAGGTCGAGGCGGTGGACGAAGGCCGTATCGGCCAGATCCTGATCGCCGAGGGCACGGAGGCCGTGAAGGTCAACACGCCGATCGCCACGGTGCTGGTGGATGGCGAGGCGCCGGGTGCCGCGAAGCCTGCGCCGTCGGCGGTCCCCACACCGGCGGCAGCGCCGGCTCCCGCACCGGCGCCCGCCAAAACGGCACCCGATGCGGCACCCGCCGCGCCGGCTGTTGCCAAGGTCGCGGAACCTGAGGTCCCCGCCGGTACCGAAATGGTGACGCAGACCATGCGCGAGGCGCTGCGCGATGCCATGGCGGAGGAGATGCGCCGCGATCCCGACGTCTTCCTGATGGGCGAGGAAGTGGCGCAGTACCAGGGCGCCTACAAGATCAGCCAGGGGCTTCTCGACGAGTTCGGGCCGCGTCGCGTGATCGACACGCCCATTACCGAGCAGGGCTTTGCCGGCGTGGGTGTCGGCGCCGCGTTCGCGGGGCTGAGGCCCATCGTCGAGTTCATGACCTGGAATTTCGCCATGCAGGCGATCGACCAGATCATCAACTCGGCGGCCAAGACGCTCTACATGGCCGGCGGCCAGCTCGGCTGTCCGATCGTCTTCCGCGGCCCAAATGGCGCCGCGGCTCGCGTCGCCGCCCAGCACAGCCAGTGCTATTCGGCCTGGTACGCGCACGTGCCGGGGCTGAAGGTGGTGGCGCCGTCCAATCCAGCCGATGCCAAAGGGCTTCTCAAGGCCGCGATCCGCGATCCCAATCCGGTTCTGGTGCTGGAGAACGAGGTCCTCTATGGCGCGTCGGGTCCGGTGCCGAAGGGGATCGACTGGGTCGTACCCATCGGCAAGGCGCGTATCGCGCGGACCGGCAAGGACGTGACCGTCGTCTCCTTTGCGCGCGGCATGGTCTATGCGCTCGATGCCGCCGAGCGGGCCGCGAAGGACGGCATCGACGTCGAGGTCATCGACATGCGCTCGCTGCGCCCCATCGACTGGGACACGATCCTGACATCGGTGCGCAAGACCAACAGGCTGGTTACGGTCGAGGAAGCCTGGCCGGTCTGCTCGATCGGCTCCGAGATCTGCGCGCAGGCCGCAATCCAGTGCTTCGACGACCTTGATGCTCCGCCTGCAAAGGTCTCGGGCGTCGATGTGCCGATGCCCTATGCGGCCAACCTCGAACGCCTTGCGCTGCCGACGGCCGACCAGGTCGTGGCGGCCATCAAGTCCGTCTGCTACGTGCAATGAAGGCGGCCGCGAACCGTTATGGCGGCGCCTGTCACTGCGGGGCGATCCGCGCCACGCTGCAGACGGATCTGGCTGCGTCGGCGATCCAGGTGCGCGCCTGCCAGTGCTCGTTCTGCACCCGGCATGGCGCGATGACCATCTCCGATCCCAAGGGCCACGCGGTATTCGAGATCGATCGGACGGCGCTGTCGCCCTACCGGTTCGGCACGCAGACGGGGACGAGCCTCGTCTGCGCGCGCTGCGGCATGTATGCGGGCGTCATCCTCGTCGACGGGGCCGACACCTGGTCCGTGCTCAACGTGCGCGGGCTTGCGGTTCCGGAGTTCGCGGGACGGACCGCCGAGCCGGTCGTGTATGACGGGGAGACGCCGGCTGCGCGCATCGCCCGCCGCAAAGTGAAATGGACGCCGACTGAAGTCAGATACGCCGGATAACGAGAGCACCGATGCCCACACAGATCCTCATGCCCGCGCTGTCGCCCACCATGGAGGAGGGCAAGCTCGCCAAATGGCTGGTCAAGGAAGGGCAGAAGGTGAAGCCCGGCGACGTGCTGGCCGAGATCGAGACCGACAAGGCGACCATGGAGGTCGAGGCGGTGGACGAGGGCACCGTGGGCCGCATTCTCGTCGCCGAGGGCACCGAGCAGGTCAAGGTCAACACACCCATCGCCGTTCTGCTCGCGGAGGGCGAGCGCGCCGA
>JBFWWW010000192.1:0-7366 GCA_050245975.1 Hyphomicrobiaceae bacterium
CCGGGCAATGGGCGGCGGAACCGCTCGCCCGCGGTGCGTGTCGATTTGCAATCCGGCGACGGTCCCGGCAGCGCCGCCGGCAGCGCGACATGTGCGGCGCCCGCCGGCTTGGCCAGCGCGACATCCTGCGCGCGCGCGTCCGGGGCGTCGGCCGCCACCAGACCACAGGCCGCAAGAAGGAGAACCGCGGCGCCGAAGCGTCCGCCCCGCAGACAGGAAATCATAAGCAGACCCAAGCCCCTTGCCCGTCACTTTGCAGTGTATTTGCATGCCACTGCCTAGTAAAGGAGCAACTCCGCCTGCCATTGTATCCTTGCACAGTGTTGCGCATCATTGACAGGGCATCGGCCGCCGCGTCAGAAACGCGCGGATTGGTGAACAACAGAACTCTACCCGAGGGACTCCGATGCCCGCAGACAGCCTGCAACAGACCATCGAATCGGCCTGGGACGCCCGCGAAACGGTCACGCCGAAGACCACAGGCGCCGTCCGCGAGGCCGTCGAGACCGCCCTCGGAGACCTCGACAGCGGCCGATCCAGGGTTGCTGAAAAGAAGAACGGCAGCTGGGTCGTCAATCAATGGTTGAAAAAGGCGGTCCTCCTCTCGGTCCGGCTTTACGACATGGCGCCCATTGCCGGAGCCCCCGGCGGCGCAAGCTGGTGGGACAAGGTGCCGTCCAAGTTTGCCGGGATGGATGCCCGCACATTTTCCGAAGCGGGCTTCCGCGCTGTCCCCGGCGCGATCGTCCGGCGCTCGGCCTATATCGCGCCCAATGTCGTCCTGATGCCGTCGTTCGTGAACCTGGGCGCCTACGTGGACAGCGGCACCATGGTGGATACCTGGGCGACGGTCGGCTCATGTGCTCAGATCGGCAAGAACGTCCACCTGTCCGGCGGCGTCGGCATTGGCGGCGTGCTCGAGCCGTTGCAGGCAAACCCCACGATCATCGAGGACAACTGCTTCATCGGGGCGCGCTCCGAAGTCGTCGAGGGCGTGATCGTCGGCGAAGGCTCCGTCCTCGCGATGGGCACGTTCATCAGCTCGTCCACCAAAGTCATCGACCGCGCGACCGGCCAGGTCCACATCGGCAAGGTCCCCCCATATTCGGTGGTGGTCTCCGGCTCCCTGCCCGGAAAGGCGCTGCCCGACGGATCGCCGGGCCCCAGCCTCTACTGCGCCGTGATCGTCAAGACGGTCGACGCGCAGACGCGATCGAAGACCGGCATCAACGAGCTGCTGCGGGACTGATGGCGGATCGGGCCACATTCAGCGTGCTCGATCCGCAGAAGGTCGTCGCGACGATTGGCATGCTGCAAAAGCGCATCGAGGAGCGGTTCGCCGGTTCCGGCCTGGCCAACGTGTGCGGCGAGCTGCAGGCGATCGCCGCCACCAACACGCAACGCGCCGAGAAGATCGCGCGCGGCAACACGGTCCTGCGCGCCGGCATCTTCGCGCTGCTGCTGCTCGGCATCGCCGCCATCGTCTGGATCATCACCCTGATCCACTCCTACTCGACGACGGCCGACAACATCTATTCCGTGCTGCAGGGCATCGAGGCGGCTGCGAACCTCGCCGTTCTGATCGGCGCGGCGCTGTTCTTCCTTGTGCGCAGCGAGGAGCGCCTGAAGCGGCGCGAGGCGCTTACCGCCCTGCACGAGCTGCGCTCCATCGTGCACGTCATCGACATGCACCAGCTCACCAAGGATCCGAGCGCTGACGACAACAGCATCGGCGGCAAGACGTCGTCGTCGCCGCCGCGCATACTCTCGCGCTACCTGCTCGCCCGCTATCTCGACTACAGCTCCGAGATGGTTTCGCTCACCTCCAAGGTTGCGGTACTGTTCTCCCAAAGCTTTCCCGACCCCGACATCATCGATGCCGTCAGCGACATCGAGCGCATCGCCGCGGGCCTGTCGCAGAAGATCTGGCAGAAGATCATGATCCTCGAATTGCAGGGCAACATGATGCCCGCGACCGGCAGCTGATCGATGGCCCTGGACCCGCTCGACCCCGTCGCGCTCGCACAGGCTCTTGTCCGGTGCCCGTCCGTAACGCCGGCGGAAGCGGGCACGCTCGATCTGCTGGAGGGTGTGCTGCGGCCGGCCGGCTTCGCGTGCCATCGCCTGACGATGACCGAGCCGGGCACGCCCGACGTGGACAACCTCTATGCCCGCTGGGGCACCGCTGCGCCCAATCTCTGCTTCGCCGGACACGTCGATGTGGTGCCGCCCGGCCCCGACGCGGCATGGCGGCATCCTCCCTTTGCCGGCGTCATTTCCGACGGCGCGCTTTACGGCCGCGGCGCGGTCGACATGAAGGGTGCCGTCGCCTGCTTCCTCGCGGCGGCGCTGGCCCACGTCCGGCACAACCCGTCGAACGGCTCGCTTTCCTTTCTCATCACCTGCGATGAGGAGGGACCCTCCATCAACGGGACTGTCAAAGTCCTGCAGTGGCTCGCGGACCGCGGCGAGAAGCTCGACGCCTGCCTCGTGGGCGAACCCACCAACCCCGGCATTCTCGGCGAAGAGATCAAGATCGGCCGCCGCGGCTCGCTCAACGGCGTGCTTGTCGTGCAGGGCCGGCAGGGGCATGCGGCCTACCCGGACCTCGCCGAAAACCCGGTGCCGAAGCTCGCGCGCATCATCGACCGCCTGTCCACGACACCGCTGGATCAGGGCAACGCCGACTTCCAGCCGTCGAGCCTCCAGGTCACCGTCATCTCCGCCCCCAACACGGCAACGAACGTGATCCCCGGCGAAGCGCGGGCGCTGTTCAACATCCGCTACAACACGCACTGGACGCGGCCGAAGCTCGAAGCCCATGTCCGCGCACTGGCGCAGCAGGCGGCAGACGAGCTGGGCGCCCGTTTCTCGCTGTCGTTCTCGGGCACCGGGGACGTGTTCCTGACGCAGGCGGGCCCGCTGGTCGACACCATGCAGGCGGCGGTCAGGACGGTCACCGGACGCACGGCCGCGCTGACGACCAATGGCGGGACATCCGACGCGCGCTTCATCCAGGCCCATTGCCCGGTGATCGAATTCGGCCTGTCGAATGCGCTCGCCCATCATGTCGACGAGCGCGTTTCCGTGGACGATCTCAAGGCGCTCGCAAAAATCTACAGCCACTTCATCGCGGCGTTCTTCGCGCGGGCGCCCTGACGCTCACATGGTCGCGCCGATCTGCCAGGGCACGAACTCGTTGTCGCCGTAGCCGAGCTGCTCGCTCTTGGTCTTGCGGCCCGAGGCGACCTCCAGGATCGTGTCGAAGATTTCGCGCCCCTTGTCCTCGATGGAGACACCGTCGAGCACGTCGCCGCAGTTGATGTCCATGTCCTCCAGCATGCGCTGGTAGATATCGTGATTGGTGGCAAGCTTGATGGATGGCGTGGGCTTGCAGCCATAGGCCGAGCCGCGGCCCGTCGTGAAGCACAGCACGTTGCAGCCGCCGGCGACCTGGCCCGTCGCGGCGACCGGGTCGTAGCCCGGCGTGTCCATGTACACGAAGCCCTTGGCCGTCACGGGCTCCGCATAGCGGTAGACCTGCTCCAGCGTGGTCGTGCCGCCCTTGGCGGCCGCACCGAGCGACTTTTCGAGGATTGTCGTCAGGCCGCCCGCTTTGTTCCCCGGGCTCGGATTGTTGTCCATCGAGCCTTCGTTCTTCGCGCAGTAGTCCTGCCACCAGTGGATGATGTCGACCAGCTTCTCGCCCACCTCGCGCGAGCGGGCCCGGCGCGTCAGCAGGTGCTCGGCGCCGTAGATTTCCGGCGTTTCCGAGAGCACGGCCGTGCCGCCATGGCGGACCAGAAGATCGACGGCAGCCCCGAGCGAGGGATTCGCGGTGATGCCCGAGTAGCCGTCCGAGCCGCCGCACTGCAGGGCGAGGCACAGTTCCGAGGCCGACATCGTCTCGCGCTTCACGGCGTTCGCACGCGGCAGCATCTCCTTGATACGGGCGACGCCGGCTTCGATGGTCTTGCGCGTCCCGCCCGTGTCCTGGATCGTCATAGTGCGGAAATTGTCGCCCTCGATGAGGCCGTACTTCTCCTTCAGCCGCGAAATCTGGAAGACCTCGCAGCCGAGCCCGACCACCAGCGCGGCGGCGAGATTGGGATGGCCGGCGTAGCCCCACTGCGTCCGCTCGAGCGCGTCGTAGCCTTCCCCTTTCGCGGCAAGCCCGCAGCCCGTGCCATGCACGAACGATACGACGCCGTCGATGTTGGGATAGTCGGCGAGCACGCCGGACCGGTTGACGGCCTCTGCCATGAACCGCGCAACGGACGCCGAGCAGTTCACGCTCGTCAGAATGCCGATGTAGTTGCGCGTCCCGGCCTTGCCGTTGGCGCGCCGGTAGCCCTCGAACGTCGCGCGCGCCTCGGGGGGCAGCAGCGGCTCCTCGCGCGCGTCCTGCGCGAACGCATAGTCGCGCTCGAACTCCCCGAACGAGCAGTTGTGCGTGTGCACATGCGTTCCGGGTGCGATATTTTCAGTCGCGAACCCGATGACCTGCCCGAATTTGACGATGGGCTGGCCTTTCTCGATCGGGACGCTCGCCATCTTGTGGCCGCGCATCACGCGCGACACGGCGGTGACGCCTTGCGCCACCGCGCCGGGCATCAGGCCGTCGACGGCAACGATCACGTTGTCCTTGGCGTTGAGCCGCAGCGTGCGCGGGTTCTTTTTGTCAGGTGTGTCCTGCATTTGGGTGCCTCCGCAATTCAATCCCTTGTTGCGGAGGCCATGCCAAAACGCAAGTTCGGGATCGCGAATGTTCGCCCCACAGAACACGTTTCTCTCGCGCCCGCGAGACGGGATGGTTTGAATTCGGAATTCCAAATGCTAGCGTTCGGGTGCCCATCAAGTCGGCGTTTGGGGCCCTCATGCTGCAGCTCGCCATCCAGCCCGCGCTCATCGACCAGGTGCACGACCGCCTGCTGGACGCGATCGCCGACGGCACGCTGCCGTCAGGGATGCGGGTGACGCAAGAAAGCGTCGCCTCGATGCTCGGCGTGTCGCGTCAACCGGTCAGCCACGCGCTGCAAGTCCTGAAGCGGAAAGGCTTTCTCGTCGAGCACGGCAAACGCAGCCTTCAGGTTGCGCCGCTCGACGCCGGCCGCATCCGCGATCTCTATCTCGTTCGCGAGGCCCTGGACGGCCTGGCTGCGCGCCTGGCTGCATTGCGCGTCAAAACCGGCGCCGCATCGGCCGAGGATCGCGACGCGGCGTCGGCTGCACTTGCCGCCGGGCGCAAGGGAAGCCCTCGGCAGTCGATTGCGCAGCTCATCGCCAGCGACGTGGCTTTCCATTCGGCCATCCACCGGCTGTCGGGCAACCGCGCCATTGCGGAAACCGTCGCCGACCAGTGGCCGCATTTCCGGCGCTCGATGGGGCTGGTGCTTTCGGTGTCGGGCGCGCAGGCCCGCTACTGGGAGGAGCATGCCGCCATTCTGGGCGCCATACTGGCCGGCGATGCCGCCGCTGCCGAGAAACTGGCCCGCCGCCACACCGCAACTGCCGGGGAGGAAACCGCGCAACGCCTGGAAGCACAGACTCGAACAAAAGCACCCACCAATGGAGGACGCCAATGAAGCTCGACGCCCAGCAGATCAAGCAGTTCCACGAACAAGGCTGGCTGTTCCTGCCCGAGTGCTTCTCGCAGGACGAGGTTGCCGTTCTCCGGTCGGAGGCCGAAGGCATCTATGCGCAGGACCGGCAGGAGATCTGGCGCGAGAAGTCGGGCGCACCGCGTACGGCCTTTGCAGCCCACACCTACAATGAGGCGTTCGCGATTCTCGGCCGGCACCCGCGCCTGATCGAGCCCGTGGAGCAGGTCTTCAACGACAAGCTCTACATGCACCAGTTCAAGATCAACGCGAAGGCCAAGTTCGACGGCGACGTCTGGCAATGGCACCAGGACTACGGCACCTGGGCGCGCGACGACGGCATGCCGGAGCCCAAGGCCATGAACATCTCCGTCTTTCTCGACGAGGTGTTCACCTTCAACGGGCCGCTGATGCTCATCCCCAAGAGCCACACGCACGGCGTTCTGGCCGCCGGTCACGACAAGGCGACGACGAGCTATCCGCTGTGGACGCTGGATCACCCGACGGTCGAGAAGCTCTGCGCCGATGGCGGCCTCGTGGTGCCGACCGGCAAGCCCGGCGGCGTGCTCATGTTCCACGGCAATCTGGTCCATGGCTCATCGGGCAACATCACGCCCTACTCGCGCAAGATCGTCTACCTCACCCTCAACGCCGTCTCGAACCACATCCGCAAGCCGACACGGCCCGAGTGGATCGCGCATAGGGACTTCACGCCGATCGTTGCCTGCGCCGACAACGCGCTGTCCGAATACGCGAAGTCCTATCGGCAGGCCGCCGAATAAACCGCTACACTCGCAACAGACCCCGGCGCGCGTTTTGCGCGCCGGAGCGTGAAAGGCGTGCGCATGAACCTCTCGACGATGCTCAAGGAGCGCGCGGCAGCCGGCAGGCCGATCCGCGTCGGCCAGGTCGGCGCGGGAAAGTTCGGTACCATGTTCCTGGCCCAGGCCCGCCTGACACCGGGCCTGCATATCGTGGGACTGGCCGATCTGCGGCCCGACCGGGCGACCGATCGGCTGCGCAGCGTCGGCTGGCCTGACGACCGGATCGACGCCCGTTCGCTTGCCGACGCCCTGAAGACCGGCAAGACGCACGTGACCGACGACGCAATGTCGCTCATCCGCGACGGCAGCATCGATGTGATCATCGAGGCCACCGGCGATCCGGCGACCGGCATCCGCCTCTGCTCGGCCGCCATCGCCAACGGCAAGCACATCGTCATGGTCAACGTCGAGGCCGACGCGCTCGCCGGTCCGCTGCTCGCCCGCCGGGCGCGCGATGCCGGCGTCGTCTACAGCCTCGCCTGGGGCGACCAGCCGGCGCTGATCTGCGAGCAGGTGGATTGGGCGCGCACCTGCGGGTTCAAGGTCGTCGCCGCCGGCAAGGGAACGCGCTATCACCCCACCTACCATCGATCGACGCCGGACACGGTTTGGGACATCCTGTCCAAATACCTGCAGATCCAGGATCGCAGCCACATCAACGCGAAGATGTTCAACTCCTTCATCGACGGGACGAAGTCCGGCATCGAGATGACGGCCGTCTGCAACGCGACCGGACTTGTCCCGCAAAGTGGCGGACTGGGCTTCCCTCCCGCCTCGCGCTTCGAGCTCGCCGACGTCTGCAAGCCGCGGTCGGAAGGCGGCACGTTGGAGAAGAAGGGCGTGACGGAGGTCACCTCGTCCGTCACGCGGGACGAGAAGGACGTGCCGCATCACCTCGCGATGGGCACCTATGTCGTCATCGAGAGCGACAGCGCCTATGCG
>JBFWWW010000193.1:0-7350 GCA_050245975.1 Hyphomicrobiaceae bacterium
CCTGGCCCGCGACTGCCGGCTCTTCATTCCTATTCTGAACCCGACCGATGCGGAGATCGACGTCGCACGCACGGAGGCCTGGGGCGCCGACGGACGCGGCATCAGCATCCGCTATACCGTGCGGACCCAAGGGGCGGCGCCGCGCCAGCGGCTGATTGCCTGCCGTTTCGACGACAGTGGCGAGGGTGAACGGCGCCAACCCATCGCCATTGCGACGGAAGCCGGACCGGTCGGCGACATCCGGATGTATTTCCTGCGCCGCTACTGGCTGACGGCGCGCACGCTGACGTCCGACCCCGCGCCGCTGGCCGATGTTGAAGACCTGCTGCAGCTGCCTGCACCCGTCGCCGCGACATTGCAGCAGGTGCTGTCAGGCCTGCCCGCGATCGCCATCTATGCTCTGCTCGCGGCAAGCTACGCCCTGATCTACGGTCTCATCGGGCGCATCAATCTCGCGTTCGGAGAGCTTGCCATGCTCGGGGGCTATGGCGCGGTCCTGGGGTTCTCGTTGACGGCGGCAGGGGCCAGCACGACGGGCGCCGTCGCTCTGGGAGTGGCCGTCGCCGCATTGGCGGGCCTCGCGACAGCCGCGGTCTATTCGGCCGC
Organism: Hyphomicrobiaceae bacterium; assembly: GCA_050245975.1. GTDB lineage: Bacteria > Pseudomonadota > Alphaproteobacteria > Rhizobiales > Hyphomicrobiaceae > JBFWWW01. Next base: position 607 of record JBFWWW010000193.1, read on the forward strand.
AGCCGCGCTCTGGATCTTCCGACCTCTGATGGGGGCCTCGCTCAATCACCTGCTCGTGGCGACTCTCGGGCTTGCGCTCGCCATGGAGGAGTTCGTGCGCCTGGCGCAGGGGAACGGCATGCATTGGTTGCCGCCGTTCTTCAATCAGCCGATGGCCCTCGCCCGCGCCGGCACCTTCATCGTCACGGTCACGGCCATCGGCATCGCCGTCATCGTGGCGGCCGCGGCGGCGGTCCTGGCGACGCTCTATGTCATGAAGGCATCGCGTTTCGGCCGCGCGTGGCGTGCGTTTGCCGACGATCCGCTCGCGGCCGCCATGTTCGGCGTGAGCCCGGCGGGGATCCTGACCGCGACATTTCTTCTGGCCGGCGTCCTCTCCGGGTTGGGCGGCGTCGTGATGGCGTTGTTTTACGGAGGCGTCGGCTATTCGGGCGGGCTCGCGCTCGGACTGAAGGCGCTGTTTGCCGCCATCATCGGGGGCATCGGCTCGGTTCCCGGCGCAATATTCGGCGGCCTTGTCCTCGGCGCGCTCGAGGCGGCCTGGTCGCTGGCTTTCCGCATCGAATACCGCGACGCCTTTCTCTTCTGCCTGCTGGCAATCGTCATCGTTTTGCGGCCGAACGGATTGTTCGGCTGGGGGCAGGTTCCGGAAAAGCGGGTGTAGCCTCGCCGCACCCCGCCTGCGACGCGAGTTGTAGGGATCGCGGCAGCGGCATTGCATCCCCTTGATCGTCCACTCGACGTTCCCCTATCATTTCGATCCTGTAAGGCCCGAGGGCCGCGTCAAGGCGATGCGATGAGCGAACAACAGAAACACTTCCCCGAATTCTATGTCACCGCGCCGCAACCGTGCCCCTATCTGCACGGGCGCCTGGAGCGCAAACTTTTCACGCACCTCACGCACGACAAGCCGCCGGCACTGGTCGACAACCTGCTGAAGGGCGGCTTCCGCCGCAGCCAGAACATCGCCTACATGCCCTACTGCGAGGGCTGTCAGGCCTGCGTGTCGGTACGCGTGATCGCGGACGAATTCGAGCCGTCCTCCTCCATGCGCCGCGTGCTCGACCGCAACACCGACCTTGTCTCGCGCCACATCCCGGCGATGCCGACGTCGGAACAGTATTCGCTCTTCCGCTCCTACATCGATGCGCGCCATTCCGATGGCGGCATGGCCGACATGAGCGTGCTCGACTATGCGATGATGGTCGAGGACAGCATCATCGACACGTTCCTCACCGAATATCGCCTGCGGCCGCAGAACGCGCTCGACAGCCGCATCGACAAGTGGCCGTTGCTGGGGGTCGCCCTCTGCGACCGCCTCTCGGACGGCATCTCGATGGTCTACAGCTATTACGATCCCGAGGCCGAGAAGCGCAGCCTCGGCACCTACATGATCCTCGACCACATCGCGCATACGCGGAAGCTGGGCCTGCCCTACCTCTATCTCGGCTACTGGATCCAGGGCTCGCGCAAGATGAGCTACAAGACCCGCTTCCGGCCGCAGGAGCAGCTCACCGGCAGCGGCTGGGTGCGCACGACAGCCGAGCAGGGCTAGCCGTCGCGCTCAGCGCGCAAGCTCCGCGTCGATCTTGCCGAACATGTAGGTCCACTTGGCCTTCTGCGTCTCGACGAGCGAGGCCATCGTGCCGCGCACCTCGCCGAGCAGCGCGCAATCGGGCACGGCCGCCGCCGAACCCGCCTCGCCCTTGCTGGCGATGGCGCGCAGCAAATCCTCGGATTTCTGGTCAAGGTCGGCGATGGCGTCATCGCGCACCAGCGGCGCGGCGGCCTTGAGGAACTCCTCGTGGCTCCAGCCGCGCTTGTCCTTGAGTTGCCGGAGCTTGGCCTGGAACGTGGGGGAATTCTCGCGCGTCAGCGTGCGCAGCGCCGCGGCCGCATCGTCGACGACGGCCTCGAACTCGGCCTTCGTGCACGTGCCTTGCGCGGCGGCCGGAATGGCACAGAGGATGCAGCCCAGCACGGCCAGCATGGGCGGCATCAGGCGCATCATGACACCGGACCGAACCTGTTGGAGCGCGGGAAACCCTTCGGCGCCAGCCGGCCGGCCTGGGCTCGGCTGCCGACCCAGTCGCGCAACTCCGCCATCGCCAGAGTGAATGTCCGGCCGGCGGCGTCGAGCCACGTCAGGCCGTCCTCCTTGAAGAACACCCGCGCGTCCGACAGCTGTCCATCCTTGAAGCGCTGCAGGATGACGCCCTTGCCGCGCGTCATCTCGTTCACCTCGTCGAGCGGGAAGACGAGCATCTTCCGGTTTTCGCCGATGGTGGCGACCATGTCGCCCTCGGCGGGCACGGCAAGGCATGCTTCCTCGGGCTCGGTGAGGTTCATCACCTGCTTGCCCTTGCGGGTCACCGCGATCACCTCGTCCTCGGGCACGATGAAGCCGTGGCCGGACGTGGCGCCCAGCAGGAGCTTGCGCCCCGGTTCGTGCACCAGCACCTCGACGAAGTCGTGGTTCTCTTCCAGGTCGACGATGAGGCGCAGCGGCTCGCCGTGGCCGCGGCCACCGGGAAGCTGGTCGCCGGTGAGCGTGAAGAACTTGCCGTTCGTCGCCAGCACCAAGAGCTTGTCGGTGGTCGATGCCTTGACCGCGCGCTTCAGTCCGTCGCCCTGCTTGAAATCGAGCTTCGAGGTGTCATCCATGTGGCCCTTCATGGCCCTGATCCAGCCCTTCTCGGACAGGATGACCGTGATGGGCTCCTTCTCGATCATGGCCTGATCGAGGTCCACCTCGATGGCCGGCGCGTCGGCAAACGACGAGCGCCGGCGGCCGAGCTCGGTCTTCTTGGAGTAGCGCTCGCGCGTCTGCCGGATGTCGTCGGCGATCCGCTCCCACTGCAGGTCGTCCGACTTGAGCAGCGCCTTGATCTCCCGTCGCTCCTTCGTCAGCTCGGAATGCTCGCCGCGGATCTCGTGCTCCTCGAGTTTCGACAGCGACTTGAGGCGCAGGTTGAGGATCGCGTCCGCCTGTACGTCCGTCAGCTTGAAGCGGCTGATGAGCTTCGCCTTCGGATCGTCCTCGAAACGGACGATCCGGATCACCTCGTCGATGTTGAGATAGGCGATGAGGTAGCCGTCGAGCACCTCGAGGCGATGCTCGACTTTCTCAAGCCGATGCGTGCTGCGCCGCTTGAGGACGTCGCGCTGGTGGTCGAGCCAGTGGCGCAGCACCTCGCGCAGCGACAGCACGCCGGGGACCTGGCCGTCCGCCAGCACGTTCATGTTGAGGCCGAACCGCGACTCCAGCTCCGTAAGGCGGAACAGGCTCTCCATGAGCAGGGTCGGGTCGACCGCGCGAGTCTTGGGCTCCAGCACCAGACGGACCGTATCGGCGCTCTCGTCGCGCACGTCGCCGAGCAGCGGCAGCTTCTTGTCGGTCAGCAGCTCGGCGATCTTCTCGACAAGCTTCGCCTTCTGCACCTGATAGGGAATTTCGGTGACGACGATCTGGTAGCCGCCGCGGCCCGTATCCTCGCGCTCCCAGCGCGCCCGCAGCCGGAAACCGCCGCGACCTGTCTTGTAGGCCTCGACGATGGCATCGCGCGGCTCGACGATGATGCCCCCGGTCGGGAAATCGGGGCCTGGGATCATCTCCACCAGCTTCTCGATGGTGGCGTTGGGATGCTTGATGAGATGCAGCAGCGCCGTACACAACTCCTCGGCGTTGTGCGGCGGAATATTGGTCGCCATGCCGACCGCGATGCCGGCCGCGCCATTGGCGAGAAGGTTGGGAAATGCGGCCGGAAGAACGACCGGCTCGTGATCGTCACCGTTGAAGGTCGGCCGGAAATCGACGGCATTCTCGTCGAGACCGTCGAGCAGCTCGGCGGCCGTATCCGTCAGCCGCGCCTCGGTGTAGCGGTAGGCTGCGGCATTGTCGCCGTCGATGTTGCCGAAATTGCCCTGCCCGTCGACGAGCGGGTAACGCTGCGCGAACTCCTGCGCAAGACGCACGAGGGCGTCATAGACCGACTGGTCGCCGTGCGGATGGTACTTGCCGATCACGTCGCCGACGACGCGCGCACACTTCTTGAAGCCGCCATCCGGATCGAGCTTCAACTCGCGCATGGCGAAAAGGACGCGGCGGTGAACCGGCTTCAACCCGTCGCGGACATCGGGCAGCGCGCGCCCCATGATGGTGGACAGCGCATAGGCCAGATAGCGCTGCTCCAGGGCATCGCGCAGGTTCACGGGCTCGATGGGCCCCGGCAGAATCGGTTTGTCGCTCATGGCCGTGAGTTAGCGTGCAGGGGGGCCGCTCTCAAGTGCTGCGGGGACACAGGTTGCAGGAACACGTCCAACTTTCAGGCCTGCAATGCCGCAACCAGGCGGGACGGCGGAAATCCGGCGCCGATGGCAGCCGCAACGGCGGCTTGCCAGACGACGAACAGGAAGCCGATGTCGAGCACCTTTGCCTGGTCCAGGTAGAGCATCAGCCCCGCAATCGCCCCCACCACCGTCGTCAGCAGAAACATGAGCGGCCGGCGCAACGAGGCGACGAACAGCGCCGCCCCCATTTGCGTGATGGCCGCGCCGAGCGCGCCGGACACCAGGCAGGCGAGCACGAGCGTTCCCTTGTTGAAGGGCGTATCGCCGAACTTGTGGATGGCAACCGCCGAATTGATGGCCGCGCTCCATGCATACATCGTCACCAGCAGCACAACCGGTATCGCCCACAGCCGGCGCGTCCCCCAGATGAAGACGCCGGCCGCCACGACAGCGCCGAAGAACAGGCCCACCGGCAGCATTGCAGGGTCGAGCCAGAACAACGCCCCCACCGGCTCCAGCTGATCGGATTCGAACCCATCGATGCCCACGAGCGCCGACAGGATGCCCGATACGAGACCCAGCACCGACATGGCGACGGCAGGAATATCCCACGGCTCGCTGGCTGGCCGGCCGATCTGCATGGCACGCTCCTGTCCCAACCTGTCCGCAGCTACATCTGACGAAGATACTGCAAAAACCGGTCGCGGGCCTCCGGCATCGTCATTTCGCGGGGGTGCAGCACGCGCATCGCCAGAAAATGCCCCGTCAGCGCGAAAGCGGCGTGAAGGTCGCCGCTCGTCACGGGAGCGCCCGCCTTCCCGGCAAGAAAGGCCGGCAATGCGAGCAGCCGTTCCTTGTAGGCTTCTCCTGCACCGGCGGAGACGGCGCGACCCGAGCGCGGCGAGACGTAGACCAGCTCCTCCGTGGCGCCCGTGACGGCACAGGACTTGAGGTCAAGACCGAAACCCAGCTCCTCAAGCAACGCCAGTTCCCAGCGCACCAGGAGAGCCGGCCACACGCTGGCGTCCTCGAAGAACGACAGCACGAACAGCGTCACCTCGTAGAGGCTCGGATGCGGATCACGCTCCGGCAGAAGGCGCGCAAGCGTCGTCAGCGACGTGAGCCCCGCCAGACGCAGCCGGTCCTCCATCGCTTCCGCGGCATAGCCGCGCTCCAGCTCGAGCGAGAAATGCCCCAGATGATCGGAGAGCCGCGCCTTCCACGAGACGCCGACCTGGTTGCCGATCTGCAGCACGGGGCGGAGCTTTCGCGAACGGCCGCCATGCACGAGGCCGAGATGGCGCCCGTGCTCGCGCGTGAACAGCTCGACGACCGCTGCCGTCTCGCCATGCGGGCGCACGCCCAGGATCACCGCTTCGTCGGACCAGTGCATATGCTGCGCGCGGCCGGCGCCGCTTCACTCCTTGGGAAAGTCGAGGCCCATCTCGCGGTAGCGCTCGGGATCATGCTCCCAGCCTTCCCGCACCTTGACGAACAGGAAGAGATGGATGGGGCGCTCGAGGAGCTGCGCCAGCTCTTCCCTGGCAGTCATCGAGATCAGCTTGATTGTGCGTCCGCCCTTGCCGAGCACAATGCTCCGCTGGCTGTCGCGCTCGACAAAAATCGTCTGCTCGATGCGCGCCCCGCCATCCTTGAGATCGCTCCATGATGTGGTCTCGACGGTGATGGCGTACGGGAGCTCGTCGTGCAGCCGGTCGTAGATCTTTTCGCGCACGATCTCGGCCGCCAGGAGGCGCTGCGGCGCATCCGATATTTCGTCTTCGGCATAGTGCCACGGTCCGGGCGGCATGGCCGCCGCCAGATGCGCCTTCAGGTCGTCGACCCCGCTGCCGGTGAGAGCGGAGATCATGAACGTACGCGCAAATCCAATGCGCTCGTTGAGGACCTGCGTCAGCGCAAGCAGGCTGTCCTTGCGCATCGTATCGACCTTGTTGAGGACAAGGACCGGCGCCGGCTTCCGGTCGCGCAGACCTTCGACGATGCGGTCGACGTCGGCATCGATCCCCTTGTGCGCATCGACCACGAGCACGACCTCGTCGGCATCCTTGGCGCCGGTCCAGGCCGCATCGACCATCGCCCGGTCCAGCCGGCGACGCGGCGCAAAAATGCCGGGCGTATCGACAAAGACGATCTGCGACATGCCGGCGATGGCGATGCCGCGAATTGGCGCGCGCGTCGTCTGCACCTTGCGGCTGACAATGGTGACCTTGGCTCCCACCAGCGCGTTGACGAGCGTCGACTTGCCGGCGTTCGGCGCGCCGACGATGGCTGCAAATCCGAAGCGTGTCTGCGTCCCAGGCTCGCTCATTTCTCGCCGCTCCCCGGCTCACGCGACCACACGCCTTCACGGCACAGCAGCTCGGTTGCCGCCGCCTGCTCCGCGATCCGTTTGCTCGCGCCCGAACCCCGGGCCGGCCGGCGGCCCTTGATTTT
>JBFWWW010000194.1:0-7235 GCA_050245975.1 Hyphomicrobiaceae bacterium
CCCTCGACCAGTTCCTTGTTGTTGAAGCGCTCTTCCAGCCGGACCCAGCTCTCTTCGCGCCGGGCCTTGTCGCGCGACAGGACGGCTTCACCCAGCGCATTTTCCATGCGCTCGAGGTAGACTTCGACGGTATCGCCGATCTTCAGCTCGGCCGGCTTGCCCGGCATGCCGAACTCGCGCAGTGCCACGCGCCCTTCCATCTTGAGCCCGACATCGATGACGGCGAGGTCCTTCTCGATCCCGACCACCTTGCCCTTGACGACGCTGCCTTCGAGCGCCTCGTCCTTGGAGAAGCTCTCGCTGAGCAGTGCTGCGAAATCGTCGCGTGACGGGTTCATGTCTTTGGCGGTCGTGGCTTGCGTGGTCATCTGGTTCTGTTGCTCCGGTCGTTCTGGTGGCGGCCCAAGGGCCCGCCGTTTGATTGATGCGTCGGGTTAGAAAACGGCTCGCGGGTCCGCACGTCGCCGTGACGGAGCTCAACGCGAGCACCTGGCTGTCTTGTGATCTTGCTGCTGTCGGTGGCCTGGGGCCCGCCTACAGGATTTGGGAGCGCTGGGAAGCGCCCCTCAACGGCCGATCTTCCTCAAGATCGATCCGACAGCGGCTTCGAGTGCGGCTTCTATATCCAAATCGCTCGTATCGAGCAAGATCGCGTCGGAAGCCGGCCGCATCGGGGCGGTCTCGCGCCCTGAATCACGTTCATCCCGACGGCGGATCACGTCGAGAACGTGCTCGTATGTAATGTCCTCCCCACGGGCGACAAGCTCCAGATGCCGCCGGCGTGCCCGGACCTCGGGGGAGGCCGTGACAAAAATCTTAACATCGGCGTCGGGTAGCACGACGGTGCCGATATCGCGTCCATCGAGCACCGCGCCTTGGGGTTGGCGCGCGAAGGCCCTCTGAAATTCGAGCAGCGCGGCCCGTACCTCTGGTACCCGCGCAACGAGCGAGGCGGCTTCGCCGACACCCGGGTCTCGAAGTCCCGGATCGCCGAGCGTCGCAGGATCGAGTTTGCGGGCTGCCGCCGCCGCGGCGACCGGATCGTTCGTTCCCCCGCCGCTCCGGCGTACGTCACGCGCAACGGCGCGATAGAGGGAACCCGTATCGAGATAGGCCAGGTTGAAGTGTGCCGCGATGCGCCGTGCCAGAGTGCCCTTGCCCGATGCCGCCGGCCCGTCGATGGCAATGATCATGGAACGCGCTCTGCCTGTATGAAGATGGCACCCAGACCTTCCATCAACTGCCGGTATTCCGGAAAGCTGGTCGCGATCATGCCGACGTCATCCACGACCACCGGGCGATCGGCCCCCAGCCCGAGCGTGAGGAAGGCCATCGCGATGCGGTGATCGAGGTGCGTGGCAACGGTGCCGCCGCCGCGCACGCTGCCGCCGGCTACGACAAGGGTGTCGCCGTCGATCCTGCAGGCGACGCCGTTGGCCGTGAGACCGTCCGCCGTTGCGGCGAGCCTGTCGCTTTCTTTGACCTTCAGTTCCGCGAGACCTTCCATATGCGTCTCGCCGTCCGCGTATGCTGCAACGGCTGCCAGCACCGGATATTCGTCGATCATGCTGGGCGCTCGCCCGGGAGGAATCCGGACGCCCTTCAGCCGTGCTGCCCGGACCCGGATGTCTGCGATGGGCTCGCCACCGGCATCGCGCTCGTTCAGGTAGGCGATGTCGGCGCCCATCTCCTGCAGCGTGAGATAGAAGCCGGTCCGTGTCGGATTGACGAGGACGCCGGTCACCGTCACGTCGGAACCCGGCACGATCGCGGCCGCGGCAAGCAGGAACGCAGCGGAGCTCGGATCGCCGGGCACTTGGATATGGCGTCCGTCCAGTTCGGCATCACCCGCGACCGCGACGATGCGACCGCCATTCCCGCTCTCGACACGGACGGTGGCCCCGAAGTGACGCAGCATGCGCTCGGTGTGGTCGCGCGTGGCCTCGGGCTCGACGACGGTCGTCTCGCCGGGCGCGTGCAGGCCCGCAATCAGGATGGCCGACTTGATCTGCGCCGACGGCACCGGAAGCGTGTAGGATATGGGCACCAAATCCGACGTGCCGCGCAACGACAGCGGCAGCCGCCCGCCGCTGTCGGAGAGAACGTGCAGGCCCATGCTCTTGAGCGGGCCGAGAACACGTCCCATCGGCCGGCGCGACAGCGACGCGTCGCCGGTAAGGCGGACGGTCATGTCGTGCCCGGTGATCACCCCCATCATCAGGCGCGTGCCTGTACCGGAATTGCCGAAATCGAGGTCGCCGGTCGGCGGGATGAGCCCGCCGACCCCACGGCCCGTGACGATCCATTCGTTTCCGGATTTCTCGGTCGCGGCTCCCAGCGCAGCCACGGCCCGGGCGGTGTTCAGGATATCCTCGGCCTCGAGCAGGCCCTTGATGTGTGTGCGGCCCGTGGCCAGCGCCCCGAAAAGGAGCGCGCGGTGGGAAATGGACTTGTCGCCGGGGACGGTCACCCGCCCGGCAAGGGCTCTTGCCCTGGCGACGCCAAGCGGCTGCGGCGCAGCATGCGGCACGGCTCATTACCTGCGTTCTGGCCCGGGAGCGGTCACGGGCGGGCGCCGGCAGGGCGCGACAATCGGTTCGAGTTTGCTTTTGACAGGCCTTCCGGCCCATGGCAAGGAGCAGTCAAATCCCTAGACCCTTCGAGGCTGTTCATGTCCACGAAAGCACGCGGCACAAAGCGCACGTGTCAGAACTCCGATTGCGGCGTCCGCTTCTACGATCTCAATCGTAATCCGGTCGTCTGCCCTGTCTGCAATTCAGAATACGTCATCGCCGTTTCGCCGGCCGCCGTTGCGGCGGTCGCCGGCGACGCTGCGCGCAAGCCCAGCCCCAAGAAGCCCGAATTCAAAGCGAAAGAGCCGGTTGCGGCCGATGCGCCGGAAGCCGAGTCCGAGGATGCGCTGCCCGATATCGAGACGGCGGACGACGATGTTGCTCCGGGCGAGGACGAGACCTTCCTCGAGGAAGAGGAGGAGGATGGCGGCGACGTTTCCAACATCCTTGGCGGTCCTGTCGCCGAGGAAGGCGAAGAGCCATAAGACTCGGGTTCGGGCCCGCTGCCGGGCGGTTTCCCGGGTCGGAAATGTGTTGCGAAAATCAGGACGCCGGCATACACAGCGTGCCTGCGTCAGGTTGACAGGTGAGGTGTCGAAGTCAGCCCGATGTTTCCCAAGGGTTTGGGGCCGTAGCTCAGTTGGGAGAGCGCGTGAATGGCATTCACGAGGTCAGCGGTTCGATCCCGCTCGGCTCCACCAATCGGCCGTCTTGCCGCATTGTGATGCGGCGCCTGTCACGGGCGCCTGACCAGGGCTCTCTCCCCGTCGCCAGTTTCACAACCCGTCAATGCAGGCGGCGTCCCGCCTGTCCGCCGGAGCGCGCGTTGGCGATCAGGGGCCATGCTGCCCCCACCATCAGCTCGGCGAGCGCATGCGTGTCGAGCGACTCGATATCGACAAGGCGGCGGCTTGCCAGCTCCATGAGCTGGGGGTCGGACACACCGACGGCGACCTCGAGCTGCCGGTCCACACGTTCGACATGCATGCGCGCGATATGCGCGTTGTCGAGCTCGACGGCCAGGACCAGACGGTGATGAGCCACTTCTGGTACCAGTGCGGCCGGACCGAGCGGCGTCAGGCGCGCGCCCGTCTGCGCCAGCGCACCATTGGAAACGAGCAAAGCCGCCGTCACGAGCGGTGCGATGTCGGTCCAGCCCGCCTCGCTGGTGCGCATGTTTTCGGCCTGCGTTGCCGCCAGCTGCGATGCATAGCTCGCCAGAGGCTTCAGGCATTCTGCCAGCAGATCGCCGGCCGTCACGTCGGTGATTTCGTCTCTCACCTGCTTCGCGGATGAGTTGAGGTCGGAGCGGTCCTTGCTGTGGGCGCGCACGCGCACATGCAGGTTGCCGTCCGCGCTGAGCTCGACGCGCAGCCAAGCCAGGCTTTCGCCCGAAAGCAGCACGCGGCGATAGTTCCCATAGCCGCGGTTCTTGTAGCTCCAGGCCGGCTGCCCGGCCTCGGCAACGCGCACTGCCGCGTGCTCCAGGACGCCGTTGACCTTCGCCACGCCGGCGGCGATGGCAGGCTCGAGCTTGGTCCATTGCTTCTCGATCCGGGGCAGCGGGTCGCCGCCCGGGCGTTCGTCCTCGGCTTCATCCGACAGTACGCCGGCGATCGTGGTTTCGAGCGGCGTCAGCCGGCCGACGGGAGCTTCGGCCACGCCTCGTGACCCCCTGCGCCCAAAAATTTTCCGCAGGCCTTTTCCCAGACCTCGCGCCAGCCGCGCCAGGACGGCGTTGCGCCTGCGGGTGCGGATGTCGCCCCAGACGGCGCTCAGTCCAATACCGATCAGAATGCCGCTGGCGATCCAGACGATCTCGATGGGGACCATCATGGCGCCCGGCTCCTTCAGGCGAGACGCAACAGTCGCCGTGCGCCGGGGCAGCCGCGACCGCCGGAAGCCGAGCGGCGCGAACGCGAGCACAGACGCACACGAGACGACAAACGAGGGGCGAAGGTCATTTCCCCTGCCATTCGTCCTTCACCTCCATGCACTTGGCCTCGAAGAAGTCATTGATGTCTTCCACGAGCTTGCTCTGGAAGACGCCGAATGTGTTGTCGGCCGCCGTCGCCGACCAGAGCGCGCCCTTGGCCAGCGTCGGCGCCTGGATCTTTCCCCAGTTTAGCGAGGCCTTGACGGCCTTGCCGTTCTCGAAGGTCACTTTCGGCGTGATCTCGAGCTCCACCTTGTACTTGTCGGCATCGCGCTGCAGTTCGCATTGCACCTTGTGGCGGTCAAAGGTGGCCTCGAACTTCGGCTCGCTGACGGCCTTGAGTATGGTCTCGCGCTTGACGTGTATATCGGAGGTGCAGCGCGCATCGCCCCACGGCCAGGTGACGCCGCTTTTCGCGAGAACCTTGGTGATGGTTTCCTTGTGCCACGTCTTCAGCAGGTCGCAGCGCAGCTCGCCGTCGGCAGGCTTGCGATTGTGATAGATGGCGCACAGCGCGACCTTGCATGCTTTGCGGGATTCCCGCTCGGCGATTTCTTCGGGTGACAGCGGGGCCTGCTCCACCTCTTTCCCGGGCGGCGTCTGCGCAACGGCCTGTCGAGAGTCCGGGGTCAATGCCCCCAAAGTCAGAAGGAAGAGCGCGACGGCGGCATGACGGGGGAAGGAGATGTACCGTGAGTTCATGGAGTCCTCAGCCAGGTGGCCTCTCGCGATGCTCGCCCGTGAAGGGACCGGAAATATGACGCATGCTCAGTGATTGAACCAGATCAGGCTGATCCCCGAAAGCATGAGCAGAACCAGCACGATCCGATCGAAGCGGCGGTCGTCGAGCCACAGGTAGGTGCGGTGCCCGAGCCAGACGCCGACCAGGGCGGCCGGCAAGGCCAGAGCGGCCGAGACGAGAAACTCGTGCCCGATGAGGCCGTGCGCGAAGCTCGAGACCAGCATGGCCGTCAGAATTGTGAGGTTGAAAGCCTGGAAGACGCTGCGCCGGCGCTCCTTGGGCCACCCCTTGAGTGACGCCCAGATGGTCGGAGGCACGCCCGACAACCCCGCAACACCCGCCATGATGCCGCCTGCGAAGCCCACGCCGGCCTCCGCGCCTTGCTCTCCGAATCTTAGCCTGATCCTGCCGGCGGCAAGCAGCATGAACCCGCAATAAAGCACCAGGATCAGTCCGACGGCGAGCTTGAACGTCGCAATCGTCAGATACGGGACGAACAGCGTGCCGATCGGCACGCCGATCAGGCCGGCGATCAGCATCGGAGCAAGACGCCACCAGTCGATGGCGTGCCAGATGGCCCGCAGCGTGCTGACCTGGCCCACGATGCTGCACGCGGCGCCGAGCTGCGCTGCAAGGGCAGGGTCGACGGCATTCAACCAGAACGGGAGCCCGGTCAGTGCCGTGCCGAAACCGGTCATTCCATTGACAAATCCGCCGGCAAGCCCGCCGGCAATGACAAGCGCTATCTGCTGCCAGTCCCCCAAACGTCCCCCTCGGGCCCGATGGGCCCAGTTGGCGGCTCTTGGGCGAACCGCGTTCTTGAAGTACTGGTCTTCCTCACCATATCTGGACCATGAACACAACCGATGCCCGTAATGGGGTCAGGCCCGGAGGCCAGGAACGGCTCCGGGACGAACAGGGTCAAGGTCGCTTTCCGAAGGGCTTTGCAATGTCACGCATGTCGCTGCTGTCGAGCCCGCTGCTGTTGGGCTTTGAGGAAATCGAGCGGCTTGTCGATCGCATCGGCAAGGGCTCAGGCGACGGCTATCCGCCCTACAACATCGAGCGCTTGCCCGCCGGTCCGGAAGGAACGCGCCCCGAGATGCTCCGCATCACACTGGCGGTCGCCGGCTTTTCGCGCGACCAGCTCGAGGTGTTGGTCGAGGACAACCAGCTCATCGTTCGCGGATCTCAGCGCGACGAGGACAAGTCCCGCGAATATCTGTATCGGGGCATAGCGGCGCGTCAGTTCAGCCGTACCTTCGTCCTCGCGGACGGTATCGAGGTGCGCGCTGCGGACCTGAGCGACGGATTGCTCTCCGTCGATCTGGTGCGGCATGAGCCCGAGCGGCTGGTCCGCAAAATCAGGATCGGTGAAACCAAGTCCGGTCCCTGAGCCTTTCAAGATACAGACGTTTGGCCCGAATCACGAGAAGATCGAGGTTGGGTCGACAGGTGGCGGGGCGATACGTGCCCGTGCCGGAACGAGTCGGCATGACGTGCGCGATATCCCCAACAGGAGGAGTTGCGTCATGGAAATGAAAGCAGCGAAGAGGTCGCGGCGGCGGTCCCCGCCAGTTGTGCCCCTGATGAGCCAGGTCGATTTCGCCAAGCTGGGCGATGGCAAGGTGGCCTACATCCGCATGTTGACGTCGGATCAGGCCAAGGAAATGTATCCGTCCGTCGAAGGACTGCCTGCGGGCGTCAATCTTTACGCGCTGCATAGCGCCGACGGAACGCCGCTGGCCCTGACCGACAGCCGGCAAGCGGCGATGGGCCACGCGCTTGGAGATCAGCTTGAGGTCGCCAGCATCCACTGACCTCGGATCACGCATTACCGGATAGAAGAAGGGCCCTGTTCGATGAACAGGGCCCTTCTCGCTCATGGGAGCTCCTATCGGGATATCACGTCGACGACTGTGCGTTGATCCGGCTGCACGATCACCACATCCCGGTCGACCTGGACGAACCGGAAATCACGCAG
>JBFWWW010000195.1:0-7164 GCA_050245975.1 Hyphomicrobiaceae bacterium
CCAGGCTAGTGATTTCACGAAACCGAACAGCGGCTTCAAGGGCGGGTCCTGCAGCGCCGTCGTGCGCAGGCCGCCGCGCGCGGCGTCGAGGCTGGTGGGGTCGCCGGGATCATGCCGGACCAGGGCATCGCCGATCAAGGCAAGATCCTCGACGCATCGCCCCATGACGCCCACCGTGTCGAGCGAATGCGCCTGCGGCGGCAGGCCCGAGCGCGGGATGAGCCCGAAGGTCGGCTTGTAACCGAAGATGCCGCAGAAAGCCGACGGTCTGATCACGGAGCCGCCGGTCTGCGTGCCGAGCGCGAGGGGGACCATGCCGTCGGCAACCGCCGCCGCAGAGCCCGAGGACGAGCCCCCGGGCGTGTGCGCCAGGTTGTGCGGGTTGCGGGTGACGGATGGCGTCAGGCTGGCGAGTTCCGTCGTTACGGTCTTGCCGAGCAGAACCGCGCCGGCCTCGCGCAGGGCGGTCACGCATGGCGCGTCACGCTCCGGCTGGTTGCCTGCAAAGATCGGCGAGCCGTACTGGCTCGGCATGTCGGCGGTATCGATGATGTCCTTCACCCCGACCGGGACGCCGTGCAACGGCCCGACACCTTTGCCGCTGCGGCGGTCCGCGTCGGTCCGGCGGGCCTGCGCGAGAGCATGGTCGCGATCGATATGCACCCAGGCGTGCACGTCCCCGTCGCGTTCGGCGATGCGGTCGAGGCAGGCTGTCGTCAATTCCTCGGAGGTGAGGTCGCCTTCGCGCATCGCGTTGGCCGCGGCCACGGCGGTGAGGGAAACGATGTCGCGAGCCATGCGTCTTCTCCGGATTTCCCGCCGTCGATACTCATTCTTCCTGGAACACGTCCTCGCGCTGCCGGCGTACGGACGGCAGGATCGCGATGATCATGAGCACCACCGCGATGGCGAGCAGGCTGCCGCTCAACGGTCGCTCCAGGAACGTTACAAAGCTGCCGCGCGAGATGACAAGCGCCTGGCGCAGCTTCTCTTCCATGAGCTTGCCGAGGACGTAGCCGAGCAGCAGGGGTGCCGGCTCGAAGTCGAGCTTGATCAGGATGTAGCCGAAAAGGCCGAACGCCGCCGTCATGTAGACGTCGAGCGGCGAGTTGCCGATCGAGTAGATGCCGATGCAGCAGAAGAGCAGGATGGCCGGGTAAAGCAGCCTGTAGGGCACTTTCAGCAGCCGCACCCATACGCCGATAAGCGGCAGGTTGATGATCAGCAGCATGAGATTGCCGATCCACATCGAGGCGATCATGCCCCAGAAAAGGTCCGGCTGCTTGGTCAGGATCTGCGGACCGGGGATGATGCCGTGGATCGTCATGGCGCCCACCATCAGCGCCATCACGCCGTTGGGCGGGATGCCGAGTGTCAGCAGCGGGATGAACGCGGTCTGGGCGCCGGCGTTGTTGGCCGATTCCGGACCTGCCACGCCTTCTATCGCGCCCTGGCCGAAGCGGGACGGGTCCTTCGCCAGCTTTTTTTCGAGCGTATAGGACGCAAACGGTCCGAGCACGGCGCCGTTGCCGGGCAGCAATCCGAGGAAGGAGCCGATCAGCGTGCCGCGCGCGATGGGTGCGGCGGACTGGCGGAATTCCTCGCCGGTCGGCAGAAGGCGTCCGATGGCGGCGTGGACGACGTCGCGTGCCGTGGTGACCTCGATGTTCTTGAGGATCTCGGAAAAGCCGAACACACCCATGGCGATGACCGCGAAGTCGATGCCGTCGGAGATTTCCGTCCAGCCGAACGTGAGGCGCTCCTCGCCCGTTTCGAGATCGGTGCCGATGGTCGACAGCAGGATGCCGACGAGCACCATCGCGATCGCCTTCGGCACCGATCCGCGCGCCAGCACGATCGAGAACATGAGGCCCAGCACCATCAGGGCAAAGTAGTCCGCGGGTCCGAACAGCAGGGCCAGCTTGGTCAATGGCGCGCCGAGCGCTGCGATGACGAGGGTCGAGAACGTGCCGGCGATGAACGAGCCGATGGCGGCTATGCCGAGCGCCGCGCCGGCGCGGCCGCGGCGTGCCATCTGGAATCCGTCGAGCGTGGTCACCACGGCCGTGGCCTCGCCGGGGATGTTGACCAGGATGGCCGTCGTCGAACCGCCGTACTGGGCGCCATAGTAGATGCCGGCCAGCATGATGAGGGCGCCGACGGGATCGATGCCGAATGTCACCGGCAGCAGCATGGCGATCGTGGCGATGGGCCCGACGCCCGGCAGAACGCCGATGAGCGTGCCGATCAGGCAGCCAAGAAAGCAAAGCCCGAGGTTCTTGAGCGAAAGGGCGACGGCGAAGCCGAGGCCGAGGTTCTGCAGAAGTTCGATCACGGTTCCCGTCTCACCAGTTCTGATCGACGGGGAGGACGGGGATCGGCAGCCCGAGAACGAACTTGAACATGCCGATGCAGACGGCAGTGATCATGACCGAGAACAGGAGGATCTCGACGAGGCGGGTTTCGCGATCCGCCAGCGCGGCGACGATGACCGTGAGCGGCCCGGCAACGATCAGCCCCATTGTCCGGATCGTAGCCGCGAACAGCGCGACGGAGCCGATGACGAAAATGATGCCGCGGACGGAGAATGAATCCAGCTTGGGGCCGTCGAAAAACAGTCCGTTGGCAACGAGGTAAAGCCCGAACGCGCCGATCGACACGGCCATCGCCTTGGGAAGCATGCCGGGGCCGATACCCGTCAGATGACCGAAATTGAGGTCATAGGTCCCGACGTAGGCGGCCCCTGCGAGCGCCAGCAGAAACAGCCCTGCGGCCAGCTCGCGCGTGGATTTGATAAACCCGCTGCTTGGCACCGGCTGAATGGTGCCGGACGGCTGCGTCGACATGGCCCCCTCCTTGAGCCGGACGACTTCGAAGCCTTCCCGGCAGATGTTTCGCGATTGCCGCGATTGTTGGCGGCCACCCTAACGTCAGGCCGCCGGATCGTCCACAGTGCGGTCGGCCAAAAACGGCGCGGGTTGCGCGTCTTGCTCGGCCTCGCTCGGCCTTGGGCCGGACCGGGCTTGACTCGAGCCGCCTGCCGTCCTGCCATGGCCCCGGCGGCCCCAAAACGGCCGATGGCGCACAAGGAGACCGCCCATGTCCAACCAGCCCCGGCGAGCCGGACGGCACTTCCTGCAGATCCCGGGCCCGACCCCGGTCCCGGATCGCATACTCCGCGCCATGGACATGCCGGTTATCGATCATCGAGGGCCGGAATTCCAGAAACTCGGGCGGCGGGTGCTGGAGGGCATTCGCACCATCTTCAAGACGGGCGGGGATGTCGTCATCTACCCGTCGTCCGGTACGGGCGCCTGGGAAGCGGCGTTGGTCAACACGCTGTCGCCCGGCGACAAGGTGCTCATGTACGAGACCGGCCACTTCGCGACCTTGTGGAAGAACATGGCCGCCAAGCTCGGCCTCGATGCCGAGTTCATCGAGTCCGATTGGCGGTCCGGCGCCGACCCGGCCCGCATCGAGGCGCGGCTGTGCGAGGACAGGCAGCACTCGATCAAGGCGGTGTGCGTCGTGCACAACGAGACATCGACGGGCGCCGTATCGCCCATCGACGCGGTGCGGCGTGCCATGGATGCCGCGCGCCACCCCGCCTTGCTGATGGTCGATACGATTTCGTCGCTCGGATCGGTTGACTATCGCCACGACGAGTGGGGCGTCGATGTCACCGTCGGCGGATCGCAAAAGGGCCTCATGCTGCCGCCCGGCCTGTCCTTCAACGCCATCTCCGAGAAGGCTCTGGCGGCCTCGGTGCGGGCAACGACGCCGAAGCTCTACTGGTCATGGCAGGAAATGCTGCCCCACAATCGCAACGGCTTCTTTCCCTACACACCGGCGACCAATCTGCTCTACGGCCTCGCCGAGGCGATCGACATGCTGCACGAGGAGGGGCTGGACAACGTGTTTGCGCGCCACAAGCGTCACGGGGAAGCGACCCGCCGCGCGGTGCGTGCCTGGGGTCTCGATATTCTGTGCAGCACTGCGGAGCATCAATCCCCGGTGCTGACGGGCGTTCTGATGCCGCAAGGGCACGACGCCGATGCCTTCCGCAAGGTCACGCTGGAGGCCTTCGATCTGTCGCTCGGCACCGGCCTCTCCAAGGTGGCGGGCAAGGTGTTCCGCATCGGCCATCTCGGCGACACGAACGATCTCACGATCCTCGGAACGCTCGCCGGTGTCGAGATGGGCCTCGGTCTTGCGGGCGTGCCGCACAAGCCCGGCGGCGTCGGAGCGGCCATGTCCTACATCGCGTCGACCGCTCGCCGCTGAGGGCGCTGTTTCGATTGCTGTGCACGTACGTGCCCGCGATCGCGATGGTCCTCGTCGACCACTTCTATCCGAACCGATGAGAAGAAGAGAGCGATGCCCGATAGCAAGACGCAGGATCTGCTTTACATCGTTGAAGGCAATGTCGGCCTCATCACGCTGAACAGGCCGCACGCCCGCAACGCCCTGACGTTCGAGATGTACGCGCGTATCGCGGAAATCTGCACCAGCATTCCGGCTGACGGACCGGTGCGCGTGATCGTCGTCACCGGGGCCGGCGAAAAGGCGTTTGCCGCTGGCACGGACATCTCGCTGTTCCGCAACTTCGATGGCGCCAGCGACGGCCTGGCGTACGAAGCACGCATGTCGGAGGTGATCGGGCGCATCGAATCCTGCCCTGTGCCGATGATCGCCGCCATTTCCGGCGCATGCACCGGGGGCGGCGCGGCGATCGCCGCCTGTTGCGATCTGCGTGTCGGAACGCGCGACATGAAATTCGGCTTTCCCATTGCGCGCACGCTCGGCAATTGCTTATCGTCCGGCAGCTTGTCGAAGCTGGTCTTCCTCATCGGGCCGGCGAAGACGACGGATCTGATCTTCACGTCGCGACTGATGGGCGCGGAGGAGGCGCACGGCATAGGACTGATCTCGGAAATCCTTCCCGACCACGCCGCCTTGATGGCGCGGGCGCGGGCACTCGCGGGCGAGATCGCCGGCTACGCGCCGCTCACGCTCAGGGTCACCAAGGAGATGCTGGCACGGATGCGTCGCGCCCAGCCGAAGATCGAGGACAAGGATCTCATTGCCCTTTGCTATGGCAGCCAGGACTTTCGCGAGGGGCTCGAGGCTTTCCTCGCCAAGCGGCGGCCTCAATGGCAGGGCCGGTAGCTTTCACAGGACAGACGGCCGTCGGGCCGCAAACGCAGGAGATGGTCATGGCGCGTATCGGATTTGTCGGCCTCGGGAATATGGGCACCCCGATGGCAGCGAACCTCGTGAAGAAGGGACATGAGGTCCGCGGGTTCGATGTCGTTGCATCAAACCTCGACGCGGCTGCGAAGCGCGGCATCGGCAAGGCATCCACTGCATCGGACGCCGTTGCCGACGCGGAGATCGTGGTGACCATGTTGCCGGCGGGCAAGCACGTGCTCGAGGTCTACGGCGGCATACTTTCGGCAGCCAAGCCCGGCACCCTTTTCATCGACAGTTCGACCATCGACGTGGGATCGGCGCGCGCGGCCCATGACATGGCAGCCAAGGCCAAGATGCTGTCGCTGGATGCGCCCGTGTCCGGCGGCGTCGGTGGCGCCGAAGCGGCGACCTTGACCTTCATGGCCGGCGGCAGCGCTGCCGCCTTCGAAAAGGGCAAGCCCATCATCGAGCTGATGGGCAAGAAGGTGGTTCACTGTGGCGATGCCGGCGCCGGACAGGCGGCGAAGATCTGCAACAACATGATCCTCGGCATCTCGATGATCGGCGTCGGCGAGGCGTTCGTTCTCGCTGAAAAGCTGGGTTTGTCGCACCAGGCACTCTTCGACGTGGCGTCGACGTCGTCCGGCCAGTGCTGGTCGCTGACGACCTACTGCCCGGTGCCGGGCCCCGTTCCGACCTCGCCGGCCAACAACGGCTATAAGCCCGGGTTCTCGGCGGCCCTCATGCTCAAGGACCTGTCGCTTGCCCAGGAGGCGGCCCGTGCCGCGGGCGCCGCCACGCCGATGGGCGCCGAAGCCGCGCAGCTCTATCAGCTCTTTGTCGGCGCCGGCAACGGCGGCGTCGACTTCTCCGGCATGATCAATTTCCTTCGCAGCAAGGGTTGAGCCATGGCGTCTGTCTACGCCTTTGACGCCTACGGGACGCTGTTCGACGTTCACGCGGCGGCGGCCCGGCACAAGACAGCGATCGGACCGTCATGGGAGCGCCTGTCGCAACTGTGGCGTACCAAGCATCTCGAATACACCTGGATCTATTCGCAGACGCGCCGCAAGCCGACCTTCTGGCTTCTGGCGCAGCAAAGCCTCGACTATGCGATCGCGTCGGTCGGCGGAATTCCTGATGGCCTGCGCGATCATCTCTTGGCGGCCTACCGCCGCATGGATGCATTTCCCGAAGTGCGCGAGGTGCTGTCGGCACTGCGGGCAAAGGGAGCCAGGCTCGCCATACTGTCAAACGGCGATCAGGACATGGTGGACGAGGCGGTCTCGGCGGCCAGGCTCGACGGTATGCTGGATGCGGTCCTGTCGGTTGCCGATGCCGGGATTTTCAAACCGGACGACAAGGTCTACCAGCTCGTCCTCGATCGCTTCGGCGTCGCGCGCTCGGACGTGTCGTTCCAGTCATCCAACCGCTGGGACGTCGCCGGCGCGAAAGCTTTCGGCTTCTGCTGCGTTTGGATCAATCGCGGCAACATGCCCGACGAGTATCCCGATCTCGCACCCGACCGCACGATCGCCGACCTGCGTGGCCTTCTCGACTGACAGGGGCTAGCGCGGAAAGGACAGCGCTTCGACCTTGTTGCCGTCGCGGTCGACGATGAAGGCGCCGTAGTACGTCGTCATGGCTCCCTGCCGCGCGCCAGGATCGCCGTCACTCGTTGCGCCGAGTGCGAGGGCTCTGCGATGGAATTCGCGCACATCGGCCTCGGAGCGCGCGCGAAGTGCGACATGAGCGCCCAGGTCGTGCGGGAGACGTGGCATGCCAGCCCGCAAATTCAGCCAGACCTCGGGATACTTCTTGCCGAATCCAATGGTGCCGGGACGTTGGACGAGCTTGGTATACCCGAGTGGGGCGAGCACCTTCTCATAGAAAGCTCCGCTCGCATCCAGATCCTTGACCGGCAGTGAGACGTGATCGATCATTCTTTGCGTCGCATGATTGAGTGAATGA
>JBFWWW010000196.1:0-7117 GCA_050245975.1 Hyphomicrobiaceae bacterium
GCCAGTTCTACGGCGGCATGGTCTCAGCCATCGAGGCGTGGCTCGCCGGCAAGCCGATCAACGTGCTGACCTATCGCGGCAGGCGCACCAATCCCTCCGATTGCAGGTCCTCCCAAAACGACGGGGGGATCGGTTGGCGCATCCAAACCAGGTTCTGCCGCACCTCGTCGGGCGACCGCATGCCGGCAAGAACCGTTGCTACGGCCGGATCGAGCAGCGGAAACTGCAGCGCAGCCGCCGGCAGCGGAACAGCGTGCCGTGCGCACGCCGCTTCGATCGCGCGGACGCGTGCGACGATGGCGGCGTCCGCCTCCCGGTACCCATAGGTCGCCCCCGCCACCGCGCCGGTAGCGAGAATCCCCGAGTCGAATGCGCCCGCGGCAAGGACGCCGACGCCGTGCGCCGCGCAGGCTTGCGGCAGACCCTCGAGCCCGGACTGGTCGAGCAGCGTCAACCGGGCCGGCAGCAGCACGAAGTCGATCCCGGCCTCCTCGACGAACCGGATCGCGACATCCACGTCCTTGAGGCCGATGCCGAAGGCGCGGATCACGCCCTCCTGCTTCAGCCGCCGCAGTGCGGGGATCGCTCCGGCGAGCGCCTCCCGATAGCGCACCCATACGCCGTCCTCGCCATGGAAGTGGCGCGTCACGTCATGGATCAGCGCGATATCGATGCGATCGTGGCCGAGCCGTTCGAGGCTCGCATCGATGGAGCGGCGCGTACCGTCCGCGCTGAAATCAAACAGGATTTCGTCGGCCGGAGCGCCGACAAACATCGGCTGCGGGTCGCCGCCGCTCCCGGGCGGCACGACAAGCTTCCCGACTTTCGTCGAGAGCACATACTCATCCCGCGGCCTGCGCGAAAGCGCCGCCCCGAGCCGCCTCTCCGCAAGCCCGCACCCATACTGAGGGGCGGTGTCAAAGAACCGCAGGCCAGCGTCCCACGCCGCGTCCACGGCCCGGCGCGCCTCCTCATCGCTGACGGCGCGAAACATTCCGCCCAGTGTCGTGGTGCCGAAGCCAAGCGCAGGAAGGCTGAGCCCTGCGGCCACCGGCCGGCGCCCCGTCGGATCTCGCGTCATGACGATCGTCCCGCACCGCTTTCTTTCAGGACCAGCAGGGCATCGGCCGCAACCACGCCTTGTCCCGGCGGACCGACGAATACCGGGTTGATATCAAGCTCCTTCAGCCGGTCGCCGAGCGCGACGGCCATCGTCGATACGTCGGAAAGAACCCGCCCAAGCGCCTCGGTATCGCCGGCCGGCGCGCCGCGATAGCCGGCAAAGAGCTTGGCGCCCTTGAGCTCGGCGATCATGTCGCGCGCCTCCTCGACGCCGAACGGCGCGATCCGATAGGTCAGGTCCCGCAGAACCTCCGTCAGGACGCCGCCAAGACCCACCGCCACGGTCGGGCCGAAAGCCTCGTCGTTGACCACGCCGATCAGCACTTCGATCCCGTGCGCCATCTCGGCAACCAGCACCCCGTCGATTTTCGCGTCGGGTACGGCACGCCGTGCATTCGCGAGCACGTCGACGGCGGCAGCCTCGACCGCCGCGGCGTCCGCGAGACCAAGCCGTACGGCGCCAGCCTCCGTCTTGTGCGCGATATCCCGCGAGACGACCTTGACGGCATACGGCGCCTTGAGAGCGCGCGCGGCCTCGGCGGCCTGTCTCGTATCGGCGACCAACACCTCCCGCGTCACCGGGATGCCATAGCCCGCGAGAACCGCCTTGCTCTCAGCCTCGCTCAGTGTCACCGCACCGGCCGGCAAATCAGGACCGCTCCCGACCTTCACCTGCGGGGCGCGCCGCGGCAGAAGCCGCTGTCGGTCGTCGGCAAAGCGGGCAAGTACGGCGGCCGCCTGCGCAAGCCGCACGGGGGTCAGGATGTGCGGCACGCGGGCCTCCTCCAGCATCTTGAACCCGCGCGGCGCCTTGTCCTTTCGGCCCGACCAGGCCAGCGACACCGGCTTGTCCGTCTTTGCGGCGGCCGCGCAAATGGCCTCGACAGCGAGCTCGGCACCGGGCCCTGTGATGGATGCGAGGAGGATAGCAAGCTGGTCGATCCCCGGATCCTTGAGAACGATATCGAGCGTGCGCGTGAAGATCGACATGTCGTTGAAGATGCCGGCGGTGATGTCGGCGGGATTTTCGACCGATCCGAACGAGGGGACCACCTCGCGCAAGTCCTTGATCGTCTGCGGGGTGAATGATGGCAGCGTCATGCCTTCCCGAACGGCGCGATCGGCGAACACAATCCCCGATCCGCCCGAGATGGACAGCACACCGATGGAACGGCCCTTCGGCAACCGGCCCTGCGCCACCATCTTGGCAACATCGACAATGGGCTCAACGTCGAACGCCTCGATGAGGCCCGACTGACGGAAAGCCGCGCGATAAAGATCGTAGCTCCCCGTCATGTTGGCCGTATGCGAGGCGGCAGCCTTGGCGCCCGCATCGGTATTGGCGGCTTTCCAGATCAGCACCGGCTTGCCGGTTTCGAGCGACTTGCAACCGAGCTCGAGCAGCCGCCGCGCATCGGGCGTGCCCTCCATGTACGCGAAGGCCAGCTTCGTGCCGGGATCGTCGAGGAACGCGCCAAGCAGCTCGGGCATGGTGACGTCGGTCTCGTTGCCGGACGACACGCAATAACGGAAGCCGACGCCCTGCAGCTCGGCAAGATTGACGACCGCATAGCCGAAGCCGCCGGACTGGAAGGCGCAGCTCACCTCGCCGGCCTTGAGATCGAGCTCGCTCGACACGCTGCCGAAGACGGCGAACACGCGCTCCTCGATCGAAACGACACCCTGGCAGTTGGGGCCGATCACGCGGACGCCGGTTTCGGCGATGGCGCGTTTGAGATCGGCTTCGAGCCTGCGACCCTCGTCCGTCGCCGTCTCTTTGAAACCGGCGGTCAGAACGACCGCAAAGCGGACGCCGGCCTTGCCGCAATCGCGGATCGCCGCCGGGACACCGGATGCCGGCACGGCCACGACGGCGAGGTCGCATGGTCCATCAATGGCCGCGACCTGCGGATAGCATTTGAGCCCGTGCATCTCGGGGTATTTCGGATTGACCGGATAGATGCCGCCCTTGTAGCCGGCCTGGCGCAGCGCGCGAATCGGATGGCCGCCGATGCGCGTGAGATCGGCCGATGCGCCGACGATCGCAATGCCGCGCGGGTGAAACAGGGGTGAAAAATCCATTGTGTCACGCTTATGAGTTGGAGATAGACGCAAATGCCATCACTGCCGGCCGTCCGTAGCCGACAAAGGCAATCCGAGCATCGCCCTGCGGCGGAGCCAGCTGCTCGGCCGGTAGCGCGGCTCACGGTAGAAGGCGTGCAGGCGCTCGAGAATGTGCAGGATGCGGGCCGGCCCGATGCGGTCGCCCCACTCGAGAGGACCGAACGGATACCCCAGGCCAAGCTTCGTTGCCTTGTCGATGTCTGCGGGGTCGGCGATGCCGCGCTGCGCGATCGAGCAGCCCACATTGACGATCTGGGCGACGATGCGCTGCGCAACGAACCCAGGGCTGTCGTTGATCACCACCACCGGCTGGCCATCGGACGTCAGAACAGCATGTGCGCCATCGCGGGCTGCAGCCGACGTCGCCGGCGTGACCATGAGAGTGCGCGGTCCCTTCATGCCAAACAGGACATCGACGGCGACCGTGCGTTGAGGATCGAGCTTGAGATCGCAAACGGCTGTCGTCAGGTCCCAGCCGATGGGCGTCAGGATGATGAGCGCATCGTCGCTCGGCGCGCTGCCGTCCTCCAGCGTTACGCCCGACTGCCGAAGGACGTCGAGCAGCGGCGCCTGCAGATCGGGATGATGGTCGCTCGGCCGCACCCAGACCGATCGCGGCAATTTTTGCGGCGTGGGAGGAGGGGTCGAACGCTGCTGCGCTCCATCCTCATATTGGTACCAGCCGGACCCGGTCTTGCGACCCAGAGCGCCGCCGGCTGTGCGCAATGCCATCAGGGGCGAGGGCGCGTAGCGAGGCTCGAAGTAGAACTGGCCATACAGGGATTCCATTACCGCATGACCGACATCGAGCCCCACCATGTCGGCGAGCGCAAACGGGCCAATCTTGAACCCAGGCGCACCGGTGAGGATGCGATCGATTTCGTCGTGACTCGCAATCCCCTCCTCGAGGATGTGCAGAGATTCCGGAATGAGCGCACGTCCCACGTGATTGACGAGAAAGCCGGGACTGTCCTTGCAGAGGACCGGCTCGCGGCCCATCCGCCGCCCGATCGCCATGAGCGCATCCGCGACCCAGGGCGCGGTTTTCAGCCCCGGAATCACCTCGACGAGGCGCATCAGCGGGACCGGATTGAAGAAATGCATCCCGCCGACGCGCTCCGGCCAACGGCATTTTGCGGCGATTGCGGTCACCGGCAGCGATGACGTGTTGGACGCCAGGATCGCGTCCGGCCGCATGACTTCGTCAAGTTTCGAGAACAGGTCCTGTTTCACGTCGAGCCGCTCGACGACGGCCTCGATAACGACATCGGCCGTCGCGACTTCCGCGAGGTCGGATGCGACCCGGATACGGTCCAGCGCGGCCCTTGCGTCGGCGTCCGGCAAGCGGCCCTTCGCGACCATCTTGCCGAGCATGTCCGCGATATAGGTTTTTGCATCGTCTGCCGCGCCGGCACGCTCGTCGAAGGCGATGGTCCGCATTCCGCCCTGGGCGGCCACCTGGACGATGCCACGACCCATCGTCCCGGTGCCGACCACCGCAACCGTCAAGTCCCTCGCGTCCGGATCAAACGGCATGAGTTTCACCCCTCAGGCGTCGCGTTGACCCCGGAAACTAGGCCGTGCCATGGTCGGCCACAATAGATGGACGGCACTCAGCCGCCAGGCGAACAAAGTCAAGGGATGGCAGAGGCATGCTGACAGTCGAGGAGGCCGTAGCCGGCCGCTACAGCGCCCGTGCCTATCTCCCGGACCCCGTACCCCGACCCCTCATCGAGCGCATCCTCACCGCCGCTGGCCGGGCGCCATCAGGTTCCAACATACAGCCGTGGCGGGTCTGGGTCCTGCAGGGCGCTGTGAAGGACGAGATCGTCCGCGATCTCATGGCCCTTCACAACGATCACGTGCCGGAAGCATGGGAATATTCCTACTATCCGACCAAATGGCGCGAGCCGTATCTGGGCCGGAGACGGGCCTGCGGCTTTGGGCTCTATGCCACGATCGGCATCGCCAAAGGCGACAAGCAGGCCATGCACGCGCAGCACGGCCGCAATTTCACATTCTTCGATGCGCCCGTCGGGCTGATCTTTTCCATCGACCGCGACATGGAAATCGGGTCGTGGCTCGACTACGGCATGTTCCTGCAGTCGATCATGGTGGTGGCACGCCAGTTCGGACTCGAAACCTGTCCTCAGGCAGCCTTCGGTCTCAGGCACGAGCTCCTGCAGAAGCGGCTCGCCATCCCGGCCGAGCAAATGGTCGTCTGCGGCATGTCGCTCGGCTATCCGGACCCTGACGCCAAGATCAACGGCTTCCGGACCGATCGCATTCCCCTGTCCGACTTCACGACCTTTGTGGAAACGCTCGTGCCTGCCTGACCCTCGGAGACAAAAACAATGAACCGAGACGATCTTCCCTTGTCCGGAGTGCGCGTCATCGAGTTCAGCCACATGGTGGCTGGGCCGTTCGCCGGACTGGTTCTGGCCGACCTGGGCGCAGACGTCATCAAGGTCGAGCCGGCACCCAATGGCGACAACACGCGGCGCCTGACGGGATCAGGGGTCGGATTCTTTCCCTGCTTCAACCGCAACAAGCGCTCCGCGCTGCTCGATCTCAAAACACCCGACGGGCTCGTGACGGCCAAGCGCCTTGTCGGCGGCGCCGATGTCGTGATCGAGAATTTCCGGCCCGGAGCAATGGATCGCCTCGGGCTCGGCCGTGAGCAGCTCAAGGCCGTCAATCCGCGCCTGATCTATTGCTCCGTAAAGGGATTCCTCGCCGGCCCCTACGAGGATCGCGCCGCCCTCGACGAGGTCGTGCAGATGATGGCGGGGCTCGCCTACATGACGGGCCCGCCGGGCCGCCCGCTCCGTGTCGGCTCTTCGGTCAACGACATCATGGGCGGCATGTTCGCGGCCATCGGCGTGCTCGGCGCGCTGCGCAAGCGCGATCGCGGCGGCCCGGCGGAGGACATCACCAGCGGCCTGTTCGAAACCTGCATGGTGCTGATGGCGCAGCACATGATGCAGGATCGGATGCTGGGCCAGCGCGTGCAGCCCATGCCGATGCGGCTGTCCGCCTGGGGCGTCTACGACGTGTTCGACTGCAGCGACGGCCAGCTCTTTATCGGCGTCGTCACCGATACGCAGTGGCGCGTCTTCTGCGAGGGCTTCGGACTGGCCGATCTCGCCGCCGACGCGCGGCTGCAGACCAATGCGCAGCGCTGCGAGGCGCGCGATTGGCTTATTCCGCGCCTTGGCGAGGTCTTCAAGACGATGCGCCGCGCCGACCTCGAAGCAAAAGTCGCCGGGCTCGGTCTCCCCTATGCGCCCGTCGCCCGCCCCGAGGACCTCTTCGACGACCCGCACCTCAAAGGCTCGGGCGGCTTTCTCGATGTCTCATTGCCGGACGGCAGCACCGCGGTTACCCCGGCGCTGCCCATGACCTTCAACGATACACGCCTCGGCGTGCGCCGGGACGTGCCGGCGCCGGGCGCCGACACCCGTGATGTTCTCGCCGAAGCCGGACTGTCGGCGGCGGAGATCGCCGGCCTCATCGGCAGAGGCATCGCTGTCTAGCTCGCGGCTGGCTATGCCGGGGAAAGATTGGCCGCCAGCTTTCTCCGGCGGCTCAGTTGGCTGAGCACGACGAGGCCAAGAAGCAGCAGCGCTGGGATGATCATCCAGTACTTGGAATGACGATCGGCCGGAACCTCAACGGCCGTCAGCTCATCGCCGATGTCCAGGCCGATACGCTTGGCGAAGCCTCCGAAGCGGGATTCGCTGACCGTCACGGATGAGCCCTGTCCAGCCAGGTTCAGACCGTAGGACTTGAGGCGCTCTTCGGCGGTGCCCGGACTAGACAAGCCGACGCGCATCACCTTCACCACATCATCTCCCCGGCGATCCATGGA
>JBFWWW010000197.1:0-7068 GCA_050245975.1 Hyphomicrobiaceae bacterium
TCTGCCGATCATCATCCTGGTGGAGCCGGGCGAAGAGGCCCGCCTGATGCGCGGCCTCGACATGGGCGTCAACGACTACCTGATGCGCCCGATCGACCGCAACGAGATGCTGGCGCGGGTGCGCACGCAGATCCGGCGCAAGCGGCACTCGGACTTCCTGCGCCACAGGCTGGAGGAAAGCGTCGAGCTGGCGATCACCGACCCCCTGACGGGCCTGCACAACCGGCGCTACATGGAGGCGCATCTGCGCTCGCTGATGGATCAGGCGCAGGCAACCGGGCGTGCCCTGTCGCTGCTGCTGGTGGACATCGATCATTTCAAGTCGGTGAACGACACCTACGGCCACGATGCCGGCGATGCGGTGCTGCGCGAGTTCGCCGCGCGCTTTCGCCGCAACACGCGCGGGATCGATCTCGCCTGCCGGCTCGGCGGCGAGGAGTTCGTGTCGATCATGCCCGATACGGAGATGTCGCGGGCCTGCCAGGTGGGCGAGCGGCTGCGGTCGTGCGTCGCCGCCGACAGCTTTCACATCGGCGCGGGAACGCAGATCCAGGTGACGGCCAGCGTGGGCGTGGCGAGCCTGGAGCGGCCGACCGATACGCCGGAGGCGCTGATCAAGCGCGCCGACAACGCGCTCTACGCGGCCAAGCGGCAGGGTCGGAACCGGGTTGTCGGCGACGCCGCGTAGGACAAAATCGGCGATATCGTTAATCCTGCGACCGGCCACGTCGGGGAATAAAAATTTAGTCCTGGCCGTATGATTTTGCTCAAAACGGCAAGAACGGCTCTCGAACAGGCCGTGAACAGCGGTTTTTTGGCTGACGACGGATGGTTTTTGCCTTTCGGCCGGCTGCGCGGGAGACCCATGCGGGGGCGGGATGGCAAGCGGCGGACCCTTGCAATCCGAAACCCGATCTGCTTCCTTGGCGATCCTGATAGGCGGGATAAGGGGTTATATGAGGGCTCGCGGTGCACGCGGTTCGGTGCACACCCCACAATCGAAAATTCGAATCCTCACGGATGTTCAGGTCCGCCGCATCTCCTGACGCTGTGAGGTGTCGATCGTCCGTAGCGGCTTGGAGTGGCCTCCTCTTAAGATGCCGCGTAAGGACGGTCGACTTGCCGGATCAGTGACCAACGCCCTCTTTGGTCTATGATTTGGCAACGCCGGCGTCCGTGACTGATCGGTCTTCTACCCCGCTGCCGATCCAGTCACGGACCCGGCAACTCTTCCGGACAACAGCCTGTGCAGTCGCCGCAGCACGCGGACGACGCGGCACGTCTGGTCGTGAGCGGAAAGCGCAGGTCACAGACGCGTGACCGCGCAGGACTACTTGATCTTCGTTTCCTTGAACGGAACGTGCTTGCGCGCGACCGGATCGTATTTCTTGAAGGTGATCTTCTCGGTGCTCGTGCGCGGGTTCTTCTTCGTGACGTAGAAGAAACCTGTCCCCGCCGTGCTGAGCAGCTTTATCTTCTGGGTTACGGGCTTTGCCATGAGGCCAACTCTCGATGCTGAAAACCTGCCGTGTTGGGGCGCACTCTAGTCGCCGTCCGGGGGGTGTCAAGACGGCAGAAGGTGCGGCGGAGGCGTCACGTGATGAGGTCGCGCCGGAAACTGCCGTTGCGCTGGTAGTAGAAGGGGACGGGATCGTCGGCGGCAGCCGAGGTGCTGCGCGTCAGCCGGTCGCGCAGATCCTCCAGCACGGCGCGTGTGATGCGCGGCAGGTCCAGCTCCTTGGCTTCCTCGATCGTGCGCCAGTCGAGGCTCGACAGCTCGCCGTCCTCGGCCAGCTCGATGCGATGGGCGATGGCGGTCGCCTCGACGAAGAAGAAGCGCGCATCGAAGCGGCGCGGACGTCCGGGCGGCGTGATGGCGCGGGCAAAGAACGTGAGCCGGCTCAGCGCCGGGACAAAACCGAGCGACAGGAATTCGGACCAGCCCGGCGCCGCGGCACCGGCAGGCAGGCTCGCGGTCGCGCGCCCGATGACGAGGCCCGTCTCCTCGAAGGTTTCGCGAATGGCGGCGAAGGCCAGCGCGCGGGCGCGCGCGGCGCTGGGCGGGGCGCCCTTCATGCTGACCTGCAGGCGCTTGATATCGCGCGCGACGAGATCGTCTTCGACCGCCATGCGGCGATCGCCGGGATCGACGCGGCCGCCGGGGAAGACGTACTTGCTCGGCATGAAGGCGACATCCGCGCGCCGCTTGCCCAGCAGCACACGCGGATCGCCCGTCGACCGGTCGACGACGATCATGGTGGCGGCATCGCGCGGCTTGAGCGGACGCGTGGCGTCGGCCGCGGCCCGTGGCGCGACCGGTGAGGACGGGGCGTCGAGGTCAGACATGCGCCGATGGGCTCCTGGGAACGGCGGGCATGGGGATCGGTGCCGCAGCATCGACGCCTTCGCCGGACACGCCGCCGGAGGCGAAGCCGTGCATGCGCAGCGCCCACTGCATGCCGACCAGCATGCCCTTCACGCGCGGCAGCAGCCACAGGCTCATCAGGAGCGTCAGCGGCAGCCAGATGGCGAAATGCACCCAGGCGGGCGGCGCAAAGGCCTTTTCCATCCACAGGATGCCGCCGACGACCACGTGGGCGACGATGACCATCGTGAAGTAGGGCGGCGCGTCATCGGCACGCTGGTGATGCAACTCCGTGCCGCATTCGGGGCACTGCGGCCGCACCTTGAGGAAGGAGGAATAGAGCTCGCCACGGCCGCAGGCCGGGCACTTCTGGTGCCAGCCGGCGATCAGCGCGCGCGACAGCGGGCGCGGTCCGTTGCCGGGCGCTGGTTCGGAGGAATTGAGGATCATCGGCATGGCGCTACCCTGTCGCCCTCTGCGGCTCTCCGTCAAGGGACGCGACGCCGCGCCGGGCCCGCGAGGGCCTGTTTGTGGCCCATTCGCCTGTCGTTTCCGGCAGGATCGCGCCCCTCAGCGTCGCGCGCGAGGCCCTTTGTCGCGCCGGCGCCGCAGGTTGCGAATGCCGCCTCGCCGCGGCTGGGAGGACCGGGTTCCCGGGGACAGCATCTCGAAACGCAGCGCGCCTGCCGTGGGAATCGCCTCCACCAGCCGCACGCGGACATCGTCCCCCAGGCGGTATGTCTCGCCGGTGCGGTCGCCGATGAGAGCGTGGGCGGTCTCGTCATGGCGGTAGTAGTCGCCGCCGATGGTGGCGGCGGGGACGAAGCCGTCGGCGCCCGTCTCGCGCAGGCGCACGAACAGGCCGGAACGCGTGACGCCCGAAACGCGCGCGTCGAACTCGGCGCCGACGCGGTCGGCGAGGAAGGCGGCGATGAGGCGGTCCGTCGTCTCGCGCTCGGCCGCCATGGCGCGGCGCTCGAGCTGCGAGATGGATTGCGCGGTCTCCGACAGCGAGGCTTCCTCGCCGTCCTCCATCCCGCCCGGCCCGAGCTTCAGCGCACGGATCAGCGAGCGGTGCACCAGCAGGTCCGCATAGCGGCGGATGGGCGAGGTGAAGTGCGCGTAGCGCCGCAGGTGGAGCCCGAAGTGGCCGATGTTCTCGGTCGCGTATTCGGCCTGGGCCTGCGCGCGCAGGACGACCTCGTTGACGAGATCGGCGACCGGCATCGATTTGGCGCGCGCCAGGATGGCATTGAAGTGGGCCGGACGCAGCGTCGAGGCCGGCGGCAGCTTGAGATCGAGCGTGGCGAGGAAATCGCGCAGCGCCGCGAGCTTCTCCTGCGACGGCGCGCCGTGCACGCGATAGACGACAGGGGCGCGGTGTCCTTCCAGCGTTTCCGCGGCGGCGACATTCGCCTGGATCATGAACTCCTCGATCAGCCGGTGGGCCGCGAGGCGCTCCGGCACCGTCACGCGCGCGACGCGGCCCGCGCCGTCGAGCACGATCTTGCGCTCGGGCAGATCGAGGTCGAGCGGAGCACGGGCGTCGCGGGCTTTGGCGACGGTCTGGTAGGCGCGCCACAGCGGCCGCAGGGCGGTGTCCATCAGCGGTTCGGCAGACGTGTCCGGCCGTCCGTCGAAGGCGGCCTGCGCCTGCTGATAGGAGAGCTTGGCCGCCGAGCGCATGGTGGCGCGTATGAACCGGTGCCGCCGCTTCGCGCCCGATGCGTCGAAGACCATCTCGACGGCGAGGCAGGGGCGCTCCTCGTCGAAGCGCAGCGAGCAGGCGTCATTGGAGATGGCTTCCGGCAGCATCGGCACGACGCGGTCGGGAAAATAGACCGAGTTGCCGCGCTGGCGCGCCTCGCGGTCGAGCTGGGTTCCGGGCCTGACGTAGTAGGCGACGTCGGCAATGGCGACGGTGACGAGGAAGCCGCCGGGGTTGTTGGGATCGCCGTCGTCGGCTGCGTGCACGGCGTCGTCGTGGTCGCGGGCATCGACGGGGTCGATGGTCAGCAGCGGCACGCGCGTGAGGTCGGTGCGCCCGGCGTGGGACGGCGGCACGAGGCGCCCGGCTTCCGCCAGCACATCGGGCGGGAATTCATCGGGCAGGCCGTGCGCGTGCACGGCGATGAGGCTGATCCGGCGCTGGTCGTCGGGGTTGCCCAGCACCTCGCCGATGCGTGCGGCGGGGACCGCATGGCGGCCGGAGCGCACGAGGTCGAAACGCACGAGGTCGCCGTTGGCGGCGCCGCCGTCGTCGCCCTCGCGCACGCTCCAGGACCTGAGCTCCTTGCGGTCGATGGGCTCGATGGTGCCGCCGCCGCGCGCGCTGGAGCGGAAGATGCCGAGCGCGCGCGTCTTCTCGCGCGGCAGGCGGCGGATGGGCTCGGCCTCGTACTGGTAGCCGTAGACGTCGGCTTCGGCGAGCTTCGACACGCGCGCAAGGATGCGGTCGCCCTGGCCGAGGGGCGGCTCGCCGGCGCTGCCGCCGCGGCGGGCGAGGACGAGCACGCGCGGCCGGGGCCCGTCCTCCGCCGCCCAGACGGCGGGCTCGGCTGCCAGTTCGCCCTCGGGGTCGCGGCCGACGATGGCCAGCACGCTCACGGGCGGCAGGGCGCCACGCGCGCTCAGCGATTTGCGGTTTCCCGACAGCAGGCCCTCGTCGGCCATCTCCGCCAGCAGACGCTTCAATGCGACGCGGTTGGCGCCCTTGAGGGCGAAGGCTCGCGCGATCTCGCGCTTGCCGACGCGCTCCCGGGCCTCGGCGATGTACGCGAGGACGTCCTCGCGGCTCGGCAGAGACCCCGGCGCGCCTTCGCGAGACTTCCTGGGCTTGCGCGCCACGATTGCTCCCTGTGCCGCGTCGGGCTATTCGGCGGCCTGCTTCGGCCGGGTGCTGCGCGACTTTTTGCCGGCCTCCGGCTTGGCGCGTGGCGACTTGGCCGGAGCCTTGCCGCCGCGCGCCTTTGCCTTGGCGGGCGCTTTCGCCGGTTTGGCATCGGCATCCGGCGCCGCCTCGGCCTTTTTGCGGCCGCGCGCCGGCGCGCGCTTCTTGCCCGGACCCTTGGCGGCACGCTCCGCGATCAGCGCCACCGCCTCGTCGACAGTGAGCGTCGCGGGGTCCTTGCCGCGCGGGACGGTTGCGTTGACGTCACCGTGCTTGACGTAGGGGCCGTAGCGGCCCGACAGCACCTCGATCTTGCCGCCCGCGCCCGGATGCTCGCCCAGGTCTTTCAGCACCGTGGGCTTGGCCCGCTGCCAGCGGTTCTTGCCGGCACCGGCCGCCTTTTCCGCCAGCAGGGTCACGGCACGATTGAGCCCGACCGTGAACACGTCCTCGACGGAGTCGAGATTGGCGTACATGCCGTCGTGCAGGACGAACGGCCCGTAGCGGCCGAGCCCGGCCGTGATCGGCTTGCCCGTCTCCGGATGCTCGCCGACGAGGCGGGGCAGCGACAGCAGCTTCAGCGCATACTCGAGGTCGACCGTGTTCGCATCGACGCCCTTGGGGACCGACGATCGCTTGGGTTTCTCGTCCTCGGTGGCATCGCCGAGCTGCACGTAGGGGCCGAAGCGTCCGGTGCGCAACGTGACCGCAAGGCCCGTGTCCGGGTCGTAGCCGAGCAGCTTGCCGTCCGGCGTCGCAGCTTCGGCGGGACCGTCGGCCGGCTGGGACAGCTGGCGCGTGTAGCGGCAATCGGGATAGGCGTCGCAGCCGATGAAGGCGCCGTACTTGCCGGAGACCTTGAGGCTGAGGCGGCCCTTCTTGCAGTTGGGACACAGGCGCGGGTCCGAGCCGTCGCCCTTGTCGGGGAAAATGTGCGGGCCCAGCAGCTCGTTGAGCGCCTCCAGCACCTCGCCGACGCGCAGGTCCTTGATGTCGTCGACGGAGTGCGTGAACTCGCGCCAGAAATCGCGCAGCACGTCCTTCCACTCGAGCTTGTGGTCGGAGATGAGGTCGAGCTTTTCCTCCAGGTCCGCCGTGAAATCATACTCGACGTAGCGCTTGAAGAAGCTTTCCAGGAACGCCGTGACGAGGCGGCCCTTGTCCTCGGGGATGAGCCGCTTCTTGTCGATGCGCACGTAACCGCGGTCCTGCAGCACGGCGAGCGTGGAGGCATAGGTCGACGGACGGCCGATGCCCAGCTCCTCCATGCGCTTGACGAGCGTCGCCTCGGTGAAGCGGGGCGGCGGCTGCGTGAAGTGCTGGTCGGCGTCGATCTGGCGGTCGGTCACGCGGTCGCCCTGCGCGAGCGGCGGCAGCCGGCGGCTCGCATCCTCGTCCTCGCTGGTATCGTCCTTGCCCTTGTCGATGACGCGCGCGCGGTCGTCGCGGCCCTCCTCGTAGATGCGCAGGAAGCCGTCGAAGGTGATGACGGAGCCGGTGGCACGCAGGCCATAGGCCTTGCCGTCGCGGCCCGTCACGGAGATCTCGGCGGTCGTCTGCTCGAGCTCGGCGGGCGCCATCTGGCTCGCCAGCGTGCGCTTCCAGATGAGATCGTAGAGGGCGGCCTGATCCCTCTCGAGGTGCCGGCGCACGCTGTCGGGTGTGCGCTTCGGATCGGTGGGGCGGATCGCCTCGTGGGCTTCCTGCGCGTTCTTGGCCTTGGTCTTGTATTCGCGGGCGAAGGGCGTGTAGCGGCGACCGTATTCGGCCTCGATGGCATTGCGGATGGCGGAGACGGCCTCGGGCACGATCT
>JBFWWW010000198.1:0-6957 GCA_050245975.1 Hyphomicrobiaceae bacterium
GGTGACGATGCTGCGGACGCTGTCGGTCAGGCGCTCGTCGCCGAGACCGGACAGGCGGCGCAAATCCTCGTCGGCCTCCTCCTCGATGACCTCGACCACGTCGTCGACGGTGACGACGCCGACAAGACGGTTGTTGGCATCGACGACGGGCGCGGACTTGAGGTCATAACGCTCGAACTGGCGCGCCACCTCCTCCTGGTCCTCCGTGGCGAGCACGTTCTGCCCGTCGGTCGACATGATCTGCGAGACGGGGATGTCGCGCTTCGTCCGCAGCAGGCGCGACAGGTCGAGGCTTCCCACCACCCGGTAGGTCGGGTCGACCACGTAAATGTCGGAGAATGTCTCCGGCAGGTCCGGCGTATCGCGCATGTGGTCGATCACCCGGCCGACGGTCCAGAACGGCGGCACCGCCACGAAGTCCGTCTGCATCAGACGGCCGGCGGTTTCCTCCGGGTACTCGAGGTTGCGCTCCAGCGCGGCGCGGTCGCTGGTGGAAATCTGCGCCAGAATTTCCTGTTTGTCGGCCTCTTCGAGGTTCTCGATGAGGTAGGCCGCATCGTCGGTCTCGAGCTCGGTCACCGCTCTGGCGAGCAGCTCGTTGGGCAGGGCCTCCGACAGCTCGTCGCGGACAGTCTCGTCGAGCTCGGACAGGGCCTCGAAGTCGAATCGGTTGCCGAGCGCCTGGATGAGCGCGACGCGCTGCGGGGCCTCCAGGTTCTCGATCACGTCGGCGAGGTCGGGCGCGCGCAA
The DNA here is from genome assembly GCA_050245975.1 of Hyphomicrobiaceae bacterium. GTDB lineage: Bacteria > Pseudomonadota > Alphaproteobacteria > Rhizobiales > Hyphomicrobiaceae > JBFWWW01. The sequence goes on from JBFWWW010000198.1 coordinate 751, forward strand.
TCCCTCGGCCAGGGCGCGCACCCGGTCCAGCTCCTGGGCCTCGAGCGCCTCCGCGATCAGGTGTGCGAGAGCATCCGGCTGGCGCTTCTCGCCTGCCGCAGCGGTCGCGATGTCGTTTTCATCTGTCATGACGGCCGCATGTTCGGTGCAGGCGTTGCGCCGCCGCCCTTAGCACAGGTTGATGCGTGGCGGCCACACCGCGCGTGATGGCCGCCGCGTGCCGCGCGCTGTCCGTAGCCGGAAAACGCAAGTGCCGGCACTTTGCCGCATCGGCGTGTCCTGCTTCGGCTTGTTCCAGACACAGTGACGTGCCACAAGGCCCGGCCCTCTGCGGGGATGGGCCTACAGTTCGCAGCCGATGGACCTCAAGATGCGCGGTTCTGCCTCGTTGCTTCTCGCCCTGGCCGGGCTGGCGCTCGCGTCTGCGGCCGATGCGCAGACGTCCCAGAAGCCTGTGGCCCCGCCGGCACCCTCCGCCCGCACGGCACCGGTATCATGCGCGAACAATCCCAACGTTCTCGGCGTGTCGCGCGTCGTTGAGATCGACACCACCGGCGGACCGCGCTTCGGCCACCTGCAGTACAAGGACATCAATTTCCTGGCCGACGGCGAGGTGGTCCTGACGTTCGACGACGGACCATTGAAGCCGCACACGAAGCCGATCCTCGACGCGCTCGATGCGCAATGCACCAAGGCCACCTTCTTCATGGTCGGCCAGATGGCGCTCGCCGAGCCGGCCATGGCCAAGGAGGTCGCCCGCCGCGGCCATACCATCGGCACGCACACCTGGTCGCACGCCAACCTGGCGAAGCTGACCCCGCTCAAGGCCCGCAACGAGATCGAGCTCGGCATCAGCGCCGTGCAGCATGCTGTGGGGACGCCGATTTCGCCCTTTTTCCGCTTCCCCTACCTGTCGGCCTCGAAGTCCATCCTGGGCTACATCCAGAGCCGCAACCTGTCGGCCTTTTCCATCGAGGCGGACAGCTACGACTACCGCAGCAAGGACGCCAACGCGGTGCACAAGGCGATCCTCGACCAGCTCGCCGCCCGCCATAAAGGCATCCTGCTGTTCCACGACATCCAGCCGGCCACGGCGCGCGCTCTGCCGGGCCTGCTCGCCGCGCTGAAGGCCAAGGGCTATCGCATCGTGCACATGAAGCCGAAGGCGCCCGTGACCACGCTGCCGGAATTCGATCTGCTTGCCGTCAATTCCGCCGCGCGGCGCAGGCTGCTTGCCGGTGCCGCCCAGCCGCAGCTCACATCCACCGGACCGGCACCGGCACAGCAGGCCGGTGCGATCGTCGTGCAGACGGTGCCGCAGGCCGGCGCACCGGCCGCGCCCGCGCCGGCCGGCGCTGCACAGGTGCCGCCGCACGGCGAGGATTGGCGCGGCCAGATTTTCCGCACCAACTGAGGCGGACCTGCGGCGGCCGCATGGCAGGCCCTCTCGCAGTTCGCCATTGCTGCTCCCATATTGCGTGCTCGGATGCGGGACGCATTTATTTCGCGGGAGCTCCTCATGCAGCAATTCATCCGCCGGCTTGACAGCGACACCGCAAGGTCGACCGGCCCGGCAGCGAGCGTGCCGCCTGACGACGGCGCGCTGCTTGATTCCTATTCACGCACCGTGGCCGGTGTCGTCGACAGCGTGTCGCCGTCGGTCGTGCACGTCCAGGTCAAGGGCGAGCGGCGCGGCCGCCCGGCGCAAGGCTCGGGCAGCGGCGTCGTCGTGTCCCCGGACGGCCTCGTGCTGACCAACAATCACGTGGTCGACGGCGCAAGCGAGATCGCCCTGTCGCTCTCCGACGGACGCGCCTTCCGGGCGCGCATCCTGGGCCGCGACCCCGACACCGATCTGGCCATCCTGCGCGGGGAGACCACCGAGACATTGCACGCCGCCCGGCTCGCCAACTCGAAGTCCGTGCGGCCCGGCCATATCGCCGTCGCCATCGGCAACCCGCTCGGCTTCCAGTCGACGGTCACGGCCGGCATCGTCAGTGCCGTGGGCCGCACGCTGCGCGGCGAAAGCGGGCGCCTCATCAGCGACGTCATCCAGACGGATGCGGCGCTCAACCCGGGCAACTCGGGCGGCCCGCTCGTCAATGCGTCGGGCGAGGTGATCGGCATCAACACGGCCATGATCCTCGGCACGCAGGGCCTGTGCTTCGCCGTCGCCTCCAACACGGCGCTGCTCGTCCTCACCCAGGTGCTGACGCACGGCCGGGTGCGCCGCGCGCAGCTCGGCTTCGTCGGCGAGCAGGTGCCGCTGCCCGCGCGCCTGCGCCATATCACGCACATCGAGCAGCCCGGCGCGGTGCAGGTGCGGGAGGTCCAGGCGGGCGGCCCTGCCAGCGATGCCGGTCTGCAGCCCGGTGACCTGCTCGTGCGCCTCGACGGCGAGCCCGTGACCGGCATCGACGACGTGGCACGCATCCTCGACCACTCCCGCATCGGGCGTGCGCTCGATGCCAGCCTCATCCGCGGCAGCATGCTGACGGCCGTGGTGGTGGTGCCGAAGGAACGCGGCCCGGGCGCCTGACAGGCGCCTGACGGTCGTCAGGCTTCACCGTCCGCGGCAGCAGCGGTCAGACCCCGCATGACAGCGTCGAGCGCGGCCAGCTCGGATGCGGAGAGCCGCAAGCCGAGCTTGGTGCGCCGCCACGCGACGTCGTCGGCCGTCCGGGCCCATTCCCTGGCCACGAGGTGGCGCACCTCGGCCTCGGTCAGCGTCGCCCCCAGCGGCGCGCCGAGGTCGGCCAACGTCCGCGCGGTGCCGAGGATGGCACGCGCGCGCGTGCCGTAGGCATGCGCGAGCCGGTCCGCATGCGCCGCCGTGAGGAACGGATAGTCGGCGCGCAGAGCACCCGCCAGCTCCGTCACCGTGCCGACCGGGAAATCTCCGCCCGGCAGCGGCGCCCGCGCCGTCCAGCCTGCCGGCTGCCCGCCGGCCGGCTCCGGCAGATCGGCGGCGAGCTTCTCGAGCACCTCCTCGGCCAGCCGGCGATAGGTCGTGATCTTGCCGCCGAACACCGAGAGCAGCGGCGCCCCGCCGGTCGCGCGGTCGAGCTCGAGCACATAGTCGCGCGTCGCCGCCTTGGCCTCGCTGGCGCCGTCGTCATAGAGGGGCCGGACGCCGGAATAGGTCCACACGACATCGGCGGGCGTCACCGGGCGCGCGAACGACTCGCTCGCCAGCCGGCAGAGATAGTCGATTTCCTCGGGCGTCGCGGCGACCTTGGCGGGGTCGCCCGTGTACTCGCGGTCCGTCGTGCCGATGAGCGTGAAGTCCTGCTCGTAGGGAATGGCGAACACGATGCGGCCGTCGGTGTTCTGGAAGATATAGGCGTGCTCGCCCTCATAGAGGCGTCGCACCACGATGTGCGAGCCCTGCACGAGCCGCACCCTGGCGCGCGGCACGACATCGCGGCGCTGCGCGAGCACCTGCTCGATCCAGGGGCCGGCGGCGTTGACGAGCGCGCGGGCGCTTACGGTCTGGCGCCGGCCGTCCTCCACGCTCTCCAACGTCAGGACCCAGACGCCCGCCTCCTCGGCGATGGCCGTGACCTTCGTGCGCGTGCGGATGTCCGCGCCGCGATCGGCCGCATCGCGCGCGTTGAGAACCACGAGGCGGGCATCGTCGACCCCGCAATCGGAATAGGCAAAGCCCCGCTCGAACTCGCCGGCGTGCAGCGGCCGCCCCTCGAACCCGTTCTTCAGATCCAGCGTCCGCGTCGGGGGCAGCAGCTTGCGGCCGCCGAGATGGTCATAGAGGAACAGCCCGAGGCGCAGCAGCCACGCCGGGCGCAGGCCGCGGTGATACGGCAGCACGAAACGCAGCGGCCGCACGATATGCGGAGCGATCGCCCACAGCACCTCGCGCTCCATCAGCGCCTCGCGCACGAGCCGGAACTCGTAGTACTCGAGATAGCGCAGCCCGCCGTGGATGAGCTTGGTCGAGCGCGACGAGGTCGCGCCGGCGAGGTCGCCCATCTCGGCGAGCACGACCGAAAGGCCGCGACCGGCCGCGTCGCGCGCGATGCCGCAGCCGTTGATGCCGCCGCCAATGATGGCCAGATCGTGGATGTTTGACACCCCGTTGCGTCCCCGGTACGCCCGCGTCGACGGTTTCCCTACGATGCAGCGGCGGCCGCTGTCGAGCGGGATTGGCCGGGCCGGGCCTGCCAAACGGTGACGAAGCGATAGGATTTGGGTAGTAAGCTGGCTGTTCCGATCCCGTAGCTCAGTTGGATAGAGCATCTGCCTTCTAAGCAGAGGGTCGCAGGTTCAAATCCTGCCGGGATCGCCAATTAGGTACAAAAGAGTGAACCACGGGCGGCGTGGTCTCGCTGGCCCGAATGGCTTGTTCCAGGATCTCTTTTCGCCCCATGATCCGCACTTGGGCGTCGTCGACCTCAATACGGTCGACGAGCGAGCCGATGTAGGCTTTGCGGAACGGCACCTCGCCCGTCGTCAGCCGCTCGCGCATGACCCTGGTGAAGCGATCGACGGCCAACGGACTGACGTCATCCGTGCCACGTGTTGCCGACCGGGCGCGGTCGAGGGCCGCCGTCGCCGCCGCCTGTGTTGCCTTCAAGGACGCGATCCGATCCTTCAGGATCTCATCCATCTGGGCGAGTCCGTCCTCGATCAGCCTGTACAGCCGGCGCAGCCGCTCTTCAGCATCCTCCGCCTCGCGCGCCAGCGCCGTAATCCGCCGATCGACGGCGATCTGCCTATCGGCGCGCCGCCCGGCCAGGGTGGTCAGCATCGCTGACATCCGTTCCGGATCAAGCAGGCGATCGGCTAGATGCTCGGTCACTAGGGTATCGAGCTTGTCCATGCGGATCGAGCGCCCTTTGCACGCGGTCTTGCCCATCTTGATGGCGTTGTTGCAGGAGTAGTAGCGGTAGATTTCGCCCGTACGCGATGTGCCGGACCGCAGCGTCATGCCCCCGCCGCAGGTGGCGCAGGTCGCAAGGCCGGTCAGCAGGATCGGACCGCTGATGGTTCGGGGCGGGGCCACCTTCGGGTTGCGGGATTTGAGCTTTCTCTGCACGGCATCAAACAGCGCCGAGCTGATGATGGCATCGGCATCGCAGTAGACGTGCTCGGCCTCGGCCTTGAGCCGGTAGGTCCTGGAATCCTTGCGATTGAACCGCAGCCGGCCGCTATAGACCGGGTTGGTCAAGAGCTCGTGCACGCGGCTCAGACCCCATAGGCCTCCGGTACGCGTGCGGTGCCCGCGCGCGTTCAACCAGCTTGTGATGGCCTTCACCCCCATCGGCCCAGATCCGTCGTCGCCTTCGACGAACAAGCGAAAGACCAGCCGCACGGTCTCGGCCTCGATCGGATCGACCGCGAGCTTCTTCTTGGTCCGCGCGCCGCGCCGCTCGGCTTCGACGACCTTGTATCCGAGTGGCGGACGTGAGCCGTTCCAGAATCCCTGGCGCGTATTCTCCTTCATCGCCCGTAGCACATGCTTGGCGTTCTCCTTCGACTGATATTCGTCGAACAGCGCGATCACCTGCCGCATCATCACCTGAGCCGGGTCATCGCCCAGCTCCTGCGTGATCGACACCAGCCTGACGCCGTGCTTGGCGAGCTTGCGTACATAGAACTCCAGGCCAAAGGCGTCGCGGAAGAAACGCGAGAACGAGTGCACGACGATTACATCGAAGGCGTTCTCGCCGTCGCACGCGCGCTCGATCATGCGCTGGAACTCGGGGCGCTTGTCATCGGTCGCCGAGGCGCCGGGCTCGACGTACTCCGCCACCAGCGTCCAACCGCGCTGCGCCACCCATGCCTGCGTCTGCGCCCTCTGGTCGGGGATCGACAGATCGTGCTCGGCCTGCCGACCCGTCGATACGCGCAAGTAGAGGACAGCCCGCGTGGCGGTCAACGAGGTCACGTTCATAGTCATGGCCGGCACTCCCTCTATCGCGGCTCACGTCCGCGCCGATACCTCGTGCTTCATGGCAGGTCCTTTGGACATCGCAAGGTCACGCGGCGGCGCCGATACGCCGCGCGCGCATGATGCGTTCACGCTCCTGCGGCGAGTTCATCGCCTCCCACAGGTCCGTGCGCCGCTGCACGTTCAGCCAGAACTCTGGGCTGTTGCCGAGCACGCGGGCGAGGATCAGCGCCGTCGCGGCGGTGACGTTGCGCCGGTTGTTACACAACTCGTTGACGTGCTTGCGCTGTACACCC
>JBFWWW010000199.1:0-6917 GCA_050245975.1 Hyphomicrobiaceae bacterium
GCCCAGCCCGAGCCGAACTGCGTCACGCCGGCCTGGATGAAGTCGGTGCGCACCTTGTCGAATCCGCCGATCTCGTCGACGAGCTTCTGCAGCGAGCCGGGGATCTTCTTGCCGCCGCCGCCCTTCTTCATCCACTTCCAGAAGTGCGTGTGATTGTAGTGCTGGCCGATGTTGTTGATCAGCGCGGCATTCTTCTTCTCGTAGGCGCCCTTCACCATCTCCTCGAGGCTCTTGTTCTCGAGGCCCGAGCCTGCCAGCGCCTTGTTGCCGTTCTCGACGTAGGCGAGGTGGTGCTTGTCGTGGTGATATTCGAGCGTCTCGCGCGACATGTACGGCTGCAGTGCGTCGTGCGGATAGGGAAGGTCGGGAAGCTTCAGGGTCACGGGACTCTCCGTCGTTGTTCTTGCGGGGATTGGGGCGGGAAAATCTTGGTCCGCACGGTAGCGGGTGGGCTGCGCCAGCACAAGGCTTCGGCGGCGGGCGGCGGCCTTTTCATCGTCATTTCAATGGCGGCGGCGGGTGCGGCATATGTGCGAGCGCGCCCCGCACGGTGAGTACGGGGCGCGCGCTGGTGCATGGAGGCAGCACCGACGTCATTGCAGCTGACGACCAGCCGACTACTGGGCGGCGCCCGGCTGCGGGGCGGTCGACTGGCAGGCCGACAGGAAGTCCGCCTTGCTCACGGAATCCTTCGTGCCGAGCGTCGTCGGGACGATCTTCGAGTTGGCCGACATCTCGGCCTTGCTCAGCATGCCGTCGCCGTTCTTGTCGGCGGTCTTGAAGTTGGTCTGGCAGTCGGCGGCTGTGTTGGCCGTGCCGGCCGGCTTCGTCTGCGCGAGGGCCGGGGTCGCCGCAGCGGCGACGATCACGAGTGCTGCAAGAATCTTCTTCATCATCGAACTCCTTGGTTCATGTCGGGGCGGAAATCGCGACCGCGCGTTTGTCCGCCCGCCGGTATGAGTGGACAACGCCGCGATGTGGTGGCCGTTCCGAAAAAGGGTCGATGCGCCGCACGCAACAGGGGTTCCCGCGCAGGCAGCGCGGTGTCGGGGCATTGTGCCGTGTCGGTGTCTGGGAAATCGGCGTCGGATCGCGAGGAGAAGGGACGCAGCGACCCTGCGCGCTGCGTCCCTGGATCACGCCGGGGAAGATAGGTCGGATCAGGGTAGGCCCACCTTCGCGTGCGCGCGTTGAACGCGTTCTGAACATTGCGTTCACCTCCGGTTCATCGTCCGCGCTCGTGCCGCGCGGTCGCGCTGTTCCTCTTCGCGCCGCCGGTTAGGAGCCTCTTAACCCCGGCGTGGTTGAGTGACGGGGTTTGTTGCTTGTTGCGTCCTGTGAAAGGCGTCGTCATGCGTGTGTTGCGGAGCGGTCCGTGTGCGGCCGTCGCGTTGGGTCGTATGTCGCGTGGTGTCATGCTGGCGCTGGCAACGGCTGCCGCGGGCTGCGCGTCCGATACGACCTATGACAGCGCCTCGCGCGTCAACGGCCCCGCCACGGCTTCCGTGCGTTCTGCCTATGTCGAGGCCGACGGCCTGCCGCCGCAAGTCGCCCCGCCGCAGCGCTCGATCGCCGAGCCCGACAATCCCGCCGAGCCCTACAGTCGCAACTACGGCCGCGCGCACGCCTCCGGCCCGCGCCTCAGCGATGCCGATGCCAATGCGCTCATCGCCACCGCCATTCTCGCGCACGAGCTGCGCCACCAGGACCGTCGCTGACCTGTTGGCTAGGTGATCATCGGCAGCGCGTCGATGGCATAGCCGTGCCGGATCGCGCGGCCGGTCTTGGGGTCCGACAGCTCCATCTCGAAGCGGTCCGCCGGACGCACGCCGCCGATCGTGTTGAGCGTTCCGCTCATCAGAATGGTCCCCGCCGCCAGCGTGCCGCCGCAGCGCGCGATCAGGTCCTCGGGCGGCCGCATCAGCCCGAGCGCGCCCTGCTGGTAGAGCGTGCGCTCGGGCCCCGTGCCGATGTACGCGCGCAGCATGAGGCTGTCGAAGCGGTCGGCGACCTCGTCGAGGCGCCACAGCGTCCGGCCCAGCACCTTGCCGGCGAGCTGCTTTGCCAGCGCCACGCCGTGCACCTCCGCCTTGCGGTCCGTCTGGTCGGACCCGACCGTCAGCCACAGGCCGTCGTCCATGACGACGATGACGTACTCGATCTCGCCCGACGTGTCGGGCCCCAGCACCTCCAGCCGGTCCGCCTGCGTCACCAGCGACGCGCTCACCCGGTAGAACAACGGAAAGGAAGACGGCGGCGGCACGCCCAGCACGCCCAGCTCTGCCATGTGTCCGCGCACGGCGCCTCGTCGCGCGCCGACCAGCCGGCGAGGATGAGGTGCCGGCACTCGAACATCGCCTCGTCGTCGCCGCCGGCCGACAGCCTCTCGAACGCCAGCATCGCGCTCTCCTTCCGACAAATCTCAGAAGAACGCCTGCAGCCCCGTGATGGCGCGGCCGAGGATCAGCGCGTGCACGTCGTGCGTGCCTTCGTAGGTGTTCACCGTCTCGAGGTTCGCGGCGTGCCGCATCACGTGGTACTCGATCTGGATGCCGTTGCCGCCGTGCATGTCGCGCGCCGTGCGCGCGATGTCGAGCGCCTTGCCGCAGTTGTTGCGCTTGACGATGGAGATCATCTCCGGCGCCATCCGGCCCTCGTCGAACAGGCGGCCGACGCGCAACGACGCCTGCAGGCCGAGCGCGATCTCGGTCTGCATATCGGCGAGCTTCTTCTGCACCAGCTGGGTGGCGGCCAGCGGCCGGCCGAACTGCTTGCGGTCGAGCGTGTACTGCCGCGCGCGGTGCCAGCAGTCCTCGGCCGCGCCCATCGCGCCCCACGAGATGCCATAGCGGGCACGGTTGAGGCACCCGAACGGCCCTTTCAGTCCGGAGACGTTGGGCAGCAGGTTCTCCTCCGGCACCACGACGCCTTCCATTACAACCTCGCCGGTGATGGACGCGCGCAGGCTCAGCTTGCCGCCGACCTTGGGCGCCGACAGCCCCTTCATGCCCTTCTCCAGGATGAAGCCGCGGATGGCGTTGTCGTGCGCGGCCGACTTCGCCCACACCACGAACACGTCGGCGATGGGCGCGTTTGAGATCCACATCTTTGTGCCGGTCAGGCGGTAGCCGTCGGAGACCTTTTCCGCCCGCGTCGTCATGCCGGCGGGATCGGAGCCCGCGTCCGGCTCCGTCAGCCCGAAGCAGCCGACCCACTCGCCCGAGCCCAGCTTCGGCAGGTACTTCATGCGCTGGTCTTCCGATCCGTAGGCATTGATCGGGTACATGACGAGCGAGGACTGCACGCTATTCATGGAGCGGTAGCCGCTGTCCACGCGCTCGATCTCGCGCGCGACGAGGCCGTAGGAGACATAGTTGGCGCCGGCGCAGCCGTATTTTTCGGGGATGGTCACGCCCAGCAGCCCGAGCGCGCCCATCTCGTTGAAGATCTCGCGGTCGGTTTTCTCTTCCAGGTACGCCTTGATGACGCGCGGGGCGAGCTTCTCCTGCGCGTAGGCGCGCGCCGTATCGCGGATCATGCGTTCGTCGTCGCTCAGCTGGTCGTCGAGCAGGAACGGGTCCGCCCAGTCGAATTGGGCCGCGGATCTGGCCGGGCTCTTGTCCTGCATCGTGCTCTCCCAGTGCGATTGTACCGCTCAGCTACTTTATCACGCCGATCAGGTCCTTGAACTCGGGCGTGTCGCCCCGTTCGAGCCATTCGAAGGCGATCATCTCGTGCGCGACGAGGGTCGCGCCGGCTTTCGACATGCGGGCGAGCGCCAGCTCGCGCACCTCCGCCGAGCGCGATGACACCGCGTCCGCCACCACCAGCACGTCGAAGTCGGCGCCGATCAGCTCCAGCACGGTCTGGCCGACGCACACGTGCGCCTCCATGCCGGCCACCACGATCTGGTCGCGTCCGGCCTGCCTGAGCTCGCTCAGGCGCTGGCGGATCGCCGGGTTGGCCCAGCCCGGAAACTCGATCTTCGCCAGGCGCGGCGTCTCGCTGCCGGCCAGCCCGGCGAGCGCTGCGACGGTCGGGCCCAGCCCGGCCGGATAATGTTCCGTGATCGTGATCGGCACGCCGAGGCGGCGCGCGTAGCCGATGAGCCGGCCGCAGTTGGCGACGACGCGGGCGTGATCGTGGATGTGCGGTGCAAGACGCTCCTGCACGTCGACGATCAGGAGCTGGGATCGGCGGCGGCGGGCGAGCATCCTGTCCTCTGAGCGAACCCGGGGTGTGAAAGTTTCGCCGGGGGCGGCGACGGAAAGGCGGCCGGTGCTGCGTCACCCATTCGAGGGGTAGCGTCATCTGCAACGAACTGCAATTGATGACGTTATCTTACAAACCAGTCGCGCGCCGCAACAGCGGTCGCGCAGGAGGCAAACAGATGATGAGTTTCCCATTTCGAATAGTGCCGGTGGCAGCGCTGCTGTCTCTCGCAGCGTTGCCGGGTACCGCGGCCAACGCCGCGGGACCGCTGGCTCCGTCGGCGGCGGCGCCAGCCGCAGCCGTGGTCATTCCCGTTCAGCACAAGGGCGGCGGGTCGTTCGGCGGCGGTGGCGGCGGCGGTCGCTCCATGGGAGGTGGCGGCGGTGGTGGCCGGTCCTTCACGGGCGGCAGTCGCGGCTTCAGCGGCGGTAGGTCGTCGCCAGGTCGATCCTTCAGCTATTCGCGTCGCAACGGCAGCCCGTTTGCGGGTCGTGCGATGCCGCGTAACTGGACCGGCAACCTCCAGGGCCGCCATTACGGTCGCCATTACGGACACCATCGCCACCACGGTCGCCATTTCCGCGGCTACTACGGCTACGGATACGGCTATTATCCCTACTATGGTGACACCTACTACTACGGCGGCACCTACGCCTACCCGAGCTGCGCCTGGCTGCGCCGCAAGGCCGTTCGCACGGGCAGCCACTACTGGTGGCGGCGTTACCGCGCCTGCATCTACAACTATTATTGAGACCTGAAACGCAAGAACCCGCCACGCGGCGGGTTCTTCACTAGAGGGACCGGGTGCCTGGCATCCGGTCTTTCTCGTTCCGATCAGTCTTTGTCGTAGGCCTTGAAGGCGCCGGCTGCGGCCTCGCCCGGCGTTTTGCCGGCGGCCACGAGGCGCTCGTAGCGGTTGGCTGCCGCGAGGCCCTGGCCGATGGCCGCGAAGAACAGCGCCACGGCGTTGATCGCGCCCGTCGCGCGCCGCATTACCGGCGTTTCCGGCATGAAATTGAGGGCTTCGTTGAAAAGAGCGATCTGGCTGGCAGGTCTCACGGTGGTCGTCCTTCGGTCGCTGCGCGGGGCGTCTCCCCGCCGTCTGTTCTGTTATCTGGTATACGGTATGCCACATTGCAATGCAACAATCGTTACTGCGCCGCATCCTTGCTATGCGGTGGGCGCAAGGCTCGCTGTTGGCGGGCCCGCGGGCTGTCCGGGCGGTCCGGTCCGTCATCCTCTAGGATGCCCGTCGTGACCGGAGGCCGCGCCTGTGCCCGACGACATCGCCATTCTCCGCTGGCTCGACCATCCCGATCCCGTTTCGGCCCGCCGGACCGTCGAGGACATCTTCTTTGCAGCCGCCGGGCGCACCTTTCCGGACCCGGGCGAGCGCGCCGCCTTCCTTGAACGCTGGCTCGGCCGCTACCTCGCCGTCGATGCGGACCACGCGTTCCTCGCGGTGACGGCAACCGGCGCGGTCGTCGGCTATCTCGTCGGCGCCCTCGACGATCCGTCGACCGCCGACCGCTTTGCCGACATTCCCTATTTCCGCGCCGACTTCCGCCACCTGTGTGCGCGCTTTCCCGCTCACCTCCACATCAACCTCGCCGAGACCGCGCGCAGCGCCGGCACCGGCAGCCGGCTCGTCGCGGCGTTCGCCGCCCATGCGGCATCCGCCGGCGCACGCGGCGTGCACGTCGTCACCGCCGACGGCCACCGCAACGTCGGCTTCTACCGCCGCAACGGCTTCGCGCCGCGGGGCACAACGCTTTTCGGCTCGCGCCCTGTCGTCTTTCTGGGTCGCGACCTTCAACCGCCGTTGGCGTGACGCCGCCGCAGCGCTAGGGTCCGTCCAAAGACGAAAGGGGATGGAAGCGGCATGACGGCGGATCTCGGCACCTACGACTATGTCATTGTCGGCGCCGGCTCGGCCGGATGCCTGCTCGCCAACCGCCTGTCGGCCGATCCCGCGAAACGCGTGCTGCTGCTCGAGGCCGGCCCGCCCGACGACTATCACTGGATCCACATCCCCGTCGGGTACCTCTACCTGATGGGCAATCCGCGCGCGGACTGGAACTACCGCACGGCGGAGGAGCCCGGCCTCAACGGCCGCAGTCTCGCCTACCCGCGCGGCCGCGTGCTCGGCGGCTGTTCGTCCATCAACGGCATGATCTACATGCGCGGGCAGGCGCGCGACTACGACCAGTGGCGCCAGCTCGGCAATGTCGGCTGGTCGTGGGACGATGTGCTGCCGGACTTCAAGGCCCATGAGGACCAGTGGGCGATCGAGCCCTCCGCCTTCGACGGCGTGCATGCGCGGGGCGGGGAGTGGCGCGTCGAGCTGGCGCGCATCCGCTGGGCCATCCTCGATGCCTTCCAGGAGGCGGCCGCCGAGGCCGGCATCCCCAGGACCGACGACTTCAACCGCGGCAACAACGAGGGCTGCGGCTACTTCCATGTCAACCAGAAGCGCGGCGTGCGCTGGAACACGTCGAAGGGCTTTCTGCGCCCGGTGGAGCACCGCCGCAATCTCGTCGTCGCCACCGAATCCGTCTGCGAGGCGCTGATGTTCGACTGGCGCCGCGCCACGGGTGTGCGCCTGCGCCAGCCCGAGGGGCGCGCCGTCGCGCATGCGTCGCGCGAGGTGATCCTGGCGTCGGGCTCCATCGGCTCGCCGCAGATCCTGCAGCTTTCCGGGGTCG
>JBFWWW010000200.1:0-6559 GCA_050245975.1 Hyphomicrobiaceae bacterium
CATGAGACGTCGCCCGACGGCAAGACGGTCACCCTGAAGCTCCTGCCCAACGTGAAATTCCATGACGGCGAGCCGATGGACGCCGAGGCCGTCAAAGCCAGTCTCGAGCGGCACATGACCATGCAGGGCTCGTTTCGGCGTCCCGAACTTTCAGCGGTGGACAAGATCGAGGTTGTCGATCCTCTGACCGTGAAGCTCCTGCTCAAGACCCCCTTCTCGCCTCTCATCGCTCAGCTCGCGGACCGCGCCGGAATGATCCTGTCGCCCAAGGCCATCAAAGCCGAAGGCGACAAGTTCGGACTGAACCCGGTCTGCGCCGGACCGTTCAAATTCGTGGAACGCGTCCAGCAGGATCGGATCGTGCTGGAGAAATTCAAGGATTACTGGAACGCGGCCAACGTTCACATCGACCGCATCGTCTTCCGGCCCGTTATCGAATCGACCGCCCGCCTTGCCAACCTCAAGGCCGGCAGCCTCGACCTGATCGAACGCGCGCTGGCGACCGACATCAAGGAGATCAAGGCCGACGCCAACCTGCGGCTCGCGACGCAGATCGAGATCGGCTACCAGGGGCTCACCCTCAACCTCGCCAATGGGGATGCCGGCAAGAACGGCCCGTTCGGCAAGGACCCGCGCGTGCGTCAGGCCCTGGAAGCAGCCATCGACCGCAAGGCCCTGTCGGACGTCGTCTTCAACGGCGAAGTGCTGCCGGGCAACCAGTGGATCAGTCCCCGCAATCCATACTTTCAGGAAAAGTATCCGGTCCCGGGCCGCGACCTGGCCAAGGCAAAGAAGTTGCTGGCCGACGCCGGCGTGACGACGCCCGTCGCTGTGGACTTCATGGTGCCGAACAATCCGGAGAGCCGGCAGGTTGCCGAGGTCATTCAGGCCATGGCGGCGGAGGCGGGCTTCGACATGAAGATCAGGGTCACCGAGTTCGCCACCTCGCTGAAGGAGGCAGAGCAGGGACGCTTCCAGGCGTACTTCGTCGGCTGGAGCGGCCGTGTCGATCCCGACGGCAACAGCTATATCTTCCTGAAGTGCGGCGCGCCGCAAAACAACGGACACTTCTGCGACAAGGACGTCGACCAATGGCTCGACGACCAGCGCAAGGTCACCTCGCAGGCCGAACGCAAGGCCATCTACGAAAAGATTGCCGGCAAATTCCTGCAGGCCGGGTCCATCATCTATCTCTATCACCGGCTGGTCATCATCGCGCATACCGCCAAGCTCGACGGCTACAAGCAGCTTCCTGACGGCCTCGTGCGGGTCGTCGGCGTGTCGCTGAAGAACTAGCCGGCGGCCAGAAGGGCATGCTGACGTTTCTCGGCAAACGGCTGGCGCAGCTGATCCCGACACTCTTCTTCGTGTCGGTGATCATCTTTTCGCTGCAACAGCTGCTGCCGGGAGACCCGGCCCTCGCCATGGCCGGCGAGGAGCGCGATCCCGCCGTCCTGGAGCAGATCCGCAAACAATACCGTCTCGATCAGCCGATCCCGGTCCAGTATCTCTACTGGGTCAAGGGCGTGCTGACGGGAAATCTGGGCGAATCCATGCGGCTCAAGGAGCCGGTCGCGCGCCTGATCGCGCAGAAATTTCCCGTCACCCTGCAGCTCGCATTGATGGCGATCATCGTCTCCCTTCTGATCGGGGTGCCGGCGGGCATCATTTCGGCCACCCGACGGAATACGCCGGTGGACTACGCCGTCAACGTCCTCGCACTGTGGGGCCTGTCGACGCCGAACTTCTGGCTCGGCATCATGCTTATCTTCCTGTTTTCCGTGCAGCTGGGCTGGCTGCCGGCCTCCGGCTACGTTTCACCCTTCCAGGATTTCTGGTTGTCGATGCGGACGACGATCCTGCCCGCGTTCGTCCTCGGCAACTCGTTTGCGGCCGTCCTCATGCGGCACACCCGCAGCGCCATGCTGCAGGCGATGACCAGCGACTATGTCCGCACCGCACGGGCGAAAGGGCTCCGCGAGCGTGTCGTTGTGCTCAAGCATGCCATGCGCAATGCAATGACGCCCGTCATCACGCTCGGCGCGCTGGAACTGGGCACACTCCTGTCGGGCGCCGTGCTGACCGAGCAGGTGTTCTCGATCCCGGGGTTCGGCAAGCTCATCGTCGATAGCGTCTTCAACCGCGACTATGCGGTTGTGCAGGGCGTAACCCTCATCACCGCCACGACCTACATCCTGCTCAACCTTGCGGCCGATGTCGCCTACGTCCTCGTCAATCCGCGCTTGAGGGGGTAGCCAATGACGATTGCCGATACGCTGCCCGACGCCGAAACAACCCTGCCGGACTACGAGAGCCCCAGCGCGCGGGCGTGGGCGCGGCTGCGTCAGCGCAAGACAGCCCTCGTCGGGCTCACGGTCATCGTCGTGCTCGTGCTCTGTGCCGTCTTCGCACCTCTGATCGCGCCTTTCGATCCGGCGCACCAGTCCTGGTCGGCGGTGCGCAAGCCGCCATCCGCGCTACACTGGTTCGGCACCGACGAATCCGGCCGCGATCTGCTGTCGCGCGTCATCTTCGGTGCGCGCGCCTCTCTGCTCGCCGGCGTGGTCTCAATCGCAATCGCGCTCGGCATCGGCATGCCCGTGGGCCTGGTCGCCGGCTACAAGGGTGGGCTGACCGACGCGTTCATAAGCCGCGTCACAGATGCAATGCTGGCGTGCCCATTCCTGATTCTCGCGATCGCCATGGCGGCGTTTCTCGGTCCATCGCTCACAAATGCGATGATCGCCATCGGCATCAGCGCGGCACCGGTATTCGTCCGCCTGACGCGCGGGCAGGTCCTGGCCATCAAAGTCGAGGACTACGTCGAAGCTGCGCGCGCGATCGGCGCGTCTCCGCTGCGCATCGCATTGCGCCACATATTGCCCAACATCCTGCCTGCGCTGCTGGTGCAGGGCACACTCTCCATCGCAATGGCCATCATCGCGGAGGCAAGCCTGTCGTTTCTCGGGTTGGGGCAGCAGCCGCCGGCCCCCTCCTGGGGCTCGATGCTCAACACCGCCCAGCGCTTTCTCACGAATGCGCCGTGGATGGCCATCTGGCCCGGGCTCGCCATCTTTGTCACCGTGCTGTCGTTCAATCTGCTGGGGGACGGATTGCGCGATGCCCTCGACCCGAAAGAGCGCTGAAAACTGCGCCGACGTGCATGGCATAGGAGGAAGCGCTGGAGACCTACGACTACATCATCGTCGGCGCGGGCTCGGCCGGCTGCGTGCTGGCAAACCGCCTCGGCGCGGATGCCGGCACCCGTGTCCTGGTTCTGGAGGCCGGCCCGTCCGATTGGCATCCCTACATTCACATTCCCGCGGGCTTCATAAAGACGTTCTACAATCCGCGGGTGAACTGGCTCTACAGCATGGAGCCGAGCGAATGGACCGGTGGTCGCCGGATCCTTGCGCCTCGTGGCAAGACACTCGGCGGATCCAGCTCGATCAACGGCCACATCTACAATCGCGGCCAGAGCATGGACTTCGACACATGGGCCCAGCTCGGCAACCGCGGCTGGGGATACGCCGACGTGCTTCCGTACTTCCGGCGCATGGAGCGGCGGATCGGCGAAGGCGATCCATCCTACCGCGGCCGCAGCGGCAGTCTGACGGTAACGGACATCGATTGGCGCCATCCATTGTGCGACGCGTTTATCGAGGGCGCCGTCAGCCTCGGCATCCCCCGCAACCGCGATTACAACGGGGCCATCCAGGAAGGCGTCTCCTACGCCCAGCGCACCATCCACAAAGGGCTGCGCGTCAGCGCCGCGCGCTCATTCCTGCACCCCGCCATGAGGCGGAAGAATCTGCGCGTGGAAACCCACGCGCATGCGACCGAACTGGTGCTTGACGGGCGGCGGGCGGTCGGCGTGCGCTATCGAAAAGGGGGTCGCAACGGGGTGCCGGTCGAGGCACGAGCCAACCGCGACGTGATCCTTTCGGGCGGCTCCTACAATTCCCCTCAGCTTCTGCAGCTCTCAGGCATCGGCCCTCCCGCACTGCTCGCCCGTCACGGCATCCCGGTACGTCACGCGCTCGCCGGTGTCGGCGAGAACCTGCGAGACCACTATGCGCCCCGCTTCGTCGCGCGGGTCAAGAACGTCGACACCATCAACGAGCGTGTGCGCGGGTTGAGGCTGGCCGGTGAGGTCGCCAAGTGGCTGTTGACGCGCAAGGGCGTCCTGGCGCTGAGCCCCACCCTTGTCTATTGCTTCTGGCGGTCCGACCCGAACGTTCCCACGTCCGATCTCCAACTGACCTTCACACCGGCGAGCTACCGCGAAGGCGTGCAGGGTGAACTCGAACGCGAACCTGGAATGACCGTCGCGTCCTGGCAGCAGCGACCGGACAGTCGCGGGTATGTCCGCATCCAGTCCGCCGATCCTTTCGCGGCGCCCCTCATCCAGCCCAACTACCTGGCCGAGCCCGGGGATCGTCGCGTTCTTCTCGCGGGCATGAAGCTCGCGCGGCGGCTTTTGGCCTCCAAGCCGCTCGAACCCTACTACGCCGGCGAGGATTTCCCGGGGCCGCATGTGCAGAGCGACGACGAGCTTCTGGACGCGGCCAAGCAGCGCGGGACGACGACGTTCCATCCCTCCGGCACGTGCCGCATGGCCCCGGCCGCCGATCCGCTGGCTGTCGTCGATGACCAGTTGCGGGTGCACGGGATGGAGGGGTTGCGCGTGATCGATGCCTCGGTCATGCCGACAATGCTGTCGGCCAACCTGAACGCCGCCACGCTGATGATCGCGGAGAAAGCGTCGGACCTGCTGCGCGACCGCGATCCAGAGCCGGCTTTCCTCGCCCGGCCTCAAGCCTAGGCATCGAGATGACAGGCATAACGGTGGCCCGGGCCAGCCTCGCGCAACAGCGGTGGTTCGCTGCGACAGCGCGCGAAGGCGAACGGGCAGCGTGTGTGGAAGTGGCATCCCGATGGCGGGTTCATCGGTGAGGGTACGTCGCCTTCCAGTACGATGCGTTCCCGCTTCGCGGTCGGATCGGGGATGGGCGCCGCTGCAATGAGGGCCCGCGTATAGGGATGGCGCGGCGCCGCGAACAGACTGGCCTTGTCGGCGATCTCGACGATCCGCCCGAGGTACATCACGGCCACCCTGTCCGCCATATGCTCGACCACCCCGAGATCGTGGCTGATGAACAGGTAGGCAAGACCAAGCTGCTCCTTCAGGTCCGCCATGAGATTGAGAACCTGCGCCTGCACCGAGACGTCGAGCGCGGAGACCGGCTCGTCGGCGACGATCACCGATGGCGCAAGAGCCAGGGCACGCGCAATCCCCAGGCGCTGACGCTGACCACCTGAGAATTCGAAGGGGAACTTGCGCATCGCATCGGCCGGCAGCCCGACACGGCGAAAGAGCTCCGCTACCCGCTGCTCGCGCGCGCCGCGGCTCATGGATTCGAAATTCTCGATCGGTTCGCCGACAATGGTCGCAGCCGTCAGGCGCGGATTGAGCGAGGCATAGGGGTCCTGAAACACGATCTGCAAAACCCTGCGCTTTTCACGCATGGCATTGGCCGGCAGCTCGGTAATGTCCTCGCCCCCGAAATGGATGGCACCCGACGTGGGATCGATCAGCCGCAGGACCAGGCGACCGACGGTGGACTTGCCGCAGCCGGATTCCCCGACGAGGCAAAGCGTCTCGCCCGCCGCCAGCGTGAAGGAGACGCCGTCGACCGCCTTGATTTCGGCCACGGTCCGCTTGAGGAGCCCGCGCCTGACGGGGAAGTATTTGCGCAGGTCGCGGACGTCGAGGAGGATCGGCTTCATGAGGCCAGGACCTCGCTTACGCGCAGACAAGCCGCCTTGTGCTGCGCCCGGCCCTCGACCACCGTCAGCTCCGGCGTCATGGTCCGGCAGGTGTCCTGGACGAACGCGCAGCGAGGCGCAAATGCGCATCCTCGGATCGGCTCGCGCAACGACGGCACCATGCCCGGGATCTCGTGCAGGCGACCCGCCCGCGACCCGCCGCGCCCGCGCGCCAGCGATGCGAGCAACCCGCGCGTATAAGGGTGGGCCGGCCGCGCGAAAAGATCGGCTACCGGCGCCTCCTCGACCTTCCGTCCGGCATACATGACAACGACGCGCTGGCAGGTTTCTGCAACCACGCCCAGATCGTGCGTTATGAGGATGACGGCAGAGCCCGTCTTGGCCTTGAGCTCGAGCATGAGCCGGAGAACCTGGGCCTGGATCGTGACGTCGAGCGCCGTTGTGGGCTCGTCGGCTATCAGCATCCGCGGATCACAGGCGAGCGCCATCGCGATCATGACGCGCTGGCGCATGCCGCCGGAAAACTGATGCGGGTAGTCGTCCAGGCGGCGGCCGGCGTCCGGAATGCGCACCAGATCCAGCATTTCCCTGGCCCTTTGCCGCGCTGCTCCCGCCGATACGCCCTTGTGGATGCGAACAGCCTCCGCAATCTGGTGTCCGACGGTGAACACGGGATTGAGGCTCGTCATCGGCTCCTGAAAGATCATGGCGATGCGATTGCCACGGATCGCCCGCATCTGCCGCTCGCCGAGATCAAGCAGGTCCGCGC
>JBFWWW010000201.1:0-6452 GCA_050245975.1 Hyphomicrobiaceae bacterium
TTGGCCCGGCGTCGATCTGCTGGATGCCGGCCTGGCGGCACAGCCCCTTGATCTCCATCACGTCGAGCAGGTGCTTGACCTCGGGCGGGGCCGGACCGAAGCGATCGATCAGCTCGGCGCCGAAGGCATCGATATCCTCGCGCGTCACGAGGTTCGACAGCCGGCGGTAAAGGCCGAGCCGGAGCTGGAGATCCGCGACATAGTCCTCCGGGATCAACACCGACGTCCCAAGCGAAATCTGCGGGCTCCACTGGTCGGCGCCTTCGCCCATGTCGCCGCCCTTCATGGCCGCGATGGTTTCCTCCAGCATCGACTGGTAGAGCTCGAAGCCGACTTCCTTGATGTGGCCGGACTGCTCCTCGCCGAGCAGGTTGCCGGCACCGCGGATATCGAGATCGTGGCTGGCAAGCGAGAAGCCGGCGCCGAGCGTATCGAGCGATTGCAGGACCTTGAGCCGCTTTTCCGCGCCTTCCGTCAGGCGCTGGTTCGGCGGCGTCGTCAGGTAGGCGTAGGCGCGTGTCTTGGAGCGGCCGACGCGTCCGCGCAACTGGTAGAGCTGAGCCAGGCCGAACATGTCGGCCCGATGCACGATCAGCGTATTCGCGTTCGGCACATCGAGACCCGACTCGACGATGGCCGTCGACAGCAGCACGTCGTAATTGCCGTCGTAGAAGCCGGTCATGATGTCTTCCAGCTCGGTCGGACTCAATTGTCCGTGTGCGCGGGCGACCCTGAAGTCCGGCACGGCCTCGGCCAGGAACTCGGCGACGTCGTCGAGGTCGGAGATGCGCGGGACGACGTAATAGGTCTGCCCGCCGCGATAACGCTCACGCTTCAGGGCATCACGGATGATGACGGGATCGAACGGCGAGATGTAGGTGCGCACGGCAAGCCGGTCGACCGGCGGCGTGGTGATGAGCGACAGCTCGCGCACGCCGG
This sequence comes from Hyphomicrobiaceae bacterium, assembly GCA_050245975.1. Taxonomy (GTDB): domain Bacteria; phylum Pseudomonadota; class Alphaproteobacteria; order Rhizobiales; family Hyphomicrobiaceae; genus JBFWWW01. Next base: position 940 of record JBFWWW010000201.1, read on the forward strand.
ACAAGGCGAGTTGCAGGGTGCGCGGGATCGGCGTCGCCGTCAGGGTCAGGACGTGCACGTCCTCCCTGAGCTGCTTCAGCCGCTCCTTGTGGGCCACGCCGAAGTGCTGCTCCTCATCGACGACCAGCAGGCCGAGCCGCGCGAACTCGATCTGCTTGCCCAGCAGCGCGTGGGTGCCGACGACGATATCGATCGTGCCGTTCTTGAGGCCTTGCTTGACCTCCGCCAGCTCCTTCGATCCGACCAGGCGGGACGCCTGCGCCACCTTGACCGGCAAGCCGGCAAAGCGTTTCGAGAAGGTCTGGTAGTGCTGGCGGGCGAGAAGAGTCGTCGGCACCACCACTGCAACCTGGAAGCCGGCCATCGCCCCAACGAAAGCGGCGCGCAGCGCCACCTCGGTCTTGCCGAAGCCGACATCGCCGCACACCAGCCGATCCATCGGCTTGCCGCTGCCCAGGTCATGGACCACGGCGTCGATACTGGCGGCCTGGTCGTCGGTCTCCTCGTACGGGAAGCGCGCGACGAACTCGTCCCAGGCGCCGTCCGGCGGCTCGATCACCGGCGCTTCCTTGAGCTCGCGCAGCGCGGCGACCTTGATCAGCTCAGCCGCGATCTCGCGCAGGCGCTGCTTGAGCCTGGCCTTGCGCGACTGCCAGCCGACGCCGCCCAGCCGGTCGAGATGCACGGTCTCGGACTCGGAACCGTAGCGTGACAGCAGCTCGATGTTCTCGACGGGAAGATAGAGCCGGTCGCCGCCATGGTATTCCAGCTCCAGGCAGTCGTGCGGCGCGCCCAGCGCGGTGATCGCCTTCAGCCCGACGAAGCGGCCGATGCCATGGTCGGCGTGAACGATGAGATCGCCGAGTGCCATGCTGGTGGCCTCGGTGATGACCTCGGCTGCACGCCGCGGCTTGCGGCGGGGGCGGACCATCCGGTCGCCGAGGATATCCTGCTCGGCGATCACGGCGAGGTCGGCTGTCTCAAAGCCGTGCTCCAAGCCGAGCACGGCCATCGACGTGACGTCTCCGGGAAGCGCCAGCGCCTCGGTGTAGCTGGCGACCTTGCGCGTGTCCTTGACGCCGTTGTCGTTGAGCAGACCTTCGAGGCGTTCGCGCGCGCCGGGTGTCCAGGCGGCAATGATGACGCGTTTCCTTGCGCCGATCAGAAATCGGATATGGCCGGCGACAGCCTGGAAAAGGCCGCCCTGCTCCGCCTGGCGCTCTGGCGCGAAATTGCGTCCGACCGCGCCGTTCATCGGTACGACGTTGGGCTTGTCTTCCTTGAAGGGAGAGAAGCGACGGACTTGGACGGCGCTCAGCGTCTTCGCCCATTCGGCGCCACTGAGAAACATCATGTCGGGCGGGACGGGCTTATACGGCGGTGCACCGAACTTATCCTGCTCGAGGGCCTCAAGGCGCGCCTCGTAGTGTTCAGCGATCGCCTCGAATCGCTGGCGGATCGCTTCGTCGGCGGCGTGATCGAAGCTGACGGCCGCCGGCTCGACGTAGTCGAACAGCGTTTCAAGCCGAGGATGGAACAGCGGCAGCCAGTGCTCCTGCCCCGGATAGTGGCTGCCGGCGATGACGGCCTGGTAGAGCGGATCGTCGGCCGTGTTGCCGCCGAACTGCTCGATGTAGCGCGTGCGGAAAGTTGCAGCACCGCCTTCGCCGAACGCAACCTCGCTGATCGGCATCAGCACGAGCTTCTGGACGAGCCTCGCCGTGCGCTGGGTCTCGGCATCGAAGGACTTGATGCTTTCCAGCGTGTCGCCGAAGAAATCGAGGCGGACCGGATGGATGCGTCCGGGCGGGAACAGATCGACGATGCCGCCGCGCACGGCGAACTCGCCCGGCTCCATCACCGTCTCGGTGCGCACAAAGCCGGCAGCCGACAAGCGCTCGATCAGGCCGTTGCGATCCAGCCGCTGACCTGCCGCTAGCGGTTTCAGCGTACGGCGCAGGCTATCGCGCGGCGGCAGGCGCTGGAGCACGGCATTGACCGTGGTCAGGACCACAGCCGGCTCCTTCCTTGCGCCGATCACCAGCCGGGCAAGCGAGGTGACGCGGCGCGCCACGATCTCGGGATTGGGGCCGACGCGATCGTAAGGCACGGTATCCCAGGCAGGGAACGGAATGACCTTCACATCGGGCGCGAAGAATGCCAGCGCCGCCTCCAGCGCTTCAAGGCGGCGGTCGTCGCGCGCCACATGCAGCATGACGGCGCCGGGCCTGTCGGCAGCAGCCGTCTTCGCCAGTCGCGCCAGCACAAGAGCATCGAGCCCCTCGGGCACGCCGGAAAGTATTTCGTCCCGCAACTGTGGTCCTGCGTCGTCCATATCCCAGCTCTATTTCGGCTACTGCCGCGAGGGCGTCAGCCCGTGAAACTCACGCAGCGTGGCAATAAGCTCTGCATAGCGCGGCTCCGGAACGCTGGCGGCATCGAGTATCCAGTTCTGCAGTTGCGGATCGGGCGCGATGAGCAGAGATTCGAACCGCCCGAGTTCCTCTGCATCCATTGATCCCAGCCGGGCTTCGGCGTATCGGCCCAGCAGCAGGTCCATCTCCTTGGTGCCGCGATGCGCGGCACGGTAGGCGGCACGCCGCCGGCGCAAGTCGAGATCGGCGGTCATACGGCTGTTCGTCTCCATTGGAATTGGATATCGCATAGCCGCCGCTTGACGGACCCCGTCGGGGCCGCCACGTTCCGGGCGCTGCGGTCTGCCTCATATAGCGTCGTCAATGGCATCGGCAAAGCCCAGGCGAAGAGACGGCGACGATGCAGGGACAGCACACGATTCAGCCGCAGCGGCAAGGTCACGGCCCCGTAGCCGGCTTCATTCACGCGCGGTGCACACGAAGACATGCGACCCGATGCTCTTACGCCGCTCTATGCCTCCGCGCAAACGATCGCGGGTGTCGGACCACGCGTGATCACATTCCTCAGAAAAGCGCTGCGGCTCCCGGCGGGTGTCATGGAGCCCCGCGTCATCGATCTGATCTGGCATACGCCGACCGGCGTCATCGACCGGCGGGCGGAACCCACCGTTGCAGGCGCGATCCCGGGCACGATCGCGACTTTCAAGGTCCGCGTCCTCAAGCATCGGCCCTCCCCTCGCGGCAACACCAAGGCGCCTTACAAGGTGTCATGCGAGGATGATACGGGGCGGCTCGACCTGATCTTCTTCCACGCCGAGCGCAAGTTCATCGAGCGGCAACTGCCCGAAGGGTCGGAGCGGTACGTTTCGGGACGCGTCGAGCGCTACGGCGAGACGCTGCAGATGGTGCATCCGGACTACATCGTAGCGCCCGAAGCCCGCAATGATCTGCCGTTGTTGGAACCGGTGTATCCGCTGACCGCCGGGCTCTCGGCGAAGGTGCTGGGAAAGATCGTGCGGGCGGCGGCGCAGAAGATGCCGGATCTCGACGAATGGCAGGAGCCGACGTGGCTGGCCCAACGGGGCTGGCCGAGCTTCCATGATGCCGTGACCAGCCTGCATCGGCCGGTCGATCCGGGCGACCTGTCCGCGGGCGGGCCAGCCTGGCAGCGGCTCGCCTATGACGAGTTGCTGGCCGGGCAACTGGCGCTCGGTCTCGTGCGCCAGAGCGCGCGCCAGCAGCGCGGACGCAGCCTCCAGGGCGACGGGCGCATTCGGGCGCAACTCGCTTCGGTGCTGCCGTTCGCCATGACCAATTCCCAGGTCAATGCGATTGCCGAGATCGAGGCCGATCTCGCCGCGCCGCACCGCATGCTGCGGCTGCTGCAAGGCGATGTCGGGTCGGGCAAGACCGTCGTCGCGCTGATGACGATGGCGATCGCCGTCGAGGTCGGCAGCCAGGCCGTGCTGATGGCGCCGACCGAAGTTCTGGCGCGCCAGCATGCGGAGACCATCGAGCCGCTGGCGGCAAGGGCAGGATTGACGGTCGGCCTGCTGACGGGACGCGAGAAGGGCAAGCCGCGGCGCGAACTGGCGGCGCGGCTGGCGGCGGGGGAAATCGATATCCTGATCGGAACGCATGCGGTGTTTCAGCCCGATGTCGTGTTCAATGACCTCGCCATCGCCGTGATCGACGAGCAGCATCGGTTCGGCGTGCACCAGCGTCTCGCCTTGCAGGCCAAGGGCGGCAGCGGCGGCGCCAACGTGCTGGTGATGACGGCAACGCCGATCCCGCGCACCCTGCTGATGACGCATTTCGGCGACCTCGACGTCTCGCGGCTGACGGAGAAGCCGGCCGGGCGCAAGCCGGTGAAAACGACGATGCCGGCGGTATCGCGGCTGGAGGACGTGATCGACGGGCTGCGGCGGATGCTGGCGCAGGGGGCCCAGGTCTATTGGGTGTGCCCGTTGATCGAAGGATCTGACGTTTCGGAGCTTGCCGCGGCCGAGGAGCGTCATGCGCATCTGTCACAAGTGCTCGGGAACGGCGTCGTCGGTCTCCTGCATGGGGCGATGAAAGGCCCGGACAAGGACGCCGTGATGTCGGAGTTCGCGACCGGTGCACTCAAGGTGCTGGTCTCGACGACCGTCATCGAGGTCGGCGTCAATGTGCCCAATGCAACGGTGATGGTGATCGAGCAGGCCGAGCGGTTCGGGCTCGCTCAGTTGCACCAGTTGCGTGGACGCGTGGGGCGTGGCGACCGGCAGTCCTACTGCCTGCTGCTGCACAGTGAGCCGCTGGGAGAGACGGCGCGGCAGCGGCTGGAGATGATGTGCCGGACGGAAGACGGCTTCGAGATCGCGGAAAAGGACCTGGAGCTGCGCGGCGGGGGCGAGCTGATGGGCACCCGTCAGAGCGGCACGCCCGAATTCCGCGTCGCCGAGGTGCCGGGCTTTCAGGACCTGCTCGCTGCCGCGCGCGACGATGCTCAGCTTATGCTCGCGAAAGATCCCACCCTGTCCACCGCCCGCGGCCAGGCACTGCGGACATTGCTCTATCTGTTCGAATGCGACGAGGCGGTGCGGCTGTTCAGGGTAGCGTGAGCAGGCATGAAAAAGGGCGGAGCTGACATCTGCCAACTCCGCCCCCGTTCAGGTGAAATGCTCTGACTACGCAGCTTTTTCCAGCGACCGCTGCCATTTACCCATCGCAGCCATGCCGTTCATCCGGGCGCGATGCGAGAATGCGCGCTGTCCGGCCGCGACGTTCTCGGACTTGCCGCCCCAGGCCTTGAGGGCTGCGGCCTGCAGCGCACGGCCATAGGAGAACGTCACCGGCCACGGCAGATTGCCCAGCCCATTCATGGCGGAGAGGTGCTCGGTCGCCAGTTCGTCGGACTGTCCGCCCGAGAGGAAGGCGATGCCCGCGACCGAAGCCGGCACGGTCGCCTTGAGGCAGGCAATGGTCTTTTCCGCAACCTCTCCAACCGAAGGCTGCCTGGCGCACTTCTGGCCGGCGACGACCATGTGCGGCTTCAACACCATGCCCTCGAGCTTGATGCCGGCGTCGTAGAGCTCATCGAACACCGTATTCAGGACCCAGCGGGTGACCTTGTCGCAGGTGTCGAGGTCGTGAGTG
>JBFWWW010000202.1:0-6449 GCA_050245975.1 Hyphomicrobiaceae bacterium
CCGAGCGTGATCACGCATTCGAGGCCCGGCCCCTCGACGACGCCGAGGCCCTGCACCGCCGCATCGTTCAGCATGCGCACCGGACGCCGGAAGCGCTTGGCCATCGCGTCCGCGAACGCGAAGCCCGCCCAGCGCTCCGTGCCGAGATTGGGGGCCGTCGACACCACCCCCGCCCGCACGACGCCGGGAAAGCCGATCGAGATGCGGTTGTAGTCGGGCAGCCGGCGGACGAGGCCGGCGATCTCCGCGATGACCGCCTTGGGATCGGGCACTTTCGGCGTGATGGCCACCAGCCGCTCGGCAGTCATCAGGCCTGTCGCGTCGAGCACCGAGGCCTTGATGCGGCTGCCGCCGATATCGACCGCCAGCGTGAAGGGCGCGCGCGGGCCGGAGGGCCCCGCCACGCTGCTGTCTGCCTTGTCGCGGTGCTGCGTCTCCGTCGTGCTCACTGGCGCGCCTCCGGCTTCATCTTGCCTGGTCCGTCGCCGTCCTTGCGCTGCTCGGAAGCGTTCCCGCCTCGCCCCGGCCCGTCACCGCCGGGAAAGGTGATCGTGCCCCCGGGCTCGCTCGCAGCAGCGGCAACCGACCTCAGCATATCCTGCAACTCGCCCGCCGGCATCAGATCGGCCTTGGCATCGTGTGCCGCCTGCAGGGCGGCCAGCACGTCACGGCACCACATGAACGTATCGCGGCGGCGCACCGTGTCCATCAGCGACGCATGCCGCCGCCGGCGTTCGGCCCTGCCCATCCGCAGGGCGGTGGCGAGGCAATCCGCCATCTCCTCGGTGTTGTAGGGATTGACGATCAGCGCTTCGGTCAGCTCCTCGGCCGCGCCCGCGAACTGCGACAGGATCAGCACGCCGGGATCGTCCGGGTTCTGCGCGGCGACGTATTCCTTCGCCACGAGGTTCATGCCGTCGCGCAACGGGGTCACCGAGCCGATTTTCGACGCGCGGTAGATATTGGCGAGCTGTGTGCGCGGCACGCTGCGGTGGATGTAGTGGATGGGAACCCAGTCGAGCTCGCCGTAGCGCCCGTTCATCGAGCCGGCCAGCGTTTCCAGCTCCAGCCGGATGTCCTCGTAGGCTTCCACGCTCTCGCGCGTCGGCGGCGCGATCTGCAGCAGAACGACGTCGCCGCAGTACTCGGGATACTTCTCGAGAAAGCGTCCGTAGGCCCTGAACTTCTGCGGCAGGCCCTTGGTGTAGTCGAGGCGGTCGACGCCGATGATGCGGCTCACCGTCGGCCGCCCGCCCTGGATGGGCGCCGAGACCGGAACGGCCTGCGCGAAATCGCGCACGTCGATGCTGACGGGAAAACTTGCGATCGACATCACCTGGTCGAAGGCGCGGATGCGTCCGTCGGGAAGGATCTGCCCGTGCACCGACTGCTGCAGGAACGACAGCAGGTTGGCGACATCGGCGCGCGTCTGCAGGCCGACGAGGTCATAGGCCGCCAGCGCCTGCGCCAGCTCCACGTGCTCGGGAATGGCGAGGAACGACTGCGGCGGCGGGAACGGAATGTGCAGGAAGAAGCCGATCGGGTTCCGCACGCCCAGCGCCCGCAGCTCGGCCGCGAACGGCAGGAAATGATAGTCGTGCACCCAGATGGTGTCGTCGGGTCTGAGCAGCGGCTTCAGCGCGTGCGCCAGCCGGCGGTTGACCTGCATGTAGCTGGAATAGTACCCGCCGCCGATGCGGGCCAGGTCGAGCCGGTTGTGAAAAACCGGCCAGAGCACGGAATTGGCATAGCCGAGGTAGTAGCCGTCGTACTCCGATTGCAGCAGCGGCGACGTCGCCGTCACCATGCCCTCGTGCTTCTGAACCTCCGCTTCCGCCGGCAGGTCCGCTTCCTCGCCGACCGTGCGGCCATTCCAGCCGAACCACAGGCCGTCGTGCTCGCGCAGCACGTCGGCGAGCGCCACCGCGACGCCGCCGGCCTGCGCGGCTGCCGCCGGATCGAGCACGCGATTGGAGACGAGGACGACGCGGTTCATCTGCTCCGCCCACCGTTGCCAGACCTGGGTATCGCTGGTCGTATGCACTGCTGCCCGCCGACCGGGGCAGGCTTCTCACCTATGCCTTTCGGACAATGGATTTCTCTGTCTCCTTCAAATCCCCAACTGAATCAAAACCCCACCGGCGCGGCGAAGTTCCCTTCGCCTCCAGGTTGCAGATCGCATTTGGGTTTATCTCAGGACTTAATACCCCGTGCCGGCCGGACCGTCCACGCTTTCAGGTCCAGGCTTCCTCCCAGTGGCGCGAGAGCACCATGCCCGAGTTGATGATCCCGGCCATCGAGTAGGTCTGCGGCAGGTTGCCCCAAAGCTCGCCGGTCACGGGATGAATGTCCTCGCTCAGGATGCCGTAGGCGTTGCGCCGGCCCAGCACGTCCTGGAACAGCTCGCGCGCCTCGTCCTTCCGGCCGATCATCGCCAGCGCATCCATGTACCAGAACTGACAGACGAGGAACGCCGTCTCCGGCGCGCCGAAATCATCCTCCGCCGTGTAGCGCATGATGAATCCGTTGCGGTTGAGCTCGCGCCCCACCGTCGCGCAGGTGGCGATGAAGCGCTCGTCGTTGGCCGGCAGCAAGCCCAGCTCGGGCAGCAGCAGCGCGCTGGCGTCGAGGTCGTCATGGTCGAGCGCGCCGACGATGGCCCGGCGCTTGGGATTCCAGGCCCGGTCGAGGATCGTCCGGCGCAGCTTGTCGGCCTCCTGCCGCCAGTAGCCGGCCCGGTCGGCGATGCCGAGCATCGCCGCGATGCGCGCCAGCCGGTCGCACGCCACCCAGCACATGGTGGCCGAATGCGTGTGGATGCGCTTGCGGCCGCGATACTCCCAGAGACCGGAATCCGGCTCCAGCGCCAGCTTGCGCGCCTGGTGGCCGAGAGGCTCGAGGCGCCGGAACAGGTCCTCGTCGCCCAGCAGCGGCAGGCGCTCGTCGACGAACATCTGCGAGGCGCCGAGGATCACGCTGCCATAGGCGTCGTGCTGCGGCTGCACCGCAGCGTCGTTGCCGATGCGCACGGGCCCGATGCCCCGGAAGCCCTTGAGGTCGGCCGCCACGCGTTCGTCCAGCGGCTCGTCATGGATGATGCCGTACACCGGACGCAGCGGCCGCTCGCCCTCGACGGCGATGTTCGTGATGTAGTGGATGTAGGATTCCATCGTCTGCGTCGCGCCGAGGCGGTTCAGGGCGCGGACGACGAAATACGCATCACGCAGCCAGCAGAAGCGATAGTCCCAGTTGCGCTGCGTGCCGGGCGCCTCCGGGATCGACGTCGTGTGCGCGGCGACGATGGCGCCCGTCTCGTCGAAGCTGCACAGCTTGAGCGTGATCGCGGCGCGGATGATCTGCAGCTGCCAGTCGAGCGGGATGCCGAGGCCGCGAACCCAGCCGAGCCAGTTCTCGCGCGTGCGTTCGAGATACTCGCGCGCCACGACGTCGACCGCCGCCTCGAACGGCTCGTCGGGTCCCAGCACCAGCGTCACCGGCCGCGCGAGGGCAAACGGCGTCTCCTGCGCGATGTAGGACAGCGCCCCGTCCGTCGTCAGGCGCAGCGCTTCAGGGCCGCCGCTGTAGCGGATGTGGTTCGAGCCCAGCGCGCGCGCCGTGCACGGCACGCCATAGTTGAACGTCGGCCGCACGCGGATGGCGATGCGCGGCAGCCCCTTCAGCGGCTCGATGCGGCGGAAGATCTGCGGCGGATGGAACATGCGCTCGAAGCGCAGGAAGCGCGGCGCGAAATCGGTGATGCGCACCGCGTTGCCGTGCGCGTCCTCGTGGACCGTCTCGACGATGGCGGTATTGCGGATGTAGGTCGACCGCGTGGAGACGTGGTTCTCCATCACGACGTCGCAGAACCCCTTCTCCTCGTCGCCCGACAGCAGCCGCGAGAAGACCGGGTCGGCATCGAAGCGCGGAAAGCACCACCAGATGATGCGTCCGCCCTGCAGCAGCGCCGCGATACGGCCGTTGCCGATCAGCGCCAGGTCGAGCGGACCCGCCTTGCGCCCGTTGATATGCCCGCAATCCATGAAAATCCCCTCGAAGGCCGCGCGTGCGCGCCCGCTGACGGTCCCGCTAGGGCCCGGAAGCGGCAATACCGTGGCACACGCCGCCGCGACAGGCACCCCACCCCGCGACAGGTTGTCGTGCCTCCCGTCCCGGGCTGGCCCGCCGCCGGCCCGACACGGGCCGGGTGCCCGCCGCTCCCGCACGTTATGCGCTTTTGCCCGTCCCCGTGACGGCCTGCAGCAGCGACTTGGCCTTTTCGAACATCGGCGAGCCCGTGATGTCGCGGGTGTCGAGGCCCGCCAGCGAATTCATCAGCGTTTCGACGCGAGCCGCCAGCGGGCGCGTCTCGACGGCGATGCTGCGGCGGATCGAACGCGCCATGTCGTCATAGTCGTAGTTGCGCGGATCGAGCTGCTGCCACCGGGATCTGGCCGCCGAGCGCGCCGGGATCACCGCCAGCGCCAGCAGGGCGCCGGCGGCACCGGCGACAGCCAGGCTCGTCCACGGCCGCTCCTCGATGCTTCCGCGCACCAGCCCGACCCCCTCCGCGCCGCGCTTGCGGGCGATGTCGGCCACGCTGGCGGCGATATCCTCGACCTCGGCGCGCAGCGCGGCGAGCCGGTCTCCATCACCCTGCCCGCCGGGCGCGTCGCGCTGCGGCAGAGGGGTGACCCGTAGGTTGTCCTGCGACATGTCGATGTCCTTTGTCTGTGCTGCGCGGGGACGCGCTGAGCTGGCTTCAGGAAAATCGCTCCGCGCGCAGAAAGTTCCGCCGCCTGGGAACCTTTTACCGGCACGTCCGTTTTTCCCGCGACTTCGAGTGGCATATCTCCAGCAAAGGATCATTGCGCTATGGCAGCAACAAACCCTGGTCCGGGCTCCGGCACCGGCGCGCCGCGGGACACGCGCGCGGGTGACGTGCAGGACAATTTCGAGGCCATCAAGGCCGACGTCGCGAAGCTTGCCGAGTCCGTCAAGAAGCTCGCCTCCGACCAGTTCGGCACCGCCGTCGGCGACGCCCAGGACAAGATGCAGGAGAAGGTCGGCGATCTCGAACGCGCCGTGCGACGCAATCCCACCCAGGCCGCCCTGATCGCCGCCGGCGTCGGATTTGTCGTCGGCCTGATCATGCTGCGCTGAACATCATGCTGCGCTGAGCGGCCGGACATCACAGACAAGCGAGGAGACCATCATGGCAACTTACGAACAGGACAAGGCATCGGATGCGGCACGCGCCGCGCGCGAGGAGATTTCGCGCGTCGCCGGCAAAGCGTCGGAAAAGCTCGATGCGGCCGTCGACAGCGCCAAGAGCATCGCATCCGAGAACATCGACAAGGTTGAAGCCGCCATCCGCCGCAATCCGCTTGCGGCCGCCGGCATCGCCGCCGGGATCGGGTTCTTCCTCGCCGTCATCGCGCGGCGCTAGTCGCCCGCAGGGGGAGGAATAGCCGATGCTCGGTCAACTGCTCGCCTATGCTGCCAGCCGCGCCACCAGCGACGCCGTCGAAGGCATTTCGCGGCGCATCGTGTGGTCGGTCGCGGGCGGGGTGGTTCTTGTCCTGGGTCTCGTGTTCGGCGTCATCGCGCTGTTCATGTACCTGCAGGCCCGGATGACGCCGATCGAGGCGGCTATGGCCATCGCCGCGGGCTGCGTCATCGTCGCGCTGGTGTGCTTTTCCATCCCCGGCATCGTCAACGCCATCGCGCGCGCCCGCCACCGGCAGCAGGACGCCGTCACGGAAACCGTGGCGGCGGTACAGGAGGAAACGCGCGAGGCGGTCGACTATTTCGGCCCGCTCAAGGTCATGGCGTCCGCCTTCATGGTCGGGTTCGGGGCCGCACGCCAGCTCCGCCGATAGGACATCGCCGTCATCGGCCAGAGGGTGATCCGCCCAGAGGGTGATCCGCAATGCCTCCCCAGTTCGGCGACAGCCGCTTCACACCCCAGTTCGGCGGCGTCTCCAACGGCACCGCGAACACGGTGCTGGTGACGGCCATCGTCGTCATCACGCTCTATGTCGCGCGCGATGTCCTCGTCCCCCTGGCGCTGGCCATCCTGCTCGCCTTCATTCTGGCGCCGCTGGTGCGCCGCCTGCGCCGCTGGGACGTGCCGCGCGTCGTCTCCGTGGTGCTGGTGGTGCTGGCCGCCTTCAGCACCATCATCGCGGCGGCCGCCCTCATCACGCAGCAGATCGGACAGCTCGCCCAGGACCTGCCGCGCTACGAATATGTCGTCCGCGGCAAGATTTCGGCCGCCCGCGATGCCGCGCTGTCGGCAGGACCGCTCGGCCGCATGACGGAGACGTTCCGGGACCTGCAGACGGAGCTTGAGAAGCCGCCGGCCGCTGGCCAGCAGGGACAGGCGCCGGCGGCCGGCGCCGAGAAGCCGGCGCCACCGATGCCCGTGGAGGTGCGCGAGCCGCCGCCCA
>JBFWWW010000203.1:0-6428 GCA_050245975.1 Hyphomicrobiaceae bacterium
TCGTGCGTGATGCGGATGCCGAACCACTTGCGGCGGACATCCTCGTAATGGGCGTCGGCGTCGTAAACCTCGGGCGTCACCTGCAGCTCGTTCATCGTCAGGCGGCCGACGGAACTCAGCACCGTATAGGCCGCGACAACGAGATTGCGCCGGTCACCCACCAGCGACACCTGCGAGTTCAGCAGCTCCTGCTCGGCGTTGAGCACGTCGAGCAACGTGCGCTGGCCGACACGCTCTTCTTCACGGACGCCGGTGAGCGCGGTCTGGTTGGCATCGACCTGCGTGCGGTCGGATTCGACCTGCGCCCGCGCCGCTCCAAGCTGCGACCAGGCGGCAACCACCTGCGCGCGAACTTCCGTGCGGGCCTGCTCGATCTGCTGGAGACGGCTCACGTGGGTGTGCTTGGCCTGACGGACCCGCGCCTCCACCTCGCCGCCGCTGTAGAACGGCACGGTGACGCGTCCCGTCACGGTCGTGGACTGCGAATCCTCGATGCCCGTAGAGGGATCGAAGCGGCGCCCGTAGTCGGCCTCGAGCGTCACGCTCGGCAGCAGCTCGCCGGTGATGGTGTCGACGCTGTACCGGGCAGCCTGCTCGAGATAGAGCGCGTTGACGACCGCCGGGCTTTCCCGGGATGAAATCTCCACCGCATGGTTGACCGACTTCGGAAGCATCTTTTCCGGCGGCGGCGGATCGATGAGGTTGCTGGGCGGATGGCCGACGACCCGCTCATAGGTGGCGCGGCTCGTCTTGAGATTGGCGCGCGCCAGGTCGAGGGCCGAAACGGCGCCGGCGCGACGGGCCTGCGCCTGCGCCACGTCCGTACGCGTCACCTCGCCGACCGAGAACCGGTCCTGCGTCGCCTTGAGCTCGCGCGAGAGCACGTTGACGTTGTTTTCCTGCAGCTTGACGATGGCCTGGTCGCGCACGACGTCCATGTAGGCCGTCACGGCCTCGAGCAGCACGGACTGCTCCACCGAGCGCAGCGTCTCCCGGCCGGCGCGCACGGTCGCCTCCGCGCCGTTGACCGCGTTCGCTGTCCGGAAGCCGTTGAAAATGTTCTGCGTCAGCCCGACGGCGTAGCCGCGCGGGTTGGAATCGCCGTTGCCGGCCGTTGCCGGCTTGGTGCGCGTGTTCTGATAGGTGGTGTCGGCGGTTCCCGTGATGACGGGGCGATAGCCCGACAGCGCGCGCGGCACCTCCTCGTCGGTGGCCCGCAGGGTTGCCCGTGCCGCATCGAGCCGCGGATTGGCGCGATAGGCCGAGGCCAGCGCCTGCTGCAGCGTTTCGGCCGTCGACGGCGCAGTGCCGAGAAGGAGAAAACCCAGGGCCAGCGCGGCACCGCGAAGCGCCGGCGAAACCACCGTCGTGCTGGCTGTGCGCGTTCCGCCGGGCGGTGGGACGATGCCCCTGTCTGAACGGCCCCTCGCGAATAGGCGCTGGTCGGTTTGTGTCATGCTGTCCCTCGACGCCCGCGGCGAACGCCACACGGCCGTCATCCACGCCGCACCAAAACCCTGTTGGCCCTTCACGGGTAAGGCGATTCTCGATGTGCCCCGGATGAATCGCCCACAGTTTCCCCCAGGTTTCTAGGCTGATTTTCCACAGCTTTGAAAGGAGAATGGCGACCGCGCAGGGCCGATCTCGCTTTTGGCGTGGCCGACGTTCAACACCCTGCATACGCAATCGGGAGCCGCGCAGCGCTCTCGACGCACGGTGCACGAGCCACGGAACCGGTTTGAGAACCGGCGCGACGACCTGGAGCTAGAATACGAACTCGCGTGCGCGTGCGAAGCCCGGCAGGATCGCGGCGGTCGCGTCGAAAGCCGCACGCGAATCCGTCGTCTGGCCCGTCTTGCACCACAGCGTCGCCTTGGCCGAGGGGCCGCCGCCCAGGATCGCCACCAGACGCCCCCCGTCCTTGAGTTGCGTGAGCAGCGCGCGGGGTGCGTCGGCCACGGCGCCATTGATAACGATGGCGTCGTAGGGACCTTGATCGGGCGCGCCGTGCGCGAGCTGACCCGTCACGATTTCAGCATTTGCGACACCGAGCGAGGCCAGCAGCGACCGGGCCCGTTCGGCAAATTCCGAGTTCGAGTCGAGACCGATGACGGTGTGCGCGAGGTGAGCGAGCACGGCGGTCGAATAGCCGCTGGCGCACCCGACATCGAGCACGCGGCCGTCCTCCGGAATGTCGGCCAGCTGGATCAGCTTCGCGAACGTGCGCGGCGGCAGCAGCATGCGCATGTCGCCGTCCGTCGTCAGCGGGACGGGCCCGTCCATGTAGGCGGTGTCGCGCACGGAGGCCGGCAGGAACTCCTCGCGCGGGATCTCCAGCATGGCGCGCAGGATGCGCCGGTCGGTCACGTCGCTCGGCCTGACCTGGCTTTCCACCATGTTCAGACGTTGAAGGCTGGGATCGATCATGTCGCGCGCGCCACCCCCTGCTGCTGCGGGCGACCATATCCAATCGACACCGCGTCGGCCAGCCCTGCGCGCGGGCGGTCCCTGCGGCGTCGGGCCGCGAGCCAGCGGCGCGGGCGATTGCCACGCGCGAAGCGTCTGTGATACACGAACCTCCGCGCTGTCCGGGCCTTTTAGAGCCGTCCCGGCCGGCGACATCAGGCCACGTGGCGGAGTGGTGACGCAGCGGACTGCAAATCCGTAAACCCCGGTTCGATTCCGGGCGTGGCCTCCAAATCTTCCGATCCGTTCGACCGGCCGGCCGCGGTGGCGGCCACGACGGGCCGACGGCGCCGTGCGGCACGCGCGAGACGGTGGATTTCCGGGAATACTTGGGTTATGTCGTGCCCGGTCGGTGCGTTGCGCGCCGAGACCTGATTGATCCGCGGTAGCTCAGTGGTAGAGCAACCGGCTGTTAACCGGTTGGTCGTAGGTTCGAATCCTACCCGCGGAGCCATTTTATTTCAAAGACTTAGGCTTGCGCCGGACGTAGTATTGCCAAGCAAGCTGCAGTCCCTGCACCTTCGGCAACAGCGGCCCATCGCAAACGAGCACCCGACCATGAGCAGCCGACACCGATCCCTCGGCGCGATCATTCGCACGCAGCGGAAAAAGATCGGGCTGACGCTGCAGGACGTCGCCAAGAAGGCCGGGTTTTCGATCAGCTACCTGAGCCAGATCGAGCGCAACCTCATGACGCCTTCGGTCAGCACCCTGAAACGGGTTGCCGACGTGCTCAATATCCCGGCCGGTCAGCTCATGTTCGCCGGCACCGGCAGCAAGGGCAATTCCTCGCTCGTCTCGGTGGTGCGGCGCAAGGAACGCAAGCAGCTGTCCTTTCCCGGCTCCAACATCCACTACGAGCTGCTGACGCCCGACCTGCGCCGGCGCTCCTCGCTCCTGTGGGTGGTCGCGCCGCCGGGGTCCGACAGCGGCGTCTCGACGTTCGCGCACGAGGGCGAGGACGGCGTCCTGGTGCTCAAGGGCGAGCTCGAGGTGGAGATCGGCTCGGTCTGGCACGCGCTGAAGGCCGGCGACAGCATCTATTTCAACTCGGGCCTGCCGCACCGCTGGCGCAACACCGGCACCGTGACGGCAGAGGCCATCTGGCTGAGCACGCCGCCGTCGTTCTGACCTTCGGCGACCTTCAGGACCGCTGTACCAAAGTCCCGCCCATGAATGCGTCGCGCACCGCATCCCCCGCGGCAAGCTCCGCGGAGGGGCCGGACAACACCACGCGGCCGGTGCGCAGCACATAGGCCCGGTGGCTCATGCGCAGCGCCTCGCGCACGTTCTGCTCGATCAGCAGCACGCTGACCCCGTTCCCGTTCACGGTCCTCAGCGCTTTTTCGACCGTGTCGCGCATCTTGGGCGACAGGCCGATGAACGGCTCGTCCACCAGCAGCAGCCGCGGACCGGCCATCAGGCCGCGCGCGATGGCACACATCTGCTGCTCGCCGCCCGACATGCTGCGCGCCATCTGGCCGCGACGCTCGGCAAGGATCGGGAACAGCGCGTAGGCCTGCTCCAGCCCGCGCGCGATGACCTCGCGCGAGGCGCCCGGGCCGGCGCCGAGCATGAGGTTCTCCAGCACGGTCATGTAGGGGAACAGGCGATGCCGCTCCAGAACATGGCACAGGCCGAGGCCGACCATGCGATAGGCGGGCTCGGCGCTGATGTCGCGGCCCTCGAAGACGATGCGCCCCGCCTTCATGGCGACGAGGCGCGAGATGCTGTTCATCAGCGTGCTTTTTCCGGACCCGTTGGGGCCCAGCAGCGCCACCACCTCGCCGCGGTCGACGGCGATGGAGACGTCCCAGAGCACCTGGGCATCGCCATAGGCAACGGAGATGCCGGTCGCCTCAAGCAGCATCGGCCGCCTCGTCGCCGAGATAGGCGCGCACGACGCGGGGATCGGCGACCACCTCGGCGGCCGTGCCCTCGGCAATCTTGCTGCCGAGCGTCATGGCGAACACGCGGTCCGCGAGCCGATGCACCGCATCGAGGTTGTGCTCGACAAACAGGATGGTGACGCCGCTCTCGCGGATGCGGAGCAGGAGCCCGATGAGGGTCTCGATCGCCGCCATGTCCACGCCGCCGAAGGGCTCGTCGAGCAGAAGCAGCTTCGGCCGCGTGGCAAGCACGCGCGCCAGCTCGAGCCGCTTGCGCTGCCCGGTGCTGGCGCCGCTGGCCGGCACTTCCGCGCGATCGACAAGGCCCACGAAGCCCAGCGCCTCCTCGGCCGTGCGCCGCGCGACGGTCTTGTCCAGCGTGCGCGCGAACGCGGCGGTCATGACGTTTTCCAGGAACGTCATCGACGTGAAGGGGCGGGATGTCTGGAACGTCTTGACGATGCCGGCGCGCGCCATCGCGTCGAGCGGGCGACCGGTGACGGGGACCCCCTCGAACAGGATGCTGCCGGCGTCCGGCACGGTGACCCCGGCGAGCATGTCGAACAGCGTGGACTTGCCGGCGCCGTTGGGACCGATCACGCCGAGAATTTCCCCTTGCGCCAGCGTGAAGCTGACGTCGCGCACGGCCTTGAGCCCGCCGAAGCTGCGGCTCAGGTTCGTGACCTGGAGGAAATCCGCCATGCCGCGTTCTAACCCTCGATGCGGATCGAAATGCCTTCGCCGCCCTTGCGCCAGACGCGGTCGCCGATTTCCTGCACCAGCTCGAGCTGGGCGGGATCGATGCGGCCGATGACGTTCACGGGCGCGTCGCCGCGCCACTCGCGCACGATCTCGTTGCCGTAGAAGAGGCCGATGGCCTCGAAACCGGTGCGCTGGTAGGCGCCTTCCCACTCCTGAAAATAGATGACGTCGCCCAGCGCGGCGCGGATGGTCTGGTTCTCGCGCGGCGGCTTCTTCGGCAGGTCGATGGGGACGAAGATTTCCTTGCCGGACCAGCGCGCCTGGTAGACCGTGGCCGAGATCGGCAGAGCGTCGGTGATGGCCTTGGCGGTCCTGGGAACCTTGGCCGTCAGCAGGCCGACGGACAGCGCGCCACCGCGCTCGAACTCGAATTTCAGTTTCATGCCAGCTCCTTTGACGCATGGGTGGGAGTGCCGCCGGCCGGACGCGCACCGCCGAGGCGGAGCATGCGCCGGACCGCGGGCAGCTCCAATAGGCTCAGCACGCCGTTGGGCCGGTAGACCGCCAGCAGCATGATGAGAAAGCCGTAGATCAGGAGATCGACGTTGCGCCCGCTGCCCGAGAACCAGACGCGGGAGTACTCGGAGATCGGCACCAGAACGGCCGCGCCGACGATGGGGCCGGCCACGGTGCCGACGCCGCCGAAGATGGCGATGAGCGAAATGACGACCGACAGCCCGAGCGCCAGAACGCTCGGCGGATCGATGAACAGGACATACTGCGCGTAGAACACGCCGCAGGCGCCGACGATGGCCGCGCTGATGGCCATGGCGATGAGCTTGTAGCGCTGCGGCGAGAAGCCGAGGCTCGCGACGGCGTTCTCGTCGTCGCGGATGCCGCGCAGGATGTAGCCAAGACGCGACTGCCGCAGCCACCACACGAGCGCCGTCGCCGCGATCAGCATCGCGAGCGCGATGTAGTAGTACGGCACCTTGCTGCGATGGAACTGGAAGTTCGCAAAGCCGGCCTCGCGGATGGGAACGGACAGTCCGCTCGCGCTGCCGACGAGGTCCCAAGCCGCGAACAGCTGGTAGACGACCTCGGCGACGACCAGCGTCGCGATGACGAAGTAGTGGCCGCGCAGCCGGAAGCACGGCAGGCCGATGACGACGCCGCACAGCGCGGCGGCCGCGGCGCCCGCAAGCATCCCGATCCAGGGGCTGATGCCGAAATGCATGAACAGCATCGTCGAGGTGTAGGCGCCGATGCCGAAGAACATGCCGTGGCCGATGGATGTCTGTCCGGCAAAACCGCCCAGCACGTTCCATCCGTGCCCCAGCGTCGCGGCGAGGAAAATGGCGGTCATCAGCC
>JBFWWW010000204.1:0-6378 GCA_050245975.1 Hyphomicrobiaceae bacterium
CTCTGGCGAAACCCACCGCGTCGGTTCCACCGTGGCTTTTGATCGCGATCCCGTTGAGCCCGAGGAATGTCCCGCCGTTGCTGCGCCGCGGATCCATGCGGTCCTTGAGGGCGGCAAAGCCGCTCCTGGCCAGAACCGCCCCCGCCCTGGCGAGCCAGGAACTCGTCATGGCCTCGCGCAGGTACGTGGCCATCTGCTTGGCGGTTCCCTCAGCCGTCTTGATGGCGATGTTGCCGGCAAAGCCCTCGACGACGACGACGTCGACGACACCCTTGCCGATCTCGTCGGCCTCTACGAAGCCCCGGTAGTCGATGGCGATATCGGTCTGCTTCAGCCAGGCGTGAGCCTGCTTCACTTCCTCGACGCCCTTGATTTCCTCCGACCCGACATTCAGAAGGCCGACGATGGGGCGCTCGACGCGGAACAGGGCGCGCGCCATGGCGGCCCCCATCAGCGCGTAGTCGCAGAGCTGGCGCGCATCGGCTCCGATATTGGCGCCCACGTCGAGCACGATGGCGGGGCGCTTGATGGTCGGCCACTGGGCCGCGATGGCGGGCCGGTCGATGCCGGGCATGGTCTTGAGGCACAGCTTGGCCATCGCCATGAGCGCGCCGGTGTTGCCCGCCGACACCGCGAAGTCTGCTTCCTTCTTCTGCACGGCTTCGAGCGCCAGCCAGAGGTTGGAGGCACGGCCCCGCCGCACCGCCTGGCTCGGCTTGTCGTCCATCGCGACCACGACGTCGGAGTGGATGATCGTCGAGACGGCGGCCAGATCCGGGTGCCGCTGCAGCTCCGCGGCGATGACCTGCTCGCGACCGAACAGCTGGAAGCGGACGTTCTTGTAGCGCGCCAGCGCAATGGCTGCGCCGGGTATGACAACAGCGGGGCCGAAGTCTCCCCCCATCGCATCGAGCGCAATGATGCGTGGTTTCCCCATGCGGATGTCAGCCCCGATGCCTGTCCCCCGAAGGCCGTTGCCGACGGGGCGTTGTTTGCTTTTTCATGCCGACGGCAAGGCCGCCCGAAAATACCGCTTCGGTGCCGTGACACAACCGTATTTCGCGCAAGCAGGATTCACGTCTTGTTCTTGAGGCGCGCCAGTGCGGCGAATGGTCCACCCTGAGTTTCGGTCTGCGTTTCGGTACCGGTTTTCCCCTCATCCTTCCAGTCGAAGGTCACACCCGGCTTGCGCGGATAAGGATCAAGGGCATCCGCCAGATGCTCATAGACCACTCGGCCGGCTTCGATCCGGTCGTCGATGATGGGCTCGGGATCCAGTTCGTCATCCACCTCAACGACGGCCGCATCGAGCGGAACGATATCCTCGGCCGGCCAGAACACCGCCTCGACCGAGGCCTTGACGTGATTCTCAACCGGTTCGAGCGTCACCACGCAGGATTGCACCACCCGAGCCGAGACCGCGCCGTGCATCAGATACCGCCCCTCGATGAGCGGGCGGATCGTGTAACGCGCCTCGAGCTCGCGGCAGTCGAGGAGGCCAAGCGCCTTGGCGACATCGGCGCGCTCCTCCGGGGAGGCGCGGCGCGAGATATCGAGACCGGCCTCGGGAATGTCACGCAGCCGATGCACCCATTCCGACAACTGGGTCATGGTGACACCCGTGCGCGTCTGCCGTCCGCGGATGGCCTCGGGAATACGGCGCCGGCGCCGCCAGCATTCAACAGGTCCTGCGTGGCCAGGCGGTCGCGCGCGGCGCGCGCATAGTCCGCCAGGTCGGCGACATGAACACCGGCGCCGAGCCTCCCGACATGCCGCGCGAGCGCCGCATCGAGTGCCATGGGATCGGCATCCCGCCAGGATTGCATATAGTCGCGATGGCGATCGAATACGGCGGCGGCGGCCTTGCGGACCTTGCGCGGCACGGCAAGGTCGCCGGTACCCATCTCTCGCAACCCATCGTCCATGTCGATGACAAACGCCTCGGTCAGGGCTCGAGCGGCCTCGCGGGCATCGTTCCCTGCAACCTGGAGGCGGTCAAGAACCAGCACCAGATGCAGCACGATCAGCTCCAGCCGCCCTTCCGGCGAGTCCGGGACTCCGAGACGGTCATAGAAAAATTCGTCGCGGGCCTGGGTCACAATCGAGCCATAAAGCTCCCGTGCATTGTGCCGGACTTTCCGCTTTTGCTTGAGCCATGCCAGCATGGTTTGCGCGTGTTCCTTTCAATCCATCCGGCGTATTCAGTGGGGGATGGCGGGGGCCATCCGTTGAAAAGCTGTAAATCCTCGGATAGCCGAATGAGATGGAACGGCAGTTGGCGATTCGCGAGGGGTAACGCAACGATGCGAAGCAGGCGACTTGCTGCCGCGCGGCTCACCGGCAACGGTGGGCTCATGCGCCAGATGGCGCTCGGCGCGCTGCTCGGGCTCGGCGTGGCCGGCTGCTCGGAAACGGTGACGAAGCACGGGCATCAGTTCCAGGAAAACGAGGTCCAGCAGGTGCACCCTGGCATGGGCCAGGAGCAGGTCAAGGGCATCCTGGGCACGCCGACGACGACAGCCACCGTTAGTGGCGGCTCGGCATTCTATTATATCAGCAGCACGCAAGGGCAGACTGCGTTCTTCAAGCCGGTGGAGAAGGACCGCAAGGTTCTCGTCGTCTACTTCAACCCGATGGGTTCCGTCGATCGCGTGGCCAACTACGGCCTGCAGGACGGCAAGGTGATCAACATCGCCACCCGCGAAACACCCAGTCACGCGCGTGACGAGGGCATCCTCAAGGCTCTGTTCCGCAATCTCGGAACGAAGCAGCTCGGCCTGGAATAGCCGCGCCCTCCATCCTCCGAAAGAAAAAGGACCCCGCAAGTCGCGGGGTCCCTTCGGTTTCTGCAGCCTTCAAGATCCGTGCGCCAGAACCGCCAGCAGCAGCAGCGCAACGATGTTCGTGATCTTGATCATCGGATTGACGGCCGGACCGGCGGTATCCTTGTAGGGGTCGCCGACCGTATCGCCGGTCACCGACGCCTTGTGCGCCTCGGTGCCCTTGACGTGCTTGACGCCATCCTTGTCGACGAAGCCGTCCTCGAAGGCCTTCTTGGCGTTGTCCCAGGCGCCGCCGCCAGCCGTCATCGACACGGCAACGAAGAGGCCCGTAACGATCACGCCGAGCAGCATCGCGCCCAGCGCGGCAAAGGCATTGCCCGTGCCCGCGATCCATTTGACCACGTAGAAGCAGACGATCGGCGACAGCACCGGCAGCAGCGACGGGATGATCATTTCCTTGATCGCGGCCCGCGTCAGCATGTCCACCGCGCGCGCATAGTCGGGCTTGTCCGTGCCCTTCATGATGCCGGGCTTCTCGCGGAACTGGCGACGCACCTCCTCGACGACGGCGCTGCCGGCCCGGCCCACGGCCGTCATGGCGATACCGCCGAACAGGTACGGCAGCAGGCCGCCGAACAGCAGGCCGACGACGACGTACGGGTTCGACAGCGAGAAATCGACCGTCAGGTTGTGGAACAGCGACCCCGGCTTTGCCTGGCTGATGAAGAACCGCAGGTCCTCGTTGTAGGCCGCAAACAGCACCAGCGCGCCGAGGCCCGCCGAGCCGATGGCGTAACCCTTGGTCACCGCCTTCGTCGTGTTGCCGACCGCATCGAGCGCATCGGTCGTCTTGCGGATCTCCTTCGGCAGACCGGCCATCTCCGCGATGCCGCCGGCGTTGTCGGTGACAGGACCGAAGGCATCGAGCGCGACAACCACGCCGGCAACCGAGAGCATGCTCGTCACCGCGATGGCGATGCCGAATAGCCCCGCCAGCTTGAACGATACGATGATGCCCGCGATGATGATGATCGCCGGCAGCGCCGTCGCCTCGAGCGACACGGCGAGACCCTGGATCACGTTGGTGCCGTGCCCCGTCACGGAAGCCTGACTGATGGACCGCACAGGGCGGTAGCCGACGCCGGTGTAGTACTCCGTCACGACGATGATTGCGGCCGTCACAAGAAGGCCGACGACGCCGCACCAGAAGAGGTCGCGACCGGTAAAGGCGATGCCGCGCGCATTGAAGGTCGTGCCCATGCCGAGCAGCGCGTCGGTGATCGGCCAAAGCAGGATGACCGAGAGGACGCCCGTGGCGATGAAGCCCTTGTAGAGGGCGCCCATGATCGACTGGTTGGCGCCGAGGCGGACAAAGAATGTCCCGACGATCGACGTCACCACGCCGGCCGCGCAAACCGCCAGCGGGAACAGCATCATGTTGCCGACGACCGGCTGGCCGTTGAAGTAGATGGCCGCCAGCACCATGGTCGCGACCACGGTGACGGCGTAGGTCTCGAACAGGTCGGCCGCCATGCCGGCGCAGTCGCCAACGTTGTCGCCGACGTTGTCGGCGATGGTTGCGGGATTGCGCGGATCATCCTCCGGGATGCCCGCCTCGACCTTGCCGACGAGATCACCGCCAACGTCCGCGCCCTTGGTGAAGATGCCACCGCCAAGACGCGCGAAGATGGAGATCAGCGACGCGCCGAAGCCCAGCGCGACCAGCGCATCGACGACCGTGCGGCTCGTCGATGGGTGCCCGAGGATATGGGTGAGGAAGGCGTAGTAGCAGACGACGCCGAGAAGCGCGAGACCGGCAACGAGAAGACCCGTCACCGCACCGGCGCGGAAAGCCATCGACAGCCCTTCGGCAAGCGACCGCGTCGCCGCCTGCGCCGTGCGGACGTTCGCCCGGACCGAGACCAGCATGCCGATGAACCCGGCCACGCCCGAAAGTACGGCGCCGATCAGGAACCCGATCGCCACCAGCCAGCCGAGCAGGACACCGACAATCACGAAGATGACCGCGCCCGCGATGGCGATGGTCGTGTACTGACGCGTCAGGTAGGCCTGCGCGCCTTCCTGAATGGCGGCAGCAATTTCCTGCATGCGCGCCGTGCCGGCATCCGCCGCCATCACGGCCCGGACGGTGAACACACCGTACAGGATGGAAAGCGCGCCGGCGGCGATGATCGCCCAAATTACATTGGTCATGGTCGAAGGAGTCCCCCTCTTGGTCACCCTTGGGTATTTTGAATGCACAGCCGATACGGCGGGCTTTGGCTGTCCCGCAACACAACCAACGGCTGAATATGCCCCCAGGGTTGGATTCGCGCGCGACCATGCCAAAACTGCGGCCGTCTTGCAACACTCCCGCAACAGGGGAATTGCACAATTACGCCGCACGCCGGCGGCCTAGCGGGGCGGCCCGAAGTGGTCCCAGCCGCCGCCCTCGATTTCGATCCTGCGGCCGTCGCGGTCGAGAACGGCAACGGCCGGTGTACCGGCGAACATCGCCCCGATCCGCGTCATCGCGACCGATGCACGCGCGGCAGCATCCAGAAACGCCGTTTCCCGGTCCGCGGGCACCGTACAAAGCACCTCGTAGTCGTCCCCTGCCGCCATGAGCCGGGCAAGCCGCGGGGGATCGGCCGTGACGATGGCACGCGCCGGGGGAGAGAGGGGAACCTGATCGGCAAACAGTCGTCCGGCGCACCCCGAGGCTCGGCACAGCCGCCCGAAATCCTTCACCAGCCCGTCGGATACGTCCATCGCCGCAGTGGCGTGATCCCTGAGCGCCTGCCTCAGCGCCAGCCGGGGCTGCGGCCGCGAATAGCGCTGTTCCAGGTCTGTCCGTGCCGCCACATCGATCGGCCAGCCCGTCCCGCCGCCGCGGCAGCTCTCCAATCCCAGTCCCGCATCTCCGATCGTACCGGAGACGAAGACGCCATCGTCAGGCCGCGCGCCCGTCCTCGCCACAAGCCGTCCTGTGGGAACCGCACCGATGATCGTGATGGAGATCGAAAGCGGACCCGGGCGAACGTCGGTATCGCCGCCGATGAGGTGGCAGCCAAACGCCGATTGAGCGTCCGCCAGACCGGAAACAAATGCCGCCATCCAGCTGCGCGCAGGCACGACCGGGAACGACAGCGCCATCAGGTACGCGCGCGGCTCGGCGCCCTTCGCGGCGAGGTCGGAGACATTGACCGCCAGCGCCTTCCACGCCACGTCTTGCGGCGCCGTGCCGGGCAGGAAATGAACCCCCTCGGCGACCGGATCGGTCTTGAGCACAAAATCAGCGCCGGGTTCGGGTGGGAGAATGGCACAGTCGTCCGCCAGCATCTGGCTGCCGGCGAACCCGCGCGACAGCGGGGCCAGGTACTCCCGGATGAAATCGTCCTCGCTGCGGATCGGCTCGTGCGGCACTTGCATATCCGTCATCGGCGCCAGCAGCGGCTCAACCCGTTTCGGGCGCCCCCGCCGGTCCCACTGAAAACTCCTGCGGCCTCAGGTGGCGCGCGAGCTTGTCCAGCACACCGTTCACGACTTTCGGCTCGTCGCCGTCGAAGAAGGCGTGCGCCACATCGACATATTC
>JBFWWW010000205.1:0-6205 GCA_050245975.1 Hyphomicrobiaceae bacterium
GATCTTGCGGTGATCGGGCCGAACGGCGCCGGCAAGAGCTGCACGCTCAATTGTCTCAACGGCTTCAATATCCCGCAAGAGGGACGGCTCTTTTTCCGCGACACCGAGATCACGGGATCGGCTCCGCACACCATCGCGCAGCGTGGCGTCGGCCGGACATTCCAGGGCCTGCAGCTCTTTGCCGGCCTCAGCGTCATCGACAACCTGATGACCGGGCGGCATCTGCACATGAAGACGAATGCCCTGCAGGGCTTCTTCTACTGGCCCTGGGCCTACCGGGAAGAGATCGCCGAACGGCGCAAGGTCGAGGAGATTATCGACTTCCTCGAGATCAAGCAGATCCGGCATCGTTTGGTCGGTTCGCTCAGCTATGGCCTTCGCAAGCGCGTCGACCTCGGTCGCGCGCTCGCCATGGAGCCGCGCGTCCTGCTGATGGACGAACCGATGGCCGGGATGAACCTCGAGGAAAAGGAGGACATGGCGCGGTTCATCATCGATATCCGCGAGGCCATGGACATCCCGATCCTGATCGTGGAGCACGACATGCAGGTGGTGATGGACATCGCCGACCGCATCGTCGTTCTCGACTGGGGCCACGTTATCGCCGAGGGAACGCCCGACACGATCAAGCGCGACCCCGCCGTCATCAAGGCCTATCTGGGCGAGGAGCACGCATGACACGGTCTGCGCCGCTCTCGGACATATGGGGAAAGTACGACGAGTTTATCGCCGCCGGCGTGGCGACCATCCCTCAGCTCCTGTTCTATCAGGCCGAGCGCAACAAGGGGCGCGTGCTGCACCGGCGCAAGGACTTCGGCATCTGGCAGCGCTACACCTGGGACGACGTTGCAGCCACCGTGCGCGAGATCGCGATGGGGCTCGCCGACCTCGGCGTGAAGCGCGGGGAAACGGTTGCCATCGTCGGCGAAAACGAGCCTGAGCTCTTCTGGTGCCAGTATGCGGCGAACTGCATCGGCGCCAAGGTCGTCTGCCTCTATCCCGATCTGACCGCATCGCAGATGGAGTTCCTGCTCAGGCATTCCGAAGCCGTCGCGGTCATGTGCGAGGACCAGGAGCAGGTCGACAAGGCGCTCGAGCTCGAATCCAAGCTGCCGCTGCTCAAGACCATCGCCTACTGGGACGCGCGCGGCATGTGGAAGTATTCCCATCCCAAGCTGCGAACGCTGGAAAGCGTCCGCGAGCGCGGACGCGCCGTTCTGGCGCGGAGCTCGGAGCTGTTCGAGAAGGAGTTGGCCGCCGGCAAGAGCGACGATATCGCCGTCCTCAGCTACACGTCGGGCACCACGGGCAACCCGAAAGCCTGTATCCTGACACACCGGTACATGCTCGAAGCGCCGGCCCGGATCATCGGCGGCATCGAGTTTCCGCCCTCCACGCAGTATCTCTCCTACATCTCGCCGGCGTGGGCGACCGAGCAGTTCTTCGGTCTGGCGATGGCGCTGGTCGTGCCCTTCATCGTCAATTTCCCCGAGGAGCCGGAGACGGTTCAGGACAACATCCGCGAGATCGGCGCGGAGGCGCTGATGCTCAGTCCGCGCCAGTGGGAAAGCCTCTACACGACGGTCGAAGCCAAGATGATGGACGCGGGCGTCCTGCGCCGCGCCATTTTCCGCGCCGGCATGGCGCTCGGGCGGCGTGCAAATCTGGCGCGGCTCGACGGCAAACCTGTGGGTCCGGTTACCCGTTTCGGCGGGTGGATTGCCGACCTCGCGGTTCTGCGTCATCTGCGCGACAACCTCGGGCTACAGTCGGCGCGGGTGGCGGTGTCCGGTGGCTCCGGCATGGCGCCCGAAGTCTTCCGCTTCTTCCACGCCATGGGCGTGCCGCTGCGCAACATCTATGGCACCACCGAGGTGGGATTGCTGACCGCGCATCAGGGCTCGGCTTTCGATCTGGAAACGGTCGGAAGCTGGCTCAAGGTCCATCCGAAGCTCGGTACGCCGCTGGAGTACAGGATTACCGACGACGGCGAGTTGCTCGTTCGCGGCGGAATCGGGTTCGCGGGCTACTACAACAACGCCGAGGCAACGGCGAAAAAGATGGTCGACGGCTGGTATCGCATGGAGGACGCCGTGCACCAGACCGGCAAAGGCGAGATCGTCTATCTTGATCGCCTCGAGGATATGCGCCGGCTGTCGACGGGCCACAGTTTCCCGCCTCAGTTCATCGAGAACCGTCTGCGGTTCAGCCCGTTCATCAAGGATGCGATGACGCTCGGCGACGACACGAAGCCGTTCGTCGCCGCGCTCATCAACATCAATGCCAACACGCTCGGGCGCTGGGCCGAGCAGAACGGCGTGGCCTTCACCACCTTCGCCGACCTGTCGCAGAACCCGCGCATCCGGGAGCTGATCCGCAAGGAGCTCGAACACGTCAACGCCCTGCTGCCGGAAGGTGCTCACATCCGCCGCTTCATCAATTTCCCGAAGGAGCTCGATCCCGACGAGGACGAGCTGACGCGCACCCGCAAGCTGCGGCGCAAATACCTGGAAGAGAAGTATGCGACCTTCATCTCTGCCATCTACGGCGGCGCCTCCCAGGCGACGGCCGACATTCCGGTGAAATACCAGGATGGTCGGGTCGGGCGGCTCAACGCCGTCGTCCATGTCATGGACGTTGGCGCTC
This sequence comes from Hyphomicrobiaceae bacterium, assembly GCA_050245975.1. Taxonomy (GTDB): domain Bacteria; phylum Pseudomonadota; class Alphaproteobacteria; order Rhizobiales; family Hyphomicrobiaceae; genus JBFWWW01. The sequence continues at coordinate 2,647 of JBFWWW010000205.1, forward strand.
CCGCGGCCGTCGACGCCCCGCAAAGCCCGGAGCGGAGGGCGGCGCATGGGTAGCCTTCTCACCTATCTCATCAACGGTGCGCTGACAGGGCTGCTCTATGCGCTGATCGCGATGAGCTTCGTCATCATCTACCGCTCGGCCCGCGTCTTCAATTTTGCGCAGGGCGAGATCATCGTCGTCGGCGCGTTCCTGATCTGGTCGTACGTGGCGCTGCTCGACCTCGAATGGTGGGTCGCCGTTCCGTTGGCGCTCCTGTCCAGTCTCGTGCTTGGTCTCGTGATCGAGCGCCTGTTCTTGCGGCCGCTGGTCGGCGAGGAGCTGTTTTCCTTCGTCATGGTGACGATCGGGCTGCTGATCCTGATCCGCGGCGTGGTTCTGGTGATCTGGGGCCCTGAAGTGCGGTTCTTCCCGGCCATCCTGCCTGTCAAGGCCGCGCGTATCGGTCCCATAGTTATCGACCAGGCGCTGCTGTGGGGTGGGATCGCAACGCTGGTGATCGCCGCGCTGATGTCGTGGTTCTTCAACCGTACGCAGCTCGGCCTCGAGATGAGCGCGGTGGCGGAGGATCACCAGACCGCGCTGTCGCTCGGGATTTCCGTCAAGCGCTCCGTCGCTGTGGCCTGGGCGCTGAGCGGCGTCTTCTCCACGCTCGCCGCCGTGGTCTTCCTCAACGGCAAGGGCATGACATTCCTCGCATCCGACATCGGTTTCGCGGCTCTTCCGGTCGCGCTGCTCGCCGGGCTCGAATCCATCGGCGGCGTTGTCGTCGGCGGGCTGATCGTCGGCATCGCCTCGGCGCTTGCCGCCTATTTTCTCGACCCGGTTTTTGACGGCGGGGTCGCCGGCGTATTTCCGTTCCTCATCATGGTCGTCATTCTTCTTGTGCGACCGACCGGCCTGTTCGGCTGGAAGACCATCGAGAGGATCTGACCACCCATGACACTCCCCGGTGGCGTTTTCGCCGAGACCTATGCCGAGGACCATGCCCTCATTCGCACGCCGGGTCAGTGGGCGTGGTTTGCCGTGCTGTGTGCGGCGCTGGTGCTGCTGCCGCTGATCGCGTCGGCCCGCATTGTCGGTATCGCCAATATCATCGGCATCACGCTCGTTGCCGTGGTGGGGCTGCAGCTCACGTCCGGATATGCGGGTCAGATCAACATGGGGCAGTCCGCCTTCATGGGCGTCGGCGGGTACGTGGTTGGTGCGCTGGCGTCGAAGGTGGGCCTGCCGTTCTGGCTGACGCTGCCGCTCGGCGGCATCGGGGCGGCTGTATTCGGCGCTGTTTTCGGCCTCGCGGCTCTGCGCATCAAGGGCTTCTACCTGGCGCTGACCACGATCGCCGCGCAGTACATCTTCACATTCGCCATGCTCAAGCTGCCCAAGGAGTGGTTCGGTCGCGCCGAGGGTCTGCGTCTCGAGCCGGCAAGCCTCGGCAGTTTCGCCTTCGACTCGGACACGCGCATCTATTTCCTCGTGCTCGCCGTGACGGCGTTGATGACGGCGGGCGCTTTCGGACTTGCGCGCAGCCGTACCGGCCGGGCTTTGGTCGCGGTGCGCGACAACGACAACGCGGCCGAGGTGATCGGCATCGACGTGTTCTACTACAAGGTGCTGGCGTTCTTCATCGGCGCCTTCTACGCCGGCATTGCCGGCGGTTTGTGGGCCTACTACGTGCGCTACGTGCAGGTGGATCAGTTCACTCTGTGGCTCTCCGTCTGGTACATCGGCATGCTGATCGTCGGCGGCATGGGATCGGTTCTGGGCGCCATCGTCGGCACCGTCGTCATCCGCCTGCTGCAGGAGCTGATCACGGCGGCCGGGCCTGCCCTCACCGATCTCATCCCTCAACTCGGCGGGCAGATCGTCTTTGCCAGCATGAACATCCTGCTCGGCGGCCTCATCGTTCTCTTCATGATCTTCGAACCGCGCGGCCTCGTGCACCGGTGGAATATCATCAAAGAGAGCTATCGCATCTGGCCTTTCCCACATTGAGAGCGACGGTGCGATGCTTCTGCAGCTGACAAACGTCGAGGTCGTCTACAGCGACGTGATTCTGGTCCTGAAAGGGGTGAACCTCGACGTCGAGGCCGGCAAGATCGTTGCGCTGCTCGGCGCCAACGGAGCCGGCAAGACGACGACCCTGAAGGCGATCTCGGGCCTCCTGCGCTCGGAGGACGGACGCGTGACGGCCGGGACGATCGCGTTCAACGGCGAGCCCATCCAGACCGAGGAGCCGCAGAACCTGGTGCGGCGGGGTCTGGTGCAGGTCGTGGAAGGCCGGAAAATCCTGCCGCACATGACGGTCGAGCAGAACCTGCTGGTGGGCGGAAAGGTGCTGAAGGGCCAATCCGAGCGCCGCCAGATGCTGGAGCGCATCTACGGCTACTTCCCAAAACTGCGCGACATGCGCGGGCGCACGTCCGGCTACCTGTCGGGCGGCGAGCAACAGATGCTCGTCATCGGGCGTGCGCTCATGGCCAAGCCGCGGCTTGTTCTGCTGGACGAGCCGTCGCTCGGCCTCGCTCCGCTGATCGTCGCGGAGATCTTCGCGCTCGTGCGCCGCCTGCGCGACGAGGAGGGAATAGCGTTCCTGGTGGTCGAGCAGAACGCGAAGGTCGCGCTCGGCGTTGCCGATTCCGGCTACGTCATGGAGAACGGCCGCATCGTGCTCTTCGGCACAGCGCAGGAATTGCGCGACAACGAGGACATCAAGGAATTCTATCTCGGCATGAGCCTGTCGGGGCAGGGCAAGAGCTTCAGGGACGTCAAACACTACAAGAGGCGCAAGCGCTGGCTCGGCTAGAGCGTCGTCAGACACGAAACGAGTGGTCACGGAGGAAGCGTATGAGAAAGACAGGCTGGATACTGGCTGCCGCGCTGGCGGCCGGCATGGGCGGCGCCGCGCCGGCGCTGGCTCAGGTCGAATACAAGATCCCCGGTATCGTCGACAATTCCGGGCCCTTCGCCGATCTCACCAAGCACCTCATCGCGCGCGATGCGGTGTTCAAGTGGTGGAACGACAACGAAGGCAAGAAGCTTGGCATCAAGCTCACCGTCAAGAACTACGACACACGCTATGACGGCACGGTGGTGGCGAGCCTCTGGCCGGGCATCCTGAGCGAGAACAAGCCCGTTCTCGCCATGGGTCTTGGCGGTGCGGACGTTGCGGCTCTGCAGCAGCGCCTGCCGCGCGACAAGGTGCCCGTGCTCTACGCGCCGCCGGGCTACGGCTACAGCTGGCAGCCGGATCAGTGGCTCTTCAACGTCCGCCCGAGCTATGCGCACGAGTGGGCGGCGGCGCTGACATGGTTCATCCAGCAGCATCCCGAGAAGAGGCCGGTCAACGTCGCCTTCCTGTCGACGCAGGCGTCTCCCGCCTTCGTGGACATCGTCAATGGCCTGACGCACTACATCAGGACGGTGCTGGAACCCAAGGGCCTGGCCAAGATCGTCGCCACCGAATGGGTCGAGATCCAGCCGGTGGATGTCGCAAGCCCGATGAAGAAGATCATCGACGCCAAGGCCGACGTCATCATGGGCACGGCCAACACCACGCTGG
>JBFWWW010000206.1:0-6149 GCA_050245975.1 Hyphomicrobiaceae bacterium
TAGATGAACAGGACGTCGAGGCCGCAGAACCCCATCACCGGCCAGGCGCCGCTCAGGAAAAAGATCATTCCCGTGATGAAACTGATGGCGCTCAGAGCAGCCATGAGCACGATGAACCCCGTGGGGCTCAGGGAGCGATAGGGTGTCAGCATTGCCCGGAAGGCCGGAGCTTTTGCTTGCGCGCCGGCGCTATTGTCGGTCATCACATCCTGCCTGCCCACGACCCGCCTGAATGACCCGCCTGAATGACCCAGCCGATCCCGCACTTCGGGGATAACCGCGATGGCCTCAAATCGAAAGCGACCGGAAGCACCGGCACGGACCGTCCGCACGCGCCTGGCGGTCCCGCAGGCCAAAACGCCACGTGCCAAGGTCCGCCGTGCCGCGGGAGCACTTGCGAGCCCCGAGACTGTCGCCGAGATTTTCCGCCGTTTCAAGGCGGCCAATCCCGAACCCAAGGGCGAGCTCGAGCACGTCAACGCATACACGCTTCTGGTAGCCGTCGTGCTGTCCGCGCAGGCCACGGACGCCGGCGTCAACAGGGCAACCCGGCCCCTGTTCAAGATCGTGCGGACGCCTGAGGCCATGGTGGCCCTGGGCGAGGCCCGCTTGACGGACTACATCAAGACCATCGGTCTCTATCGCAACAAGGCGCGCAACGTCATCGCGCTCTCGGAACAGCTGATCGCTGAGCACGGGGGGCAGGTGCCCGACGACCGGGGGGCGCTCGAAGCGCTGCCCGGCGTTGGCCGCAAAACCGCCAATGTGGTGCTCAACATCGCCTTCGGCCATCCGACGATGGCCGTCGATACCCACGTCTTCCGCGTCTCCCATCGCCTCAAGCTGTCGCAGGGCAAGACCCCGCTGGACGTCGAGCAGGACCTTCTTCGGATCATACCGGAGCGCTATCTCCAGCATGCCCACCACTGGCTCATTCTGCACGGACGCTATGTCTGCCAGGCCCGCAAGCCCCGCTGCGGCATCTGCGTCGTCGAAAGCCTGTGTACGTCCCCCGACAAGCGGCTTGATGCCTCATGACAAGACCGACAACGCCGCACTTCTGATTGGCCGAGACCTATGCCAAGGTGCGCGGCAAATGCGCCCCTGCGGCGCAGCCATTTGCACAGGGTGAGACCATGAGCGTCGCCAACGGCAGACAATTCCTGAGCATTCCCGGACCGACCAACGTACCAGACGAGGTGCTGGCCGCCATGCAGCGGCCGGCCGTCGACATCTATTCCGGCCCCATGCTCGGCGTCACGCTCAGTCTGCTTGACGACCTGCCGAAGATTTTCGGCACCAAGGGCCGCGCCTACATCTATGCCGCCAACGGCCACGGCGGCTGGGAAGCGGCGCTGACCAATGTCCTCTCGCGTGGCGAGACGGTGCTCGTCCTCGAAAGCGGGCGCTTCGCGGCCGGCTGGGGCGAGATGGCACACATGCTCGGGCTCGAAGTCGAGATCCTGAAAGGCGACTGGCGCCGCGCCGTCGATCCGGCGGCCGTCGAGGAGCGTCTCAAGCGCGACAAGGCGCATGCGATCAAAGCGATTCTCGTCGTGCAGATCGATACCGCTTCAGGTGTCGTCAACGACCTCGCCGCCATCCGAAAGGCGATCGACGCTACCGGCCATCCGGCGCTGCTGATGGTCGATTGCGTGGCCTCGCTCGGCTGCATGAGCTTCAGGATGGACGACTGGGGGATCGATGTCGCGATGGCGGGCTCCCAGAAGGGGCTGATGACCCCGCCCGGGCTCGCCTTCGTTGCCGCCAACGACAAGGCGCGCGAGCGCCACAAGGCGGCCAACCTGCGAACCCTGTACTGGGACTGGACCTTCCGCGACGGCGCCGAGCACTATCACAAGTATTGCGGAACGCCGCCCGAGCATCTCCTGTTCGCCCTGCGCAAGTCGCTCGACATGCTCCTCGCCGAAGGACTCGACAAGGCGGCGCAGCGCCACGCGCTGCTGGCGGAGGCCACGCGCACGGCCGTCGGCAAGTGGGCCGAGGGACAGGTGCTGGCGCTCAACATCGTCAATCCCGCGGAGCGCTCGAACTCGATCACCAATGTCCTCATGCAGGGCCGCGACCCGCAACCGCTGCTCGACTACGCGCGCGAGAAGTGCGGCGTGGTGCTGGGCGTCGGTCTGGGCGAGCTGACCGGCAAGGCGTTCCGCATCGCGCACATGGGGCATGTCAACGCGCCGATGCTGCTCGGGACGCTGGGCGTCGTCGAGATGGCGCTGGACGCGCTCAAGATCCCCCATGGCGCCGGCGGTGTGTCGGCCGCCATTTCCTACCTCGGCCGCGCCGTTCCGGCCTGACCGCCCGTCACCGCCGCGAAGACGGCATCGAGTTTTTTTGCGCTGGCGCGGATGTCGAACTCGGCGATCGCCCGCGCGCGGCCCGCCTTTGCCACGGCGGCACGCTGCGCATCGTTCCGCGCGAGCTCGAGCACGGCGCCGGCAATCGTCTCCTGGTCGACGTGCGGCAGGATCACGCCGCTGTCTCCGATCACTTCGCGGAACGCCGCGACGGGTGCCGCAACGACGACTGCGCCGCCGGCCATCGCTTCCAGAACCGCCCGCCCGAAACCCTCGGGCGCCAGCGACGGCGCGATGGCGATCGCCGCACGGCTCATGGCGGCCATGACCTCCGCCGGTGACGCGTCCGTGTGCCAGACGGCACGATCGCCGAGCGGCGCCAGCATCCCCTGCGCCGTGGCGACCGTCTCAGGCTCGTCGCTCGTATGAATGGCGAAGATGCGCAGTCGCCAACCGGGCAGTCGCGGAAGCGCCTCGGTCAGCGCCGCGCACATCGGCAGCACGCCCTTGCTGGCGACGAACCGGCCCGCATAGACGATCGCCTTTTCCCGCTCAACCGCGGGTTGGATCGCCTGCGTATCGATCGCGTTGGGCACTACGAACTTGCGCACGAACGGATAGGCCGCACTGCGTGCCGCCGTCTCACTGACGTAGATGGCGCCCGCCAACGCGGCGAGCTGCGGAATGCGCCGCCACGCGCGCGGCGACCAGACAGGGGGCTCGACGCCGTGTCGGTGGACGAGCACGGGCACGCCCTTGAACCGCCGCGCAAGCCGCACCGCGACCGCGATATGCGCCTGCACCCAGATGACATCCGGCGCGAAGTCAGCCAAGCCCGCGGCAATGCGCTCGGTCGGCACGTTGCGCGTGCCATCGGCAGGCGGCAGGCCGTGAAAGTCGATGCCTTCGAATGGAGAGGCAATGTCCGCGGCGAAAACCCGTGTCGTCGCACGATGGGCGGAGTATCGAACCAATCCCTCGAGCACGAGGTCCTGTGCGGTGGGCAGGGCGGGTGAAAAGCGGCTGCCCCGCGGATAGACCGCCGCGATCTTCATCCGGCGACCGGCACGATGGGCTTGAACGTATAGACGCCACCGTCGGTGACGACGAAATCCACGCGATCGTCCTGCAGCGCCCTGAGGCACTGCTCCGGCGTGTCGATGATCGGCTCCTCGTGTGCATTGAAGCTCGTGTTGACCATTGCCGGCAGCCCGGTCACATCGCGGAACCGGCGCAGCGTGCGCGCATAGAGCGGGTTGTCGGCCTCGGTGACAATCTGCGGGCGTGCCGTTCCATCGACATGCACCACCGCCGGAATCCGCGTCCGCCATTCCTCCTTGACGTCGGTCGTAATGGTCATGAAGCGGCAGGCGTAGGCGTTGCGGTCATCGATGCCGAACACGCGGCGCGCATCCTCCTCGAGCACGACGGGCGCGAACGGCATGAACTCGGATCGCTGCAGGCGCTCGTTCAGGCTGTCGTTGATGCGCGCATCCGTGGGGCTCGCGATGATGGAGCGGGCCCCCAGGGCACGCGGCCCGAATTCCATGCGCTGCGTGAAGATGGCGCCACAATAGCCCGCCGCACACAGCCGGGCCGCGACGTCGGCCGGATCACCCTCAATGACCTGAATACCCGGCGCAGCGCGATGCACGGCATCGACAGAGGCGCCGTAGTCGCGGCCGAGATACATCGTATCGATCCGGCGTCTCCGGCTGAGCCAGTGCGCAATCCCGTCCCGCTGCAGCAGGAACTGGTAGGCGCCGCCGACCGGAATGCCCTCGTCGCCCATGCCCGGAAAGATGAAGATGCTGTCGACGCCCGTCCCCTCGCATAGAAGACGATTGAGACGGACGTTGGCGAAGATGCCGCCCGCCAGCGCCAGATGCCGCGCGCCGGTGCGCGCCAGCAGCGTCCGCACCGACTGCGAGACCAGATCCTCCAGCACCTGCTGAATGGTCGCGGCCGCGTCCTCGCGCGAATTTGTCTTGGCCACTTCGACGATCGCCGCCCGCATCGCCGCATAGCTGTCGAAGTCGCTATGGATTCGTCCATCCGGCGCAACGCGGAAGTGCCGCTTGATGGCATCGAGCGCCACCGGCTTGCCATAGCCGGCGAGGCCCGTGAGCTTGCCTTCATGCCGATTGGGGCGGAAGTCGAGCGCCCCCGTCATGAAGGCATAGGCCTGCCCGAGGCTGTCGATGGGCGTCGGCGCAAGCAGTTCCTTGTCGCCGCCGTAGAGTGTTCTCAGCGTGCCATCCTGCAGGTGATGGAAGCTGTAGTAGAGGTTGTCGCCGCGCCCATCGCCCGTATAGGCGAGCACGTTGTCGACCGGGTGATGGAACAGGGCGGAAAGCGCGTGCGCGTCGTGATGATTGTAAAAAAATACGCGCGTGTCCGGCCGGAGACCGAGATGCCCCAGCGCAGCCTTGGCATCAAAAATCTTCAGCGTATCGATTTCGCCCTGGCGGATCGCCTCCGACTCCAGCGTGCGCTGGCGCGGTCGTCCCGGCCGGCTGCGAAGGACATATTTCACCCGGCGCAGCGGGGAGATCGATGAGATCAGAAAATAGGGGAAACGCAGGCGCGCAAGGCACAGGACGTCCACCTCCTCGCGCGCCCAGCCGGCGAGCGAGAGAACCTCGTCGATCGCCTCGTAGGGAATGCGGTTGCCGTCGCCCTTGCGCCGCGTGAGGCGCTCGAGCTGCACCGCCGCCTTGAGATCGTAGTCGTCGAGCGCAGCCGCCGCCGCGTCGTGATAGCCCGAAGTGACGGCAAGTATCTTCAAGCGCTTCGCCTCGTGGATGGCCGCGATCCCGGCCCCGCTGCCCCGTTACGCGGCAGGTATGCGCAGCCCGCTTACATCAGCCATCGGTGCGAAACAAGGCGACTCATGAGCGTGTGGAAGCTGTCGCAGCCGCCGTCCGCAACGCAGCAAGCGCGCGAACGGGATCGCGGGCAAGTCCGGTCGCAATCGCCCGCGCACCGGGCCATGACCGTCCCATCCCAAGGAGAGCCCGGCCGGCCTGGCACAGCAGCGGCGTGCGCAACCGCCGCGACCGGAAAAAGGTTCCTGCCCGCAGATGCTCCGCCGCCCAGACGAGATCGTCGGCCGTGGCACCGGTACGTCCGGTCTGCACCACGTCCAGGATGCGGAAGAAACGGACCAGATCGGCAACATCGGGCGGGACGGCACCGCCCCCCCAGGGGAGCGGTGCATGCCAGTCGATGGGCTCCGTGAGGTCCCCCGTGGGATCGGGCAAACCTTCGCGCCGATGCTCCGCCATCGTCACGGCCAGCAGCGTGCTGAACCGCTGGCGCAATGCCGTGGCGCGGGAAACCTGCCCGCCGTGGCGGCGATAGTCGAGAACGACACGATCGACCACCGCCAGCGCGGTGCGCTCCGATACCCTGAGCCAGAGGTCGAGGTCTTCTGCGCTCTGATAGGCGGGTCGGTAACCACCGACACCAGTCAGTACATCGCGCCGCCCCATGACAGTGGGGTGAGCAACGACCGAATGGCCGCTCAGAAGTGCGACAACGATGGCATCCGAGGCGGTGGGAAAGGTCGTGCCCGCGCCGAGCGGGAGTCCTTCGCCGTCGATGCTTGCCATCTGGCCACCGACAACGCCGACATCGGGATTGTCACGCAGGAACGCCACCTGCAGAGCGAACCGGTCCGGCCGGGAGATATCGTCGGCATCCATGCGCGCAACCAACGGTGCGCGAGCCGCCGCCAGGCCGGCATTGAGCGCGCCGACAAGGCCGCGCCGACCGTCGCGTAATACGCGCACGCGCTTGTCCGCGCTCACGGCGCGCGCAAGGACA